>CAJCJD010000032.1 GCA_903970555.1 Vulcanimicrobiota bacterium
ACGAAACTGTTGCCGCTGGTGCCGTAATACTTGTGGGTGCCGGGCCAGCGGTGCGCGCCGAACGAAGCCAACGAGCCCCAACGCGATGAGGTGAAAGGCACCGGGATGCTCGGCTTGGTGTCATTGAAGGGTTGCACGATGGCACCGTTGATGCGCTGGTAGCGATTGACCTCGCCCCAGGGCACGCCCCAACTACCGAAGTCCTTTTCCAATCGGTCAGAAGCTTCGGACAAGGCATCGAGCCGTGCCCTTGCACCCGCTTTCCGCGCCATCAGGTCGTAGACGGACAGACCTTCCGCGTTATCCGCTTTGTCCATTTTGTCCCACAGGATATCGCCCCAGAACACCGCTAATGTGGTGGGCATGGAAGTGATTCCCCAACGGTAATCCCAGCGGCGTAGCATGCCGATTTGGCCGGCGAGTTTTTGCTTGAGCGGGTCGGTCGCGGGCAATGCATCGTAGTCGGCAACAAGAATTGGAATCTGACGCGCGAATTCCGGCAGATAGGAATCGAACGCGTTGGTGATCAGCGATGCGAGGGTGAAATCGCGCTGGCCGGACAACAACAGCGTGGCGTGAATGCCACGCGGATTCTCCCCGACCATATCCATGTACCGCGGATAGTCCTCGCGCTTGGGGCTATAAGGGCCTGCCGCCGAGTATGGCCAATCGTTCGTGTTCATGATCCAGCCATTGGGCGGATTGAGCACGTGCGGCAACTCGTTGAGCGCTGTCAGACCTTTCCAATCGGTCGCGGGGTCGCTGCCGTCGACCGGCTTGGTGTAATCGAAACGATTATCGCGGCGCGGGATGAACTGCGGATGCAGATAGGCGATCTCGCCCTTGTCGTCCGCGAAGATGGTGTTGTTCGACGAGTTTGCCTGCAGCGCGGCCACCTTCATGTAGCTGGCATAGTCGCTGGCCTTGGTACGCAGCCAGCTTTGTTCCAATGCCGGCATCGGCTTGTTCATCAGCGCGATCGCGATCCACTTGCCGTCTTGCTCGCGCACGATAGGGCCATGATGAGTGGCATAAACGGTGAAGCTGCGTACAGCCATCGTGCTATCCGGTTTGCGGTACGGCACGCTGATCTGGCGCACGCTTACCGGGCGCAACGCATCGCCGTAGCGATAGAACAGCTTGCCGTCCTTATGCACGATGGTTTCGGCGAATTCATCCACCGCATCGGCGGTGGTGGATGTATGCATCCAGCCAATGTGCTGATTGAAGCCCTGGTAGACAAAGAACTGTCCCCAAGTAACTGCACCGTATGCATCGAGCCCTGCATCGCTCGACATTTGCAGTTCCGAGCGAAAGTAGAAGGATGTGTGCGGATTGATCAGCAATAGTGCATGACCGTTGACCGTGAGCTTGGGTGCAATGGCGATGCCGTTCGAGCCGGACGGCTCGGCCCAGCTCGATGGAGCGGCCACGCTCGCAGTCGCTTCAGCATCGTGCCCATAAAAGTTCGCCAAGGGATCGAGCGCGACGCGTTCGATATCGCCACCGATGCTGCCTTCGCTGAAACTCAATGCCATCCACGGCTCGAAGTGCTTGATCACACGCGGGTGTACGTCTGGATGCGTGGCGAGATAATCGTTCAAGCCGTCAGCCCATGCATTCATCAATGCCTGGAGCCAGCTGGGACTGGCGGCGTACTGTCGCTGCAGCTCGCTGGGATCGATAAACAACTTCATACGCAGGTCGCGCCAGATCGCCGACTCACCCTCGGCCTCGGCGAGACGCCCCATAGCGTTGAGGTAATTGGTCTCGACGCGATTGAAGTCGTCCTCCGCCTGCGCATACGCCATACCGAACACGGCGTCGGCATCGGTCTTGCCGTGTACGTGGGCGATACCCCAGTCGTCGCGCGTGATGCTGACGGCCTGCGCTTCACGGTGCCAGCGTGCCGCTTCGGGCGTGTCGGCCTGCGCACTTGCAACCATACCTAACGCAAGCAGCACAGCCACCGGAAGCGCACGCTTGAACGAACGCCGCTGTCGCGCTGCCCCAGCTAAAGATGGGGATTTATCCACCAGGAAATATCGCATTACGTCGCCGCCCGTCCGATCCTTAACGGCTGATGCTAGCGAATGTTCCGAGCGCCGGTAAGCTGACATCCGGCCTACACGTCGCCTGGCACGAAACCACCTTCCGCCTGCCTCAGCCGCCCCATGCGGCTTCCGCTCAACCAAAATAGGTGCGAGCGGCACCCACCGTAGATGGCAGTGCGAGAGAGCAAGCTGGAATGGGTTCAAGCGCTGCGGGGCGCCGCGGCGCTTATGGTCGTGATGGTTCACAGCCGCAGTGTGCTCATGGATACTGCCACAGGGAAAGCCGTTGCCGATCACATACTGCTGCCGACGGGCATGGGCGTCGATCTGTTCTTCATCATCAGCGGCTTTCTGATGATGTTCACCAGCCAGAACTTCGACGGCACCAAGGCTTACGCTTGGCGGTTCATAGCCAAGCGGGCGGCCAGGATATGGCCCCTGTTCGCCGTGATCACGCCCTTGGCGCTCGTGGTGGAACACGGCATGCATGGCTTCCTCGATCCCTCTATCGTATTCCCGTACCTGGAAGGGCTTGCTTTCATTCCGCACAATCCAGGCACGTCCGGCATTTATTTTCAGATGGCCGTCGGCGTGGCCTGGACGTTGTGCTTCGAGTGTTATTTTTATTTGCTGTTCGCCGCGTGCATGCTTTTCGGACGGTGGCGCTACATGGTCATGGCTGCATGGTTTGCTTTGACCTTAGTGGCGATCCCGCTCCTTCGCGGAGGCTACAGCCTGAATGTAGCCGCCCAACCGTTAGTGGAGTGGTCCAGGTATGCAAACCTCGCCATCAATCCCATCGTGTGGGATTTCGTGATTGGCATGATCGGCGGATGGCTCTACGTGTCTGATTTCAAAGTCGAGCGCACTTGGACGATCTACGCCGTAGTGACGGTGTCATCGATGCTGCTACTGATGGGATGGCATCGCCTGGGTATGGTGAATTTCTTTGGCCCACACGGGTGGGGAATCCCTATGGCCATCCTGTTCTTCGGTGTCTTCATGCTTGCAAAGGTCGACGCACTCAAGGTTCCCGCGTGGTGTGTGTGGTTGGGAAATATTTCCTACTCGCTTTATCTGGTTCATGTTTACGTCTTTGAAATCTTGCAGCACGTCGTCAACGCCATTCCCATGAACCACGACGCAGCCAATGCCGTGCTTTTTGTAATCCGCCCTGTCGTTGCGGTGATCTGCGCGTGGCTAACGTTTCGTTACGTGGAGACACCACTTTCCACTTGGGCGCGCAACCGGTTGCTTCATGTCCGAACGCCTTTCAGGCCGAGCTTTGTTGGGTGAGTAGCTTTCCAATCAACTGACGTGAAGGCATGGTGCTTTTTACAGTGACAGCCTCGGATCGAAAGCGGGCATCGTGTTGACGTCTTTACTCGCGCTCAAACCGGGCGATTTCTTCAAGCATGGCTTCGGCTCGCTTTACTGAGTTGCCAGCCAAACTGTCCTCCAGTCGACGTCCATACCCCAGCCAGCGCAGCAGCGCATATACGAGGCCAACTACGGGTAGCGAGATCACGCCGCAAAGGAGAAGCCACAGCACTGAACCCGACATTTCACTCCATGGATTGACGCCTACACGGTCCGCGCCGTACTGAATCAGCATCAGCATCGCCGGAATCCAGATGAGGCTGCCCAGCACCGCGAACACCGGTGCCTCCACCTTCACTCGCCATGCGCGCAATTGCGCGACGCGTCGTTGAATGTCTAGCACGGGAGCTGCGTAATCAATGACAAGCACCAGCGACAGCACGCGCGCCGGAAAAATGATCGCCAGCGTGCCGAAGGCTTGCATGGCAATGCCGCAAGCCATCGCTTGCCAGATGTGCTGGTGCGTGGTCCAGAAACTGATGCCCCACAGCGCAATGGCGATGCCAAGAACGATCTGCATCGATTGCCCCCACGCCAGCGGGCGCACTCCGCGGCGCAGACGTTCCATTTGATTGCTGCGGAAGATTTGCCAATTCAACGTCTCCTGCCGCGCCAACTGATGGTTGAGCGTCAGCCACGCTTGCTTCATCTCGTCGAGTTCCATATTCATGCTCCCGCGATGGCTGCGCCGGTCATCTGCCCGCGCAGCGCTTGTTTGATGCGGCCGATCTTGGTCGCCACGTTGGTTTCGGTGATGCCGAGGATCTCGGCCATCTCCGCATAGGATTTGTCTTCCAGATAAAGCAGGATCAGCGCCCGATTGAGTGCATCGAGCTGCCCGATAAAGGCATAGAGGGTGACGAGCCGCT
Organism: Vulcanimicrobiota bacterium; assembly: GCA_903970555.1. GTDB lineage: Bacteria > Pseudomonadota > Gammaproteobacteria > Xanthomonadales > Rhodanobacteraceae > Dyella_B. Next base: position 4,304 of record CAJCJD010000032.1, read on the forward strand.
CGTCAGGTTCGGTCGCCGGTTCCGCGCCGATACTGTCCAGATGGTGCTGTTCCAGCGGCTCCATGCGCGCATCTCGGGCCCCGTGCGTTTTACGCAGCTGGGAAATCGCCACGTTCAGCGCCACGCGGTAGAGCCAGGTGGAAAACTTCGCCTTGAGCGGATCGAAGCGCGCGAACGAACGCCACGCCTGAAGGCCTATCTCCTGCGCCAAGTCGCGCCGGTCTTCGGCGTGATGGGCGTACAGGGCCGCCACCTTGAACACAATGCCTTCGTGTTCGCGCAGCAGCGTCTGGAAATGGCGTGGGTCCGGGCGGGGGCTCATGGTCGCTCGCGAATGCTTCGGTTCACCCCATGATTCGCTGAAACCGAAAAAAAATCACACCACCTGGAATGGCCCAGAGGATGCCCGTCCCCAACGGGGAGGCAGCGCAGTCCCCTCACCCATCAGCGCCCCCACCTTTTCGGGATTCTGCTCGATTGCCGAAGTAGTCAACGATCATCTTTGGAACGACAAGCCCCAGGCTCATCGCCAAAATGATGGTCGAGGCCGTTATCCCGGCAGAGAGCGTGCCACCCATCAGCGCCTGCGCCGGCTGAGCTTCGCTGGCAATCTGCACCAGCCCGCTCATCATCCTGAAAAGATAGACACCAGGGATCATCGACACCACGGCCGCGAACCCGATGGCTGCGAAAAGCATATGCGTGCGACGCGACACTGGGGTGAGTACCAAACCAACAACGACGCATGCAACAAATGCTCCGCACGCGGCTTGTAGATCGAAGACGGTAAGTGCAATCCACCGCAATGCATGGGCGACCATCCCTACCGCGACGGGCCAGTACAGCATATTGAGCGGCATTGAGAAGAAGACGCCATACGAAGCCACCGCGGTGCCGGCGGCAATGACATCCAGCCACAACATGACGGTGCGTCCTGCTGGATCCACCGGCAATGAAAGACCAAGAAACGCCAGGCCGAGCAGCAATCCGGTGGAAATCGCCAACACGATAAGAACTGCGTAGACCAAGCGAGCGGCGCCAAGATGGATACGCCCACCGATGAGGTCCATTGCACCGTTGAGGAAATGCGGCCCGGGCACCAAGACCATACACGGACAGACCGCGACAAGACGTAGCGACGAACTCAGGTTGAAGTGGACCGCTAACGCACCGATGAAGCCGGCAAGCATCGCCGCGCACAATGGTTGAATAAAGGGATTGGTGCTCAGATGGCCCAGGCCACGGCGCATAAGTGCACCCAGGCCGGCGCTGATGAATATCAGTACCGTCGGAGCGAAATGGTCGACACCAAAGATTACCGATAGCGCCACAGCACCTAGAGCTGCCGCGAACGCGAAAAGCCATGTTGGAGCCGGCGCAGCCCGCGAGATCACGTCGATCACCTTCATGGCCGCTTCGGGTACAAGACGGCCGGATTCGACATCACCCATCACGCGCATCGTCGACGCCACCCGATGCATGTCCACACCAAAAAGGCTCGCCGACGATCGAATGATCCGTGTACCTTCCCGCGCATCGAACTGAAGCTCCAGCTCCCCCCAGCGCGCCAGCAGATTTGCCCGCAGCCCCATGATGCGACTGAATCGCTCTGTTGCGTCCATCGTTTGCTGCGTAGCTTGTCCGTTTACGAACAATGTCCGTGCAAAGGCAAGCACAACAGTGCAACGCTCGTCGGAAGTCATGGGGCTTTCCCGGTCTGAATTTTCGGATGCCTACGCTTTGGTCAACGGGCGAAAATACGCTACGCCAGTTTATTCATGCGCGTATAGCACCTTTTCCCTATAAACATTTTTAAAAACTCACGCGTGCGTTACAAGACGATCGATACACTTGCGCTCCGGGCCGATAACCGGTTTTATCGTGCAAGCGTTTCGTGCCTTCCGCTATTCCAACAATAGCGACGAGATCGAAGAACATCCATCCCCCATCGATCATGGCCTAGCGACTTTAAGGACTCAGAAGTGAGCGACCTCGACAGCACTCCCACTCTTCGCAATATCCCCATCGGCGTCAATGCGAGTGGATTGCGTAAAGAATTTGACAGTATGGGCACGGTCGAGGTGCCGGCAGACCGTTACTGGGGCGCCCAAACACAGCGCTCCTTGCATCATTTTTCGATCGGCGACGATTTGATGCCGAAGGCTATCTACCATGCCTATGGCTACGTCAAAAAGGCTTGCTCGCTGGTGAACAACGCGGCGGGTCGCCTTCCCGATTGGAAGATGGCGGCCATCGTGCAAGCCGCTGACGAAACGATCTCGGGCAAGCTCGATGCGAACTATCCGCTGTTTGTGTGGCAGACCGGATCGGGCACGCAATCGAACATGAACGTCAACGAGGTTATTTCCAATCGCGCCATCCAGTTGGTCGGCGGAGAACTGGGTACGCAAAAGCCCATTGGCCCGAACGACGACGTCAACATGGGCCAATCCTCCAACGACACGTTTCCCACCGCCATGCACGTTGCCGCCGTGGAGGCGATCGACACCTTAGTGCTTCCACAGGTCACGAAGCTCGCCGAAACGATCGAGAGGAAAGCCAAAGGCTGGATGGACGTCGTCAAAATTGGGCGTACTCATCTTGAAGATGCGGTGCCCCTGACGGTTGGCCAGGAGTGGCATGGCTGGCACGGCCAGATTCTGGCGTGCATTGAAGAGATTGCGGCAAGCCGAAAGGGACTCTATGAACTGGCCGTCGGCGGCACCGCAGTCGGTACGGGATTGAACGCGCCCAAAGGCTTTTCCAGGGACGTCGCAAAAAAAATAGCTGAATTAACCGGCAAACCTTTCGTTACGGCATCGAACAAGTTCGCCGCGCAGGGATCACTCGATGCGATGGTTCGCGCACATGCCGCGTTGCGCGGCCTTGCGGTGGCATTGATGAAGATCGCCAACGACATGCGTTGGTTGGCATCCGGACCGAGATGCGGCTTCGCTGAACTAAAACTTCCGGACAACGAGCCGGGTTCATCGATCATGCCCGGCAAGGTCAATCCAACCCAATGCGAAGCCATGGTCATGATTGCCATTCAAGTGATCGGCAACGATACGGCTGTCGCTTTTTCCGGAAGTCAGGGAAATTTCGAGCTCAACGCCATGCGGCCGATCATCATCAACAACTTTCTGAAATCGGCGCGTATCTTGGCCGATGGTTGTGGAAAATTCAGAGAGTTCTCGGTGGAGGGAACCGAACTCAACCGCGAAAAAATCAAGGGATATGTCGAAGGAAGCGTCATGCTGGTTACCGCGCTTTCGCCTGTCATCGGCTACCAGAACGCTGCTCATATTGCCGAAAAAGCAATCGCCGATGGAACGACATTGAGAGAGGCAGCGCTAGCATCGGGCAAGGTCACCGCCGAGCAGTTCGACAAAACCGTCGATCCTTTAACCATGATTGGTGAGGGACTCGGCGGTGCGTGAAGTGGCGCCTGGTTGCGTCCTTCGCCGGCAACCAGGCACATTCGACGGCATGTGGCTGTGAAATGTACGCGCCGGATGGCGACCTCAATCAGCCCATGCAACATTCCCGCTGCCTATGCAGTGTTCTATCAGTTGCATGACCCATTGCGATCACCGTTGCAAGCGGACATCGCCGCTGCTGTCGATCTTCGCCTCATCAGACAACCCAAAAATCCTGGCAAAACTGCTTTGAAAAAGTAGCGATCAACCGGCTAATGCTTGACCGCTCCCGCAGCAGCAGACGCGGTAGGTGTGTCGCTAGCGGTTGTGGTGCCCGGCGTACTCGTTGGCATAGCAGACATCGGGCTGCTGGTGGATGCCTTCATCGCATCCTTCATCGCATCATCGCGTGCCGCTGGTATCGCGGCCAACGCCTGGGCTGACTTCACGTGACTGTTGAGCGCAGGCAGTGCGCCTTGCGCAAGCTGCTTAACATCGTTGTCCTTCGCATCTTTACCTTCTTGCGTGAAAGCCTTGACGGTTTTCTGCTGATCGCTCACCACCGCCTTGACCCACGCCTCGTCAAACGCCTGGCCACTTTTTGCTTGCAGCTGCTTGGTTTGCTTTTGCGAATCCGCACTGCCGTCCGCCGGAAGCGTAAGTTGCTTGGTCTGCGCTAGCGTTTTCACCTGATCATTGGCTTTGTTCTGATCATCGACAATCTGCTGCGCGAGCTGTTTCACCTTGGCATCGGAAGATTTGTCGAGCGCCATCTTGGCCAGCTGCGTCGTCACGCCCCCATTTTCTGCGGCCTGCTTCAAGAAAGTGCTGTCCTTGTCGTTCAACTTGCCGGCGTTTGCCGCTGGCGTATCCGCGAATGCCACCGTGCATGCACTCGCCGCAAGAAACGTGGCGATAGCAAACGTCTTATAACTGTTGCGCTTTGACATGATCGAACCTCCATACGTAGATGTGAAGACGATGTGATGCATCAGCGACCAAGCAATCCTTCGGCGCGAAGCCACAACATCCTTACGTAACCCGCAGGAAGTCTACTCGTCACAGTTGAACGGTTCGCCTAATCGCCAGAGCGGCGGAGTCAAGCCATTCATATCGCGATCAGCACCGCTATGACTCATCTAAAGAAGCCCATCGCGATTCGTTAAGACTTGAGTGGCTAATTAACAAACGCTCGCAAAGCTACATGCTGATGCTCCGCCTCAAATATCCGCTCTGGCCCGGAAATGGACGCTCAAGCCTCAACTAACTGGGACGGACCAAGAGCAAGGATCGAATCTCCCGATTATCCATGCCGCGGCCAAGCTTGCCGTCCATATATCGCAAGCTCATATCATGATGCTCGCCGTCATGCGACTCGATACACTCGCGCGCCAAGATCACTTCGTAGTCCCGCTGATAGGCATCAACCACTGTCGCCCTTATACAAGCATGCGTGTTTACGCCCGCGACGATCAGCGTGTCGCAATGAAAACTGCGGAGAAGATCGTCAAGATCCGTACCAAAGAAAGCGCTGTAGCGCTTTTTTATAATGATGTTGTCTGAAGATCGAACATCGAGCTCCGGCAAAATTTGCGCACCAGAAGTTCCAGAAATAACTATAGAAATATTGCCTCGCTTAACTTCCAGCGGAGCGTCGCTCAAATCAGGCAAGAACTCCTGCTTGACCCACACCAATGGCGTTTCTGCTTCGCGCGTCGCGGTCACCAGCTCATTGATGTTTGCAATCAGACTTCCTCGCCGATCCGATAGCCTTTTGTGCGCAAAGAAATCGCCTTGCATATCGATGATCAGCGTAACTGGTATCACGAAAGATCTCCGCTCTGTCTAAGAAAGCGAACGAATCGGGCCGAAATTCGCTGCCCACTTAACGTCCGATCAGGATCGGAAAACCACTCTATATGAGACCGCCCAAGCATGCCTTGTATAGGATTTCGATGGGATGTTGCTTAGCGCACTCCTGCCCGAAGCGTCCGCAACGGGTCGAAATCAAACGTTCGCGTCATCCGTGATTTCCGGGTTAGCCCACGATTTCGCATGGCCGGATTAGATGCGTTCGATCACGAACGCATCTATCCCTTTGCTTCCGGTCTGCGCAAACCAGGTTGGGCTTACCTCATAGTTACACCAACCCCTTAGTCATCGTTCTTGACGTTAACAGTATGCATGGGACGACATTGGCCGCCGTCGCAACTGATCAAGACGCCGTAAGTCCCGCACGGTGCAACGAACGAGGCGTTGCCGTTAGCTTCGACGACACCACAACCCATCAGCGTTGCGACGTCTTGAGCCATCGATGTGCCCGCTGAATCCGCCGCAGCGGTTGCAGTGGATAAGGCAACGGCCGATGGCGGAGGTGTGGTCATCGCAGGTGCTGTCCACTCATAGGCCGGAAGTGCCTTAATCTCGGGCGCAGTCCACGCTTAGATGGAACAGCCCGTTTGATTCACGAGCTAATCAGATCTCCAAGTAAGAACTTACGTAGGACTGACGTGGGCTGCAAAGCTGCGTAAGGCTACTCAATGTGGCCCATCTTCATCGCATTCGGTAGTTCAGTTCATCTATCGAGTGGTCAATCTAGTAGCAAGACAAAATCTGCATTTGACGGTAGCGCTATTCATGGCAAATGATAGAGCGGTTCAAATGGTCCAATGGTGAGTGGATCCATGACGACTGGGTGGGGTAGGTACCCAGTGCACAGGGAAAGCGGGAACGCGAACAGCCAATGCAAGGAAGCAAAAAACTGGCATTGATTAATTAGCAGGCATGGCGCATGCCAATCGCGGCAATCAAGGCCGTATGCGGCTAGTGCAACGCGTCCGAAGTGTCATTCGTAAAATAGGAGATTCCATGCACACGACCGAGTATTTCAAAGCCAGCAACCGTCTACGCACGTGGGCGCTTTCCATGAGTAACGTGGCCATTGTCATGGCACTGGGTTTCATCAGCTCCCTGTCTCCACTAGCCGCACATGCTCAGTCGACCACCTCCACCATCTTTGGTCAGGCTCAGGCTGGGGCAATCGTCACGGCAAAAAGTGATACAGGTTTGCATCGCCATGGAACCGTGAATAACCAGGGGCGCTACAAACTCGGCCAGTTGCCCATGGGCGACTACACCGTGGTGTTGGAAAAAGATGGAAAAGCTATCGATACACGGCCCAAAATTTCGCTACTCGGCGGCCAGAATAGCGAGGTCGACTTCGCTTGCCCGAATGACCATTGCGAAGCGTCTGATAGCCACTGAATAAGCGCAAATTGAAAGCCTCGGCATTAAACCCGGCGTCGTCGCCATGCAACATGCTTGCGACGACGACCGGTATCAAAAGTCGGGCGATCTGATAATAGATGTGCATTCGCGCCTGAATTTTACGTGCGGGCTTAGGCGCTAACCCTGAAGAATCTATATGCGATTTCGGATATCCTAAATCGAAAGTTCCGCTTTGAGTGGCGGATTCAGTCGGCCATCGGAAGCGGACAGTTACGCGTCATCCAACGTTGGGCCAGTTACCGATCAATTCCGGCCCTTTGCCGGCGTACCACGACTACGTAGACTAAGAGCGCCATGAGCGCCACTGCCACATAGGCAAGCCCGGCTCGGATACTGCCGCCCTCCCACTTGTATTGAGCGTAGCTCGACATACGGAGAATGAGTGGATATGTCCCGGCGAAGACGAATGTGCCAAATAGAACCAGATAACCCCATGGCTTTTTGAGCCTCACCACTAAACCAGCCACTGCCGTCGAACACGCCATGCCCGCTATAACGAGATTCGCCAAGCGCCAGTGGCTTGCCCACAACGCGGGCTTAAAAACGGTACCGCGGAAGGCCCCCGCTTCGGAAAACTCGGAGAGCATCCGTGCCATGGTATCGGTATGCATCCATTCGTATAACCCGACCACACCGATCAACAGACCGATAGCAATCAGTAGGCCCCCAGTAATCCGATAGAACATGTCATCGATTCCTTTAGTCGCCCGCTACGAGGAGTCTTGTGCATGATCTCAAAAGGTCCGCTTGGGGTCGGAAGCAGCCATTCCTTGTACCGGGAAAAGTTCGATCCGACCCATCACAGGACAGCGTGGCTCGTCACGACTAGGATGCAGGCTTGGACTTGTAAACCTTGGTAAGCGTGCCGGCTGCATCAAAGCTAAGAATGACCATGCCAACGCTTCGGTTCCCCCAAATCATGTCGGTCATTCCGTTGGTATATCGCATAGTTCCCCCGGGGTTGCCCATGAGTGCGACGGCGTCAGCCTCCGTAGCGACACCCACCTGCAAACCATCGGGGGAGCGCGGCGGCGGAATGGGGCGGTCGAAACTCACTGGGGTTCGTATCCAGCCCGGCTGCGGTACACCGTCTTTCGCTGCAGGAAAATAGACCCAGTGCTTCGCCGCATCGATTGCGCTTGCGTCGAGCTCTGGATAACCGCTACTGGTTTCTACGCGGATATCGCCAGTCTCGCCTTTGGCATTGACGTAGATCAATAGCGTTACCTTTCCATAGTGCCCAGCCCTGACCGCCTCGACTGGAAAGTGAGGCGGATAGTGAGAGTTGTAGGTGATGTCCTGCGCACCAGGATGCGTCGGCGGCTCGTGAGCCATGAAGTTGACGATTAGCCGTTGTCTGGCCGCTGCATCGTCTACCTGTGTCGCATTGTCGGCGACTTTCGACGGCGTCTGTGCGCAAGACGCCAACAGCAAAAAAACTGCACCCAACCCCAAACTGCCTCGATACATGGTTCTTTCCCCTGAGGAATATGAAGCCCGTATTGCGAAATTTTTCAATGTCAACGTCTGCTTGAACTTGGACGTCTCAACACGCATCGCGTACCTGTCAGGCCCGCTTTGGGTCGGAAGCTGACATCAAGATATGCCTGCGCATTCATCTTTGGCCAATACGTCCCATATCACCAATAGCCCTCGTTCGACCCGAAGCTGGATGGGCTGCGCCTATTCAATTGTGAGGTGCCGAATCAATCACGCCGCCCCGCAGATCCCTCGCAGCCAAGGTAGGAATTCGTTGGCAAGCCATTGCATATCGGCAGGCGTTTTACGTGCATACCCACTCGCGGTGAAGAGCTGATTATCTGCGTAAACGAAAGCGATAATCGTATCAACAGGGACTTGCCGATCCCCCATCGCCATCACAACCTGTCCCGATCTCGCAATACACGAGGACGTATCAAGCACAACGTTTCCGCCGTCGATCGCGGTGATGTGCAGATCCTTCATCGTGCTCGGTCGACTGTCTTTCTGCGCATCCATCTGCGCATTCGCGTAATTGCGGGTCATGGACAACGAGTCGGTCTTTCGCGCCAACGCCTGGACCGATGCGAAGACCGCCGGCGAAAACGTACGGCCCGCGAATTGCGCCGGCTGCAAGACGAGTGCATAGCGATTGCCCTCAGCGATCCCACCGCTATCTAGCTTTTGCAAATCATCCGCCGTGACGAAGCCATTGAGCAGCGTGACCGCCGCGCCGCCCGATAGCGACTTGAGGATCGCACGCGCATGCTCGCTGTTCATCGCGGTGACGAGCCCCTGAGGTGGCCCGGCCGTTGTCACATCGTGCGCGAGCTTTTTGTCTGGTCCGAAATTAATCGGTACGCGCACCCAACAAGTCTGCGCTGCCCCATCCCTATAGCAGGGCGAGAATTTCCACTTGACCGCAGCGTCCATCGCACTGGCGTCGAGCTCGGTGTAACCGGTACTTTTGGCAACTTTTGCAGTCACCACACTCCCATTTTTTCCCACCTCAAGTAGAAGCGTTACCGTTCCGTAGTGCCCAGCGCGCGCGGCTTCAGGCGGAAACTTGGGCGAAAATTTCGACGAATAAGGAATGTCTAATTTCGGTGCCGTCGTCGGTAGCAAGCGATTCGGCGAATCGCCGGTACTGTTCGCTATGGACTCGGATTGAGGCGGCGGTCCGAAAGGGGGAGGCTGCGCCGCCGCGCTTTCGATAAAGACCATCAGTGCCAGACTGGCCACACTTAGCAAACTGAAAAGTGCCGCGCCGCTATTGCGGCACGAACCCAATCGTTCGTTCGACATTTCGCTCCCCCGGTCCATGCCAGCAAAGAGCCGAATGCATCTGATGTGCCCGTTCGAGCACTCCGTGCGATAGCCCTTGCTCTCCTGTCGCCTTATCGTAGCCAGCAGCTTCGTCTTTACAAGTAGTAGGCAGTCGTATGTTCTTGCGCCATGACGAAACGCCAAGGGAGCCGTCCGCTATGGGTCGAAAGCGGACATGTCGGCATGACCATCTCAAGCGGTGGTCAGCCCTTGAAGCCAAGGGCAATCCGTTCTTTCGAGGCCTTGAACCACCGAACATATGCGGGGTATGCAGTGAGCACATAGGTGCCGAGCACGAGAAGGAGCAAGATGTGTGGCTCACCCTCGATGCGGCGAATCATTATCAGGCTCATCATGAACGTGCCGGCGATGAGCGCCAACATGATCGGTATAACCCCTAAGACATACCATCTAGCAGCCACTTTCAATCGAGTCGGCAAATCATGTTGACTGGCTACTCGCACCAAAAAAGATTGCCAAGCCCCCAACAAATACCAAACGCCGATACCGAAGATCATTGGCCCTATGGCAATCAAAAGAATGTCCATCTCCCCCTGCCTTGACTAGCCTGGAAGCACCCAGTAGACGACCATGCCGCCGATTGCAATGTCCGCTTCGGGTCGAAAACGGACATCGTCTGCCAGAGCAAAATGTCGAGCTCCCTGATCCGTATTCATCTCTATCAGCCGATCTTTCACTTAACCGCAGAATGCCGATCCGGCCTATGGGTTCGCCGCGGCCAAGCCGTACTTGTTGACGTGTGCCTCGATGCCCGGATCAAGCGCGCGCGCGGCAACTAGATCGGCATTGCCCGCATCCTTCTGGCCATTACGGATTTTCGCTAGGCCAAGACCATAACGCGACCATGCGGAACGCGGCCTTTGTGCCACGGCCTGCTCGTAGGCCTTGATGGATTCGGAATAATTTCCCAGCCGTAATTGCACCAGGCCGAGGCTGTCGAGGTAGACAGGGTTTTCGCCGTCGCGCCTGATTGCCTTACGGCAATCGTGCAACGCATCGTCGAGCATCTGATTGCTCAAAGCTCGAGCCCAGCAGCGCTCGTTGAGCGCAGAGCCGAGCGTGGCGTCATTGTCATGAAGGCGAATCCAGTCGTCTAGCAGCGGTAGTGCCGCGGCGGGTTGATCGAGTTGGATGTACATGGCGGCGACCGAACGTGCCTGCGTTGATCCCGCAGGCGCCAACGCGCTGGCCACCGTGACGTCGGCTTCCGCGCTCGCACGGTCTCTGTGCATGAAGTGGAGCCTGGCGCGAAGCAGCAGAGCGTCAAGGTTCTTCGGATCCAGGCTCAAGGATTTGTTGAGATCGGTGAGCGCTGCATCGGACTGTTTGGCCGTCCAAAACGCCCTCGCACGGGCCACATAGTAATCGGCTTGATCCGGCGCCATGCGAATCGCCTCGTTCAGATCGGCAACGGCGGCTTGCGGTTCGCCGCGAGACAGATCGGCTTCGCCACGCAACGCGTAATCGGACGCCGTTTTCGGCGTTGCATCCCCGCCATCCGTTGAAGTGCTGGCACCCTTTTTATCGCCGTCGCTGGGTGCTTCTGCGAAGGCAAACACGCGTCCGCCGTTGTAGGTGAAATAGGCTTTTCGTTGGCTGTTGGCAATGAAGATGTGATGGGCGAGGAGGTAATCCAGGCCAAGCAACATGTCGTTGTTGCCGTCGCCAAGATTGCCGTCAATGACCTGCATCTGGCTATGCTGGATGGTTTCCGTGCCGACTGAGAATGAATTAACGCGCACAATCCAGGCCTTTACCGACTTGGCACCAAAGCCCATGACGGCATTGCTCTGCTTCACATCCGGTGCGTTAAGGTCGATGCCGGCCCGCTCGGCAGCATGTCGGGTTAACAATGTGGCATAGGCTCCCGAATCGATTAGCGCCCGTACTTTCATGCCGTTTATCGTCACATCGATAAAAGTGCGCCGGTCGAGCGTATTGTCGGAAGGGTCGAGATTGGCCATGAAGTAATCGCGCCCAGCTGACCAATAGGCCAGCGCATCCTTGTCGCAACCGTCCACCTTGAACAGAGTCAATTTGCCGTGGGCCATATCGATTTCCAGATCAGCGAAATCGAGCAGATTGGCGCCTAGCAATCCGTAGCCCGAATCGGTGCCGCCAACGATGAAATCAATGTTTTTGAGCGCCGTGCCAAGAATGCCTAATTCCCTCACGCGTGTGTATTGAGCATCCGCAGCACCTCCAATGCCGGTGATGCGAAAGCCAGGTGGCAAAGCACGCAACCTGAGCTCAAGCGACGACGCGGAGGCTTTTGACATGATATTAAAAAAAGCCCCCGTATCGAGGGCAAAGCGCGTATCACTCCCGTTGATCTTTACCATGGTCGTGGCGCGGCCTCCTTCTATATCCACCGGCAACGTCCCGTACCGTTCCAATTGGCAGCGGTCAGCCCAAGCGTGGCCCACGATCAAGACACCGAGCCCCAGGCAGCACAAGCGCACTACGCGCCTCACAATCATCGCCTCACCTGCGTGTGGTAGCCATGAAACGTAACGCCAGAAATTGAGTGCAGAGTTGTACGGGAACTGGGGGCGTGACGGGCATTTCTACCAGGCCGTTTCGGCATTACCTCTCTCGCCCTGATCCAGCCGGGTGACGCTACAGGCAGTGCGCAGATAAAACAGATAGATACAGTTAAGCCGATGAGTTGCGCGGCGATCATGATTTCCCCTGAGAAATGTCGTGTTTATTGCTGTTTGTATAATGCCCGTTTTGAGTTGCACTTGGCGTATCGACCGCCACGGTTCTGACCTGACCACTGTCGAAAACCGGCGAGCTCGCGCGAGCGTCACTCATCGCAAAAACATACGACGCCAGGAGGAGCAGCATGCAACCGCAAATTCTTTTGAACATCGCCTACGCTGGTGCCTTGGTCATCTGCTTCCCGTCGCGTTCCCCGCCAGCAGTTTCACCAAGCGTCGCGGTCTTCGCAACAGTCGTTGGCACCCTTATCGACCGAACGGCATGCTGGACCTGGGCCGCAACTTACAGCTCAATCACCTTAAGTTTTACACCTGCTTCACTCGCTTTTGGCCCCAGCCGGCAACGTCGGTCATGGAACGACAACAGACTCTCTCCATCGTGTCGCCATTCATTCGCGGCAACACGTCAGTCCGCCAAGCTCCATATCGTTGTCATCCCTGTGCCATGACATGGTTACATTGTTTTTCCTGGCAGCCAGGGAGCGCTTCAATGTCCTCTGAACAGCCCTCTTATTCAGCCCCGCCGAACGATGCTCCCATTCGACAATGGGACGGCGCTATGCCCGTCATTATGTCCACCATCGTGCAGTTGATGATTGCCGTGCAGCTTTGGAAATATGGCTTGCATCCAGCTCACCACGATGAAGACACTGCCGACCACATTGCGATGCTGCTTATGTTTGGTCAGATACCCATCATGTTCTGGTTTACGGCGACAGGTCGTCATCACGCTCAAAAGATCCTGCCTACGCTCGCGCTCCAACTGTCACTTTGGGCTATCACGTTTGCATTGGCCGTCACCCTGACTTAGGGACTAAATCTTTGCAGCAACCCAAGAAATAAGGGGCAGGTCATTGATAAAAGACTCTGCCCCTTATTTTCCGTAGCGACGTACAATCGCTTTCGAGAAAACACGCTGTCGTCAATTGCGCGTACCGCACTACAAGCGTGTTTTCGCGACCACTTCTTACGATCAATGCACAACGAATTGCTCACCGAACTTTTCGTGATGCTTCACCAGATAGGTGTTGAAGAAGTCCTGATCGGTATCGTATTCGCCCGCCATTTGCTCTATGACCGCGGAGTCGAACTGATCGCTAATGTCATCGAAGTCGTAGGATTTGTTTTGATAGCTAACTTTGCTCACGACAATTCTCCGATTCTTACTTTGATAATGTCATGGTCGACGGGACGCCAGCGGAAATCACCGACGCTTGGCGCAATGTATAGCGACTACGACGTTGCAAGATGTGAAAGAAAATGCCTAGTTTCGTCACGAAATCGTATTGTTGCGAATTCTTCAGCCAAGGCTTAGCGGGTCTTCAGCGAACGCGTGAAAAAGACGAAGACTTTGCGGATTCATCCGCCTGCTTGAACATCCACAGACTGCCGTCAAACCACCGTGTCGACAAACACTCCGCGTAGGCCGGAGATGCCGCTTTCGCTAAAGTTGCGCGCCAACGTTTGCAGGAACGTTTGCAAGCTGGGCATTGCGTTGCCTGAAGAATCGCCTGATGTTCCGTGCGACGAACTAAGTGAGGCCCAAAGGTTTTGTAAGACTGTTGTCAGGCTGCTAGCACCGTTTGAGGTAGGCGACGGACTGCTCGAACTGGAGCTCAATGCCTGAGCCAGGTTGGAGAATGTCGACGCGATGTTTCTGTACTGCTGTACCTGCTGCGATCCACTCGGCTGCTGCGGCAGAGGTGCGAGACCTCTTATTACGACGGCGTTATTGGAGCCAACCGCCGCGTTCGTGGCCGCGGTGGATGCAGCAGCGGCAGCAGCCTGAGCACTACCATTGCTGCTACTCGTTGACGCAGCATCAGTATCCGTCGCCTGCTGGGCTGCGGCCAACAATTGGGCAAGAAACGCCGGGAATGTTTTTAGCGCGCCGTTTGCGGACAACGAATCGGCAGTCATGCTGCTCGTATCTGCCGAATAGGGCGACTGATTCGTTGCTGATGCAGCCGTAATAGCTGAGGAAGACGCGGCAGTAGATGCCGTGCCGAGCGCGGGGGTCAGCCCAAGCTGCGTCAGCGAGACAGCAATGGCCGAAATCAGCGGGTTCGCACTCGCGATGGGGGAGCCCGGCGGGACTACGGAAAACGCACCAGCCGATTCATCCAGCTCTCTTTTGTGATGGGCACGCTGGAGCGCAATGTACCCATTCAAGGACTGCGTGCTGCTGATGCTTGGAATGCTCATGACAGGCAGCCCCTTGTGGGCAGTGAGCCTTCCCTATAGTACCTCGCCAGCCATCTGAATCTGTATATCGACCGGCAGAAGGGTCGCGCCCCTCTATCGACGGAATCCGCCGGAGTCGGGGGCGGACTTAGATAGTGCGCGGGCGCCTGAGCTCAAGGTGAGGTTTCCCACCAAGAAAATACGCGCCCGCCGCAAGTACTTCACCGTACAGCGATCGGCCTATTTGGCATTTCGCTTCTTTTCCTCTTTGGCCGCCTTCTTCTCTTTCATGGTTTTGGCTGGCTTTTTCTTTTCGCTCTTTTTTGAATCCATACCTTTGCTCATTTTCCTTACTCCTTCATGGTTACAGGCCGCTATCTCACACTTTACACGGCCACTGACACCTGTGCTTGCATGACCAAGCGCCCTTGCTGTCGAACATGGCTGCCTTTTTTCATCCCTAGCTTGCTCCTGTTTGAACCGCGATGACCATTGAAAAGGGGCCAGCAGGAGCTGCCCCCTTTTGACTTACAAAGCATCTTTCACGGAATCTTCCGCCACCACGTGGCTATTTGGTTGCCTTTGATGTGGGCGATTTGCACGGAGGGACATAGAGGGATCTTGATCGCCCTGCTTCTTCACACGCGCAACGGGGCATGTAAGCACTCGCTTTTTGGAAAGTTGAACAGCAACTGCAATGAACCAAAGGTGCTATGCCGCTGCGGACGATGATCAGCCTTATCCAGACAACAAGATCGCCGCGCACGCGATGGCGTTGTTGGCTGCATGCAGCGCGATAGACGCAGCCAAGCCTCGGGTGCGCCGCACAAGCCAACCACCAAAAAGCCCGAGCAGAAAATAGAAAGCAAAGTGCGGAAGATCGAAATGGATGAGCGCAAAGAGCAGCGCTTGCCATGTATTGGCCCAGCCAAAGCTGAGATGCCGCGAGAGGCCACCGAGGATAAAGCAGCGAAACACCAACTCCTCGTAAATGGGAACTAGCACGGCGACGATCAGCATTGCGAAGGCCGCGCCGCCGAGGTGCGATGCGGCCACGGCGAGGGCCGCGACTCGTTGATCATGCGGCGTGCCGCGAAGCGTTTCGCCGAGATGCCCCGTATGCGTGGCCGCCCATACAACGAGTACCTTCAAAAGCGACCACGCCACCACCGTGATCAATGCCACCTTCCAACCACGGTCGCCCAGCCATGCCCGCCACGAAAGATGCCGTGCCGCAGGAATCAGAAACAGCGCACCACCCGCCAGCATCGCTAACTGAATCGCAAGCGCCGTGGCTTCTTCGCCAGGAGAAAGCGGACGGTTTGCTCCGAGCGATTGCAGTGCGCTTCCCGAACCCAGCATCGGAACTAGGGTCGACACGACCAAAAATGCACCCAGAGCCAGCCACATGTGCCTGAGACCAATCGGCGCAAACAGCGGCTGCAAGGGCTTATTGAGGCGTGCCCGAACGATGCCTCGGTAATGCGCCGGGAAGGCAATGACACCGGGGAGGCAAGCCAGAAACACCAGCATCGCAAACATCGCCAAAGCAAACGGTGCCAATGTCGGTGCAAAGAGTTGCAACGGATCGTGCGCCAACAACATTCCATAGGCAGACAGCAGTGGCGCGGTTATGCCCGTCTTGCTGAACCAGTCGTGGAATGCCGCCGACGCGGCGTTTCCATCTTTTTGCACCGCGGCGACATCCACTCGCAGTTGATACTGCGCAACGGTTTGATAGGCCGGTTTGATCTTGACCTTGCTTAGCGCGTCGGCGGCTTTCGCATTCATGCCAGCCCGCAGATAAATGCGCGCCGCTATCCATGGGTCGGTTTTCTGCCCTGCCGAGTCAGCGCGTTGCAGCTCGGCCAACGCCGTTGCCGGACTAAGACTGTCAGCCGCAAAACGCACGCGCTGCTCTTCAATCCACGCCGAAGTTGGGAGGGGCGCCTTAGCCAGCAGCGACTCGGCCTCGCTCCGACGGCCGGCATCGCATAAATAACGCAGCGCCGCGGTGAGTTGAGCACTGCCCGGATCCAGCCGAACCGACGTCAGCGCTTCCTGACCGGCCAAGTCAGACTGATGAGTGGCCGTATAAGCGCCAGACAGCACACCATGAAGCCGCATCCGCTGCTGCACCGTCCAGTGTTCGCTCGCCGGCAGCAACGGAATGGCGAAGTCGAGCACTGGCTTTCCGTAGCGATGCTCGGCGACGTAGAGACTCGCTTCGGGATCGCCGTGAAAGCGGTCTTCCAATTGTTTCTTGCAAGCCTGGAAGTCGGTTTGCGCATCGTCGTCCCAGGTCAGATCGTCGTTATCGGTAAAGCTCTCGATAAACTGACATTGCGCAATGACCAGCGCCGAGTCGTTTGGATTTGCGGTTTCCTGTTGCGCGTAAGCCCGCTGCACATCTCGATATGCATCGTACTGACTGTCCGAAACAAGTTCGGCGGCACGCGAGGGCGTTCGCAAGTCGTCCAGGGAAATCGGCCGCACTGCCTGCGCCATGCACGGCACAGCGACGACCAAACATATCCCGGCGACCCATGCACGCGCGAAGCGTTGAAGATGGAAAGCAATCACTTTCGATTTCGCTGGCGGTATGGCCACGCCAACCTGTTCACAGGTCACGCAGGCCCGGTTAAACCGCAGCCGCTCGCCCCCATGACGAATACTCGCAAAGCGAGCCCCGTGTTGCCCACGTCCCCCAACGCTTTTCACTTTGCCGCCCCCTGAGCATCCTTGCCATGGCCCTGAGCTTTTCCGAACCACCCGCTACCGTACCGACCGATAGCAGCGGCGCCCCCTGCGCATGGCGATCACCGTACTTGCAGCCAACCACGTCGTTTCTTGCTTACCCCGGCTCGGAGTGTATACGCGGAAATAGCGGCTAGCCCACTCTCCCCCGCTCGGGCCTTGTCCAAGCCATCGCGGGCGTCCCATTCAAGATCGCCCTTTCTCCGCCGATAGCTATCCCATGGCCCCACCTGTCGTGGGACTTCATATCTCAATCGGGGGATTGAGCCATGACTACCGCCGTTGTTGCTGCACTCATGCTTCACAACCAAACCTGCGCTCGCTGCCAAGCAGGATCACCGTGCTTTGCGGCCGAACATGTTCAAGACGAGTGGCTGCGACAGATCGCGCCGCCACCCAAGAGCGTAGACGAGCCAACGTGGTTGACTGCCAGCGCCGCCTAATCGGAGATGATGGTGAAGGTTGAACTCAAAATTGATGCCGAGAATGCGTCGCTCAACGATCACGACTATGCCGGTGATGAATTGGCGAGGATCTTTCGCAACGTCGCGGATCGGTTGGAAGGCCTGAACTGGAATGGCCTGGACGACTTGAGACAAACGTTGCACGACATCAACGGCGATCGCGTGGGTCTCCTTATCATCAACGTCTAGTCGGCCCATGATGGCCCTGCCCG
The DNA here is from genome assembly GCA_903970555.1 of Vulcanimicrobiota bacterium. Taxonomy (GTDB): domain Bacteria; phylum Pseudomonadota; class Gammaproteobacteria; order Xanthomonadales; family Rhodanobacteraceae; genus Dyella_B. The sequence goes on from CAJCJD010000032.1 coordinate 22,177, forward strand.
CCGATAAACTGGATTGATTTCGCGTTACGTATTGGCGAACGAAAGCCCCGAACACGTCGTTCTGGCAGCACCGCCGACGGTGCCCTCCACAACGCCCGTCGCGCACGCCGCGCTCGTATTACCTCGCACGTAATTGCCGCTATTTCCTCTTCGGTCAAAGCTATCTCCGAGCTGACAGACCCTGTCGGTCGACATCCCTGCGTCCAACTCGTGAGATCACCAACATGAAATCGTTCCCCGTTCACACCATCGATTCCGCACCCGAAAAATCCCGTTCTTCGCTGGAAGCATTGCAAAGCGCCTTCGGCATGATTCCGAACATCGCAGGAGCCATGGCGACATCGCCTGTATTGATCGACTCTCTGGTAGGCCTTTTTGGAAAAGTCCACGGCGGTAGCTTTGCCGAAGACCAGATTCAGATCGTTCTGCTCACCAACGCGGTAGTCAATTCGAGCCGCTGGCCTGTCGCTTTCCACAGCACGCTCGCCTTGCAGCAAGGCATTAGCGCTGCTGACGTCGATGCCATCCGAGACGGCCATCTTCCGAACGATCCGAAATATGCGGCATTGTCGGCCTTGGCTCGCGTGATGATCGAGAAGCGCGGCCACATCAGTCAGCAGGACATGGAGCAGTTCCTAAATGCCGGCTTCGACGATGCGCATTTGCTCGAAGTGATAGCGATCGTCGCCGCATCCACGATCACCAACTACACTGCCAGCATCACGAACCCGTCGCTCGAAGAAGCTTTCAAGCAACACGCTTGGGCGCGTGGCTGACGGCTCTCTACCTGCGATTCACTGCACTTCCTGCACGCTGCAGGGTGCAGTGTTCGCTGTTACACGTCATTGCATTGATCTTCATCGAACGCTGGATTGAACCGCCGAGAAAAGCCGATCGTCGGTAACGCACTTCGGAATTCCCATGAGCACACTTAAGAACTCCCGAGACTCGTCCCACGATGAACTAGGGCGCCTTCTCCGTCATTGGCGGGACATTCGCCGCAAAAGCCAGATGGAGCTTTCGCTCGATACGGGCGTGTCGCAGCGGCATCTCAGTTTTATCGAAAGCGGACGTAGCGTGCCGAGCCGGCAAACCTTGCTCAACATCACGCAAGCATTGGATGTGCCGTTCCGTGAACGCAACGGGTTCCTGATCGCCGCGGGCTTTGCGCCCATTTATAAGGAAGACGCCTGGAACGCCGAAGAAATGCGCAGCGTCACGCGTGCACTCGAACGCATTCTTCTTCACCATCAACCGTTTCCTGCTCTGGTGATGGATCGCTACTGGAACGTGTTTATGAGGAACACGTCGGCGCTCCGCTTTTTCAACGCATTTATCGATCTCGAAGCACGCCCCGAACCACGCAACATGCTGCATCTCATGTTCGACCCGACAGCCATGCGCCCGTTTGTCATGAATTGGGAAGAGACATCGAAAGCACTGATCCAACGCATCTACCGGGAATCAGTTGGCCACACGCTGGATGAGCGTGCTCGCGAGTTGTTGACCTCGTTGCTTGCTTATCCAGACGTAGCCCCCACCCTTCGCACTATCGAAGCCTACGAGTGCGAACCAACGCTCCCCATGGTCCCGCTCAGTTTTCAAAAAGACGGCCAGGTATTGCGCTACTTTTCCATGGTCACCACAGTCGGCACGCCGCAGACCATCAGCACGCAGGAATTGCGCATCGAGTCGATGTTTCCCGCTGACGAAGCCACCGAGGACGCGCACCGTCGGTTAATCGATCGTCTGGGCTGACAACACGCGTCACGATCTTGCGAAGCACCTCCGAGCTGTCCGTGTTTCGGCCACCTATCCCGTGTCCGCCTGTCCGGCCGAATGTCCGCGGACACCTGGGCCATTCAACGCTCGCATGCATCACATTGATCTATAAGGGCGTTTTCACCCATCCATCCTGGCATGTGGCTTGCTGTCTCTCATGTAGCTCGCGAAAGCGGTCGCCCGGCATGGGCCACGGATAGGGATAGGAGGTTGGATGTTCGGCTATTACCTGCAATTGGCGTTTCAAAGCTTGAAGCGCAGCAGAGCACTGACGTTCTTGATGATCCTGGCGATTGCCGTAGGCATCGGTGCAAGCATGACCACCCTCACGGTGATGCACATACTCGCACGCGATCCGCTTCCGGGACGCAGCGGGCAGATCTTTTATCCGCTAGTGGACGCGGACCCCACTCACAACGACAGCAAAGAACCCGTCGACCTGATGGACTATCGCTCTGCCGTGGATCTTTGGGCTGCGCATCGCGCCGATCGTCAGGCGCTTATCGCCGAGGGAGACATTCGCGTGGTGGCCCCCAACGCCGATATCCCCGCGCTGAAACGGCATATGTTGGCGACCACGTCAGACTTTTTTTCGATGTTTGATGTGCCGTTCCAGTATGGCCGCGGCTGGAGCGCCGAAGATGACAAAAATCGCACCAGGGTGGTAGTGATTTCCGATGATCTGAACAACAAGTTGTTTGACGGCAGCGACAGCACCGGCCGCACCTTGCGGCTGCACGATAGCGATATGCGTATCGTGGGTGTGCTCAAGCCATGGCGTCCCTCACCGCTGTTTTATGATGTTGCCGGTGGACGCTTTGCGGGAGGCGATACGTCTGACTTCTACGCGAAGCCACAGGACGTGATGATTCCGTTCTCCACCGGGCAAGACATCAACCAGGGTCGGTTCGACCCATTCACCTGCTGGCACGTTCCCGACCCGAATATTCGCCAACAAGACTCGCCCTGTGAGTGGGTACGCTTGTGGGTGCAGTTGGACGATGCGTCCAAGGTCTCCGCGTATCGACGCTTTGTCGCCGACTATGCCGCCCAGCAAATGGCGCTTGGACGTTTCAATCATTCCGGCAATACCCGCATGAGAAACCTGATGGACTGGCTGGATTTCAATCACGTGGTGCCGAGCGATGTGCGGCTGGAGACGTGGCTGGCCATCGCTTTCCTCGTCATCTGTCTATTCAACACTGTGGGACTTTTGCTAGCCAAGTTCCTGCGCCGAGGTGGCGAAATTGGTGTGCGGCGGGCGCTCGGCGCCACGCGCAGGGCTGTTTTCATGCAATGCCTGATGGAGGCGGCGACTATCGGATTGCTCGGCGGCATCGGCGGCTGGCTGCTGACATTGTTGGGGCTGTGGATCGTGCGCCGACAGCCGACGGCCTACGCGGACTTGGTGCATCTGGATCTATCGATGTTCCTGTGGACGTTCGCAGCGTCGATTGCGGCAACCCTACTTGCCGGATTGCTGCCAGCCTTTCGAGCCAGTCGTGTGGCACCTGCCCTACAGCTGAAAACGCTATGAGAACACTGACGATGCAAATCGCGCCGATATTCTCCGCCCTTCGTCGCCATCGGCTTGCCACGCTACTTATTGCGATGGAGATCGCGTTGGCTTGTGCAGTGCTGTGCAACGCCTGCTTTCTGATTGTCTATCGTCTCGACCAAATGCACATCAATAGCGGTGTGGATGAAACTTCTCTCGCCCAGATCAAGGCGGACTGCATTGACGATTGCAACGAGGTCGATCTCAACGCGCGAATTCTTTCGACGCTCGGCCAAATGCCGGGCGTGCAATCGGCTAGCGTGATCAACGCAGTGCCTTTTGGCGATCATGCTGGCACTGCAGGTATCACGCTGGATTCCGCAGGTCGAAAGTTCGGTGGCGTCATCGACTTCTACGTCGGCGGACCTGGCAGCTTCGACGCATTGGGATTGAAACTGGTAAAGGGTGTCGCGCCGCAGACGGACGATTACGTTAGCTTGAATGACTTTGTTCCAGCGAATGCCTCCGCATGGGTGACCCGTGCATTGGCCGAACACTTATGGCCCGGCACCGACCCGCTTGGCCAAGAATTCTGGATGGATAAATTCCACTTTCGCGTTGCGGGCGTCGTGGCGCATTTGGCACGCCCAGGAGGCGGCGAAGGTGGCCCAGCGACTCGAGAATGGTCCGCGTATGTACCTGGATTACCGGGCAAGCATCTCTCTGGCAACTACCTCGTTCGCGCCCAGCCCGACCGATTGCCGCAAGTACTGCGTGATGCGCGAGCGGCCGTCGTAAAAGTTGCGCCGGACGCCGTGCTCGATCTGCCAGCCAGTCGCACGATCAGCGATCTGCGGAGCACGTACTTTCAGCAAGACGTAGCAATGACCGGCATCCTTCTCGGCGTGATCGCTGCGTTGTTGCTGGTCACTGCACTGGGCATTGTCGGTCTTGCCAGTTTCTGGGTGGCGCAACGTCGTCGTCAGATAGGTGTGCGCCGCGCGTTGGGCGCAACTCGCAGCGACATTCTGCGTTACTTCCAGACCGAAAATTTTCTTATCGTCAGCATGGGCGTAGCGCTGGGCATGGTGCTTGCCTATGGCCTGAACATATGGCTGATGCTGTCTTATGAGCTGCCACGTTTGCCGGTGTACTACCTCCCGATTGGCGTGGTGGTACTTTGGCTACTCGGACAACTTGCCGTACTAGCGCCCGCGTTCCGTGCGGCAGCCGTGCCACCGGTGGTCGCAACGCGTAGCGAATGACTGTTTTCCAGGGGATACACATCGAATGATTCGCAGCGCCGTTGCAGCACTCCTTCTCGTTGTGTCCGGTTGGATTCCATCAAGCCATGCGCAGGAAGCGTTGGCGCCGGTGGAAGCTCGTGTTCCGTTCGCGCCTACTGCGTTTACAGGTAGCGATGGGCTGGAGCACTTGGCTTACGAGCTACATATCACTAACTATTATGGTGACACTGGACCGCTTAAGCCCATGGGCTTGAAGGTCTTCGGTGAGGATGCGAAGAACCCATTGCTGGCTCTGGATACCAATGAGCTGTCGCAAACCGTTAAACCAACGCCAGCGGAACATGAGTCGGTATCGGTTCTTCCAGGTAAGCGCGCCGTTATCTTCGTGTGGATCACATTACCGGAAGGCATGCCGGTGCCGCATATCCTTCGCCATTACATAGCGTTTGATACCGACAAACACGTCGTTTCGGTGCTCGACGGCGCTACCGTCCAGGTGAACCAGGAAAAGGCACCCGTGATAGGGCCTCCCTTGCGCGGCGGCCGCTGGCTTGCACATGAGGGTCCCGGCGCAGCGCAGTCACATCACTGGGGCAGTCTCGTCGCCGTGAACGGGCAGCTCACCATCCCGCAGCGTTATGCCTTGGATCTTGTCGGCGTCGATGCGGCAGGTCATGCAATGCGGCCTGGCGTGAAAGATATACAGAAGTCGACCTACGCCGATTGGATCGGCTACGGCACGGACGTTATCGCTGTGGCCGATGGCGTGGTACGCAGCGCACGAGATGGCGAGGACGAACATGCGCCACTTAGTCCACAACCCGAGCCGGCATCGCTAACGGCGAATGGATTATTTGGTAACTACGTGGTGCTGGAAATCAGCCCCGGAATATTTGCCAGCTATGCTCACTTGCAACGTGGAAGTCTAAAGGTCAAAGCCGGCGATCGAGTGCATCGTGGTCAGGTACTGGCTCATTTGGGTGAGTCCGGAAATTCCGCTGCACCGCATTTGCATTTCCAGTTGTCGAACGCGGTGACATTCGAAGGGTCGGAAGGTATTCCCTACGAATTCGACAACTTCGATCTCTTAGGACCAGAGTCCGAAGCTCAGCTGTTCGGTCAGGGCGAGCCATGGAAGGCAAGCGCCATCCATCACCGCCACGCACAAATGCCGCTGAACGATGTCGTGATTCAATTTGCGAACCCATAACGTTAAGTGCACGTGCGGGCCGGGCCGCCGGTGACTAAATCACTAAGCAGAGTCGCGCATAGAAATAACTCTTCGCCCCTTCACCCACATCTAACCCTATTTCATCGGCTACTGCATACTTTCAGCTTTCCACGACATGAATAGGGAATTCGTGCGAAGCGGTTCGTAGAGAGGATCTTGCAGTTCCTGCTGCGCCCAAACCGGATTGATGGTCATCAGTACGCCCAGGCAGTCGAGTGTACGGTCGGCATCTCCCATCTGCATCGACAAACGTGCTGCGCGCAACCAGATGCGATCCCATTGGTAACTTCGATGAAGCGCATCGGCTATCGCCATTCGCGCATCATCCCGTTTCCCCTGCTTGGCGAACCGCTCTGCCCGAATAATCGCTTGCAATGCGAAATGTTGCTCAAGCAGGCGATGCAAATCATGGATGGGCTCTGGCGCACCATCCACTCTTAGATCGATGTCTTGCCAGTCACCCTCACTGGTACGAACCAGGATGGCCGCCGACATTCTTCCTATCGTCTGTCCGCCCGCCTGCTGTCCGGCTTCCAGCGCGGCCATGAGGCGTTCGGCCAACGCTCCCTTGGATGACAAGTAAGCCCGCTCCATCGCCTTGAGCACAGCGTCGCTCGCCAAACCATTGCCTTGCACTGCGTAACCATCACCACGCAGCGCGCCAGCCCAATGCGATGACATCGCTTCCGCTCCTGTGTAGGTTGAGGAGCGCCCATGGGCGTCGACTATTCCAACTTGTCGCGCCTCGATTCCCTCACCATCAAAATGGCCATCGTCGGCAAGAAGCGCCGCGATGGTTTGTTCAGGCGACTCTCCGTGGCTCAGCAGCGCCAGCCCCTTGGGGCCGTAGTGGAGATTGGTTTCGAATTGCGACGCCAACGCCCCGACGTGAGCCTGCGCATAGATGACTGATGCACCGACCGCGAGATTGTTCGTCGCTACAGCTGCACCGCAAGTGCCATCTTTATCGCACGCGACAATCGAGAACGTGGCGCAAGCGAGAGATGGCGTAACCAGAAGGGCGCCAAGCAACCATTTGAGCAGGCTGTGCAAATTCATCGACGCATCCCCGGCATCTACAACGCTTTTGGTGAGAAGCAAAAGTGACTAACCGCACATGTTGCTCGCGGTATATCTCACTTGGGATGCATGTTTGGGCTTTATGGTTTATACGGCCGAGAAAATAGCCCTGGAAGCTGAGATTCCCCGCATTTTACGGCCAAAGATTGGCAGCAAATCATGCAGATAGATTTGGAACAATGGGCGCCATGCTCTTTTGCTCGTCATCCCGGCGTAGGCCGGGATCCAGTGAAATACGCGTGCGCAGCACACAAAATCGATACCGAGTGCCAGGCACGGTTACTTAGACTGGATCCCGGCCTACGCCGGGACGACGAGCAAAAACGTGGGAAAGCATCGGCCGTAGGACGCGTTTTCGAAGGTGAGAAAAAAACTAACGTCGATTTTTCAGCGAGATGTTCGATTAATTTTGCTTAAAGCGATACCGCCCAGACTCCACCTCGAAACAAGTATCCGCGCCGCATACGTGCACGCGATGCACCGACGACAAGGCCGACAACGGTTGTCCCGATTCCGTGATCGTGACCGGCTTAGCCATCGGCATGCGCACTTCTGCCACGCTCCCGACCGGTACTTCTACGTCCAACTGCAGCCCATCGGGGCCACGGAACCACGCAACCGCTGCGCGGCCGTAAGGCGTGAAGGTGTCTGCTTCGGCGTGATTCAGCCACGCGGTAAGCGCGGGGTGGATACCAATGCGCTGCCATCCGGGTGCTAAAGGCTGCAGACCCGCGACATCTCCAAACAGCCAATCGTCAATGGTGCCTAGGAAGTAATGCCCGCGCGAACGCGCTTCGAGCTTCCAATGCTCCCACAGGCTGGTGGCGCCATTGGCGCGCCAATAGCCCCAGCTGGGGAACGTGGTTTGTGTGGCGATGATCCACGCCAAATCGGCATGGCCAGTGCTGCTAAGCACCGGCAATAGCAGCTTGGTGCCGAGTGCGCCGGTATCCAGATGATCGTTATGCGCATGCACTGCGTTTACCAAAGCGTCGATGACACGCGAACGTTGCGCAGCAGGCACGAGGCCGAAGCCTAGCGCGAGTAACTGATGGGTTTGGCGTACGCCGTCATCGCCTTCACCACGATAAAGGCCCTTGGTCGGATCGTAGAAGCGCTGGTTGAAGGCGTTGCTTATATGCATCGCCATCGCATTGAAGTGTTCTGCTTGTTGATTGTCGCCAAGCACGCGTTCGATCTGCGCCATGGTGTCGGCCATGCGATACAGGTATGCGGTGGCAGCAATGCGTTTGTCTTCCGGTGCGTTGCCGCCATCAGCCGGCGTGCTGGGGCTGACCCAGTCGCCAAGGTCGGTGTCTGCGATGCCATGGGGCGAGCGCGCGTATTCGAGATCGACGTAGCGCGCCATGCCTTGGACGTTATCGGTCAATACGCGACGATCGCCGCGTTGCCAATACAGCGACCAGGGCACCAGCACGTAGGCCGCGTGCCACGGCGGCGCGCGCGCGTCGATGCCCCAACCTGGATTGGGCGCGATCAGTAACGGTGCGCCGTTGGCGTTGCGCGCGTCGGCGATGTCTTGCACCCACTTGGTCAATAACGTGTCGGCGTCCACGTTGCGCAACATCATATCCGCGCCGAGCATGCCGTCGCCGGTCCAACCGTTCTTCTCGTACATCGGCGTGTCAGTGGGAATGCCGTAGAGATTGTTGAGCACGGTGTCGACGGCGGCAGTGTGAATCCAGTTGAGTAGCGCGTTACTGCTGTTGAAGTGGCCGATCAGCGGTGCGTCTGTGTGCACTATTTGGGCGGTTATCGCGTCACGTGAAGGCGCAGCACCAGGCCAGCCATCGACTTGTACGTAGCGGAATCCTTTCCAGGAAAAATGCGAGTGCCAGTGTTCCATGCCCTGCCCGGCCAAGGTGACGCGATCGGTCTGCAGACCGTGTTGGAAGTAGTGGTGATCGTCGCGGTCGTCGACGCTTCCGTCGGGCAACAGCTTTTCGCCGTAATGCAGAACCATAGTGTCACCGGCATGCCCTTGCGCAGCTATCGTTGCCCAGCCGGCGATAACTCGCGGAAACGCAAATATGTAACTGCCATCGTGCAGCTTGGTTACCGAGGTGGCCTGAAGGGTTTGCATCACGCGCACGGGTGGTTCGCGCTGCGCTTGTAGTACGCCTTTGGGTGCGGGCAGCACAGCGGCGGCATGCCAGTCGCGGTCGTTGAAGTTCACGGTATCGAACGCTGGCTGCGCAAGGCGTGCGTCGTAGGTTTCGCCGCCGTACACATCGTCCAGCTGGGTTGGGCCATCGTGCACGCGCCAATCCGCATTCGTGCCGACTATTTCGCAGTGACCATCCACGTAGCACATCTTCAACAATGCGCGCACGCGCGGTTCGCCGTGCCACGGTGCCTTTTCCCAATGCCACACATCCGGATTGGTCAGCCCGTAGTAACCGCGCCCGAGTTCTATACCGATGGCGTTGGTCGATCCTGCACGTAGCAAAGCGCCGACATCGTGCGCGAGGTAGAGAACGCGTTTGTCGTAATCGGTTAAATCGGGCGAAAGCACGGCGTCGCTTGCGGGTTGCCCGTTGATTGATACATCAGCGTAGCCGCCAGCAGCGACATACAGCCGCGCGGATATCAATCCCGGGCCCACTGCAAGTACGTGCCGCAACAACGGCGCCGCCAAACCACCGCCTGCTGGCTTGCCGATCCACATTGCGTGCGACCATTCCTGCGACGATGGCGCAGTCTCGAACCAGGAGATCGCACTCGCATCGCCCGCGGAGGTGTGTGCGATCACCTTCCAGTAATAGCGACTCGACGGCGCCAGCGGCGGCCCCGCGTAAGCGATGTCGAACGACGCAGTGCTGGCGACCTGACCGCTATCCCACACATCAGGGCGATCCGCCGCCAGCGCCGCCATGCTGTGCGCCACTTCAATGCGATAAGCCTGGGGCGTGGTACCGCGCGGCGCATTCGTCGTCACCCAGGCGAAGCGCGGCGATGCCGTGTCGACGGCCAGTGGCTGCGTTTGGTGCTCGATGATGAGGGATTGGAGCTGCAGATCGGTCGCGGCGCGGGCGGCGGACGTGTAGATCACTAGCGCAATCAGCGGAGGTATGCAGCGACGGCAGAAAGGAAAGGTCATCGACTCTGTTCTTCAGTTTTTTTATAGGGGGCGAGGCATTTCATTGGGTATCGCGGCCCAAAAAATTTCCAGCAAAAACAAGGAACGCCATCGGAAGGGACGTAAGATGCAAAAAGCAGCGGGGATTCGATTTCATCGAGCCATCCAAAACGGCCCAGCCCCTTTTTTGGGCGTTCCTGCACAGGAGTTAGCCCGATTATTCTAGGCCAGGCCCCGCGGCTTGACAGCCTTGTTTCCTGAGGAGTACACAGGGCTGCCCCCCCCCACCACGTATCATTTGCAGGAGCAGCGATATGAGCCGTGTGAATGTGGTTTTACTTATACTTGCCGCCACGCTTGCAGGCGGGGCCAATGCTTTCGCGAGTAACGCTTCAACAGCAACGCCTCCCACCTTTGTTCAATCCACCAACGACAGTGCAGCCATTCGAAGCCAGACTGATACGGCCATGGTCGTGCCCTTGCTCGTTTACGTGGATGCCAGAGGGCAGGTTCGATCGATCCAGCATTCACAGCGGTTGCCAGGCAGCGTCAATGATCTGCTTTGGCAAAGCGTTAGAAGCTGGACCAAGACTGCCGCCGTCATCAACGGTAGGTATGAAGGCGCACAAGTTGTGATGAATGTGATCCTGCATGCAACGCCGCAGGCTAATGGCAAGACAAACGTCTATTTCACCCTGGGTTCGGAAGGACCGGTATTGTCCGGTTATTGGACAATGAGGCGAGGCAACCGCATAAATGGTTATTGCTCTCCGACGGGCGATATGAGCGGCGGCCTTGGTGGGAAACAACGTCACTGTTATGCCGACCTTCTTCCCGTTGCTACGGCATCGGTACCAGGGACCGCCGTTCAATAAGCGACGTTGGTTCCTTTTGCGGGTCAACCAATGTGATCGTGATGCGCGGCCATTGCTGTTGCGGTAAGGATTGGCAAAAAAGAAAAAGGGGTAAGAGTGCATTGCTCTCTTACCCCTTTTTTATGACCTCGTTATTCGCTTGAAGCCGTTACTTTATTTGAGTTGCGTATTGCTCGATGGTTTAGCCGACTGAGAGAGAAAGCGATGCGCGAAACAGCGTTAGCCCTGATAGCTGATCAGCCTGCGCTGACAGACGTTCGGATGGCGACATGCGAAGGTCGTCGAGTCGGGCGTGGCGCTCTCTAACTATCGAATCGCCCGACGCTAAGTGAAGTAGCGCGGATCGCATGAGTTCGAGCTCATACGATCCGCTAACCACAACTAACTTCGAGGAGTTAACCATGGCTAAGCCCGATGATACGGCACTCGTTTGTCCCCGTCCCCCGTTGCGAGTGCGCGCAACGTATTTCTTCACCGTCGTTTTCCCCAAGCGATGTCGGGCAATCAGGGCTAACAGCTAAACGGACCATCCAATCCCGATAGTTCTTGCAGGATTTTTCCTGCAGCCCTTCACGCCGTATGCAATGTACGGCGTGATCTACGCACATGGTCGCCGTCCGCGACCGACTTCATCGCGCAAAGGAGACTTCGATGAAAGAGAAAGCCCCAGGAGCTTGGCTCACCCTCAACACCAGCTACTACCCCGCCCCCATCGGCAACCCGCTTGCCCTGCTGGACGATTCGTACATGCTGCTGGAACGTGCTCATGGCATCGTCCAACTCATGCGAGATGCGCTGCAACTCTCGCCCTGCGTGGACACGCGCTCGCTAACGCTTGCTTTAAAAGCCGTCGAGACGTTGATGGAAATGAGCGCTGGGTCTGCCGAGGCGGCACATGTGCGCTTTGTGGAAATTGGGGATGGGTGGAATACCAGCCACTGAAGTGGTGGCCAGAGTCGTGCTTTGAAAATGACTCTGACCCCATTTTTTTTATCGTCATGTTGACTACTGTCGGGTAGGCATTCGGATCTACAAGAACTTCCGGAATCTTGTAGTTCTTTTCTGAATTTCGCGAAGGCTGCATCAACCTATTGACGACGGTGTCCACGCTACTGCACTGTTGCAAACAAGACCCAAGGCTGGGCAGGATCGACCGCTCGACGCCATGGCAGGTTAAAACGCACAAAGGGAGTGGGATATGCGCCGTCGCCTCAGTAGGTCACAACAAGCCGCGTTCAAGGCCGCAGTAGGGTGTATGCTGGTAGCGTTGGGAAGTGTCGATGCGCAACAGCCACCCACACTATCATCGGTAACTGTTTCCGCGACTGTCGTCACCGAAGATGAAGTTGGGGTTATTCAGGCGGAAGAAGTTCTTCCCAATACGACAACCGAGATAACACTGGGCACTGAAATGCCGTTCAAAATGTCTCCACACGTTACGTGTCTGCTTGCGTATTTAGTGCAGCAGCGGGAGGCCGGCGATTATTCCGACTTGTCGAACGCAAATGCCCCATTAACTGTCCCCATCCCAATTGCCTATGCAAATCCAATAGATATAACGAATAAATCCAGTCAAGAATATCAATTCGGTGGCGTTAATGGGACCCGGGACAACATGGTGATTTTTCCGAATATCGCGGATGGCATGGGTGCAGCGATTTCATCCATAGAAACGTATGCAGGTTTGAACTACAACATAGCCGGACTTATCAATGTGTGGGCGCCGTCAGCCACCAATCCTTATGCGCAAGCGAATATGGCAGCGGACTTGGGGATTACAACTACACAACTTGCGAACATCAGATTAATTGATCTAACCACTGCTGGACAGTACGATGTCATTGCAGCGTTCGCGTGGCAGGAAGGCTTAAAACCGAACGGATGTTAATGCAATGAACGATATATACGGATTAATCGTGATTTGTCGAGGAAACTTTATGAATACGGCGAAGCGCTTTATCACGCTGGTGGTGTTGTGGATGACCTGCGCGTGTCTGATGTATGGCCGTCCGGTAATGGCAGATGATCAACGAGACCCTTTGTGCACTACCATGCATTCCTCGTCGGATCTGGACTCTGTTAGTTCTGCAAATCATTTTATTAGGTTACTCAATCAGTCATACCCCGGGCAATCAGAGCAGGTCGCAAAACTTGCGCCCGTGGTGTATACCATCGCTTTCGACGATACGGCAGCTCTGCAAACAGCCATAGGAAAGGGATTAGATCCTAATACGGTGCTCGTTTTGACGTTTGTTGATCCCTATGCTCCTAACGCGAAGCCAATCCAGTCAAAGATGTCTTTGCTAGATGTGGCGACAAGCACCTGTAGCGCGCATGTCGCTGAACTTTTAGTCGAGCGCGGTGCAAACGTGAATGGAGGTGGGCAAGCTGTCCCGCTCGTCACAGCGGCGGCATTTGGCGCGGACAATTTGGTTGTGTATTTATTGGACCACGGTGCAGACGTAGATCGAAAGGACTTTAACAACGATACGGCACTCGCATCTGCCGTTGTGCAAGGACATGCCTCAACGGTAAAAATCCTTCTCGATCACGGAGCTAATCCCAACCAGACAACTGTATTCCATGAGGTCCCGCTGGTTGATGCCAGCAGCGACAGTACGATTAAGAAAATGCTGATCGATCATGGAGCTACTAACTCTGCACTTCCAAAGGCATCAACTCAAAGCAATTGATGAGACGTATCGGCAGCACCATCGATGGCAAACGCTGCTGTTGCCCTCGTCGGTGCTGTCCGAGTTCAATGCCATTAGTTCACACTTGACGTAACGCTCCGATCGCAGAATTCGTCGTAAAAGACTCCTCCGGCGGCAGTGGGGCTTCCTTGGATTCTTCTTCTTTGATCGACACTGCGTGTGAACGTATTCGTAGCGCCTCACACGCGGCCGATCTGCCCCGGGGATGGCATCATTTACGAAAATCCAGACTGTGAGTCGCGTCTATGGTCCACGTCATCAATCGGCTATATAGCCGTGAGTTCGACTATCCGAAATCTTTAAAAAGCAAAGTCAATTATATGATCGCCACTCTTCCGAGGAGCGGCAGCACCTATTTCGCGATCCAACTGTGGAGAACAGGCATCCTTGGCGCCCCGATGGAGTATTTCAATTTCGGCCTCATGCCTCAGATTCTGCAAGGATTTGGCTTTAGCGAAAAAAATCCGAAGAGCCTTAACAGCAAACAGATGAAGCGGTACGTACGGCTCCTAAAGAGCCTGCGCACCTCACCAAATGGAGTATTCGGCTACAAGATGTTCATGCCGACGTTTCACGACATGTTGCGTTATTTCCCTCACATATACGACGACATACAACCCGACGTCATCATATTTTTGACAAGAGACGATTTGGTAGGGCAGGCCATATCTTACTCAAGGGCCGTCATGACCAAAATGTGGTTCGCCAACGATCACAGCCCTTTCGAGGCCTCATACGATTATGCGCACATAAAATCGAGCCTCGATACAATTAAAAAGCAATACGCCTTTTGGGAAGGTGTTTTCAGACAGTCTAAGATTGATCCTATCCGCGTGAGCTACGAAAAATTGATATATTCGACTCAGGATGTTGTTCATGACGTGCTGCGTGAAATGGGCATGAAACCTCATGTCAAGGAACTGTCGATTCCTTTGATTGACAAACAATCCGATGAAGTAACCGAGGAATGGCGGTCGCGCTTTATTGAAGACGACAGACGCTTGGATGGAAGATCGCCGTGACACAATTCCACGATCACGAGTGATGCGCGCTATGTGTCAGTAAAGACGTGAATGCTGCTGCCAATATTGATACCGCTTTCCCCTTGTCTTGACGATACCGAATGATTGCCGTTGACACCAATTTCAACCATATGGCACCCACATTCTTGCCCACTATGTGCGCGGCATCCATGATTCCTGTCGGGATCTCTATTGAAGCCGATGGACACGGTCGTGCATGTTGCGCCTGAGGGAGTAGAGCGAAACAGGACAAATTGTCTCTGTAAGGTCCGCCTCCACCCAGAGTAGACCTTTCCATGGGCTAGGACGGCCTACCGGTGACTAGGCCGCGGAATCGTTATGGACGAGGCGCACGGCATCGCTGATGGCTGTGACCGCTTCCACCGGAACGTCCCTAACCTTAGCTCTGCACGGCCGCCCAATCGAGCCTTGCTCCGTCTGACAGTTCTTCGTAATAAAGCAAGTCGAAAATAAACCAAACTTGTAATGACGGTTACCCAGATAGCCTTTGAAAGTTAGCTATCGATTGAAATCATCGCCCGCTGCGATCTTGCCGTTCACCGTAGCCGTCCATTGATACTTTCCGACTGGTAGCGGCGGGAAACCTACTGAAACAGCATGCTCCTCGCTGGTACCAAAAGACATAAAAAAACCCGCCATTTAGGCGGGTTTTTTATCTTGCTGAAATGTTCCGGTACAACATGGAACACCGGTTTGGCTGGGAGACTAGGATTCGAACCTAGATAAACGGAGTCAGAGTCCGTTGTCCTACCGTTAGACGATCTCCCAATGTCGTGCCGAGCCGGTGCGCTCTGACTTGATGCACCGGACGGTCGAATCGCGGCCTCTTGCGAGGATTAGCGCTTCGAGAACTGGGTAGCGCGACG
>CAJCJD010000033.1 GCA_903970555.1 Vulcanimicrobiota bacterium
AGCGCTTGCGAGGGGAAAACAATCGACGGAATATGTGGGTCGGTTTTGAAATCGCCGGAAATAAGGTGGCCGCCGTGATGCGACGTGTAGGCAGGCGCGGTAACGGTCACCGGTGACAGTGTCTGTTGGCTTATCGCAGCGCTGCTAAATACGCAGGCGACAAGGCCCATCCACGCAAAGTGCTTTGACAAAGTTTTCATACAGGCTCCCTGTTGCCATCGCCCCCGCTTTCCAATCGCGCCTAAGACTAACGAATTTATCCGGGCGTTGCAGGCAGCGTGATGGGCATTGTCAACGACCCTCTCGCTGGCGGCGAAAGCAAAACCAGATGGTCGCAAATACAGGCGCCGACAAAGCTATCCATGCGGCGGCCTTCCAGGCCAGCGCCTCGCCGAGTAGGGCGCTCAGTAGCCCCAATAGGGTGATGACGGCAAATAGTAGGGGTGCGGCCCATGTAGCTAGCATCACGCCTGGGGTTGATCGCGAGGCTTTCATGGCGACGCGGCATTGGTTATTTGCTCGCCTTGACGTGCGGCGATGATGCGCGCCAAACGCGCAGCTTGTGACTTGCGACGAGCGATCCACAAATAAAGACCGCTGACCAGAATGACGATCGTTATCAGATCCAGCAGCGCCCACAGAATCTTCAACGGCAGGCCACCGTAGTCGCCAAAGTGGAGCGGGCGTGATACTTCCAGCGCGCGTAGATACCAAGGCATCCCCACGACCGCACTCAATTGACCCGAGCGCGCATCAACCAGGATCGGTGTAAGCAGGCGCGACGTCAGTGTGCTCGAGCCCTTGGCCCAAAAAAGATAGTGATAAGGACTGCCATACGGGTTTCCGGGGTAGACCGCGCTGGTCACCGTCATGCCAGGCACGGCACGGTTCGCCGTTTGCAGTGCCGCCTGCACGGAAGGCAGGGCACTCTGCGGCGGTACCGTCGCTTGTTTGTATGACGCGAGCAGGCTTTTCACGTCGGTCTGCTGCCATAGCGCGAAGAGCGGTGTGGACAGTTCGTTCATCACACCGGTGATGCCGACCACCAATGTCCACGCCATGACGGTGATGCCTAGCAGGTTGTGTATGTCCAACCACTTCAGGCGCGACGAACGATTGCTACGCACTGTTCCGAACTTCGACTTTTTCATGAAAGGGCCGTACAACACCACGCCGGACACAATGGCTATCACGAACAACAACGCCATGGCGGCGAGGAATAGCTCGCCAGGCAGGTTCACAAACAGATCGGTATGTAGCGCTAGCATGATGTCGATAAACGTTTTTGGCTGTTCGGCGGCCGTCTTTGATGTCTGAAGCATCTCACCCGTGCGTGCGTCGAAACGAATGAAATGCATCGTCTTGGGTTGCGCTTGCATTTGCGGGAACGACGGCGCCATCCAGACATAGATTTGCGGCTCGTCATCGTCGGCGAACATCGAAGCGATGACCTCGTCGGGATACAAGCGGTGAGCCGCCGTCGCCAATCGGTCCAAGCTTACTTGCGGAGTGTCGGCCGGAAGTGGCACGTAGTGATGCGGCTGCAGCCACTGATCGATTTCGTCGCGAAAGACCAGTGGCAGCCCGGTGAGGCAGGTCAGCAACAGGAACGCCGTGCACACCAGGCTGGTCCACTTATGGACGAGATACCACCGTTTGAGCGAGGGCGCGGCGATCATGGTGATTACCAGTCGTAGGTCGCGCTGGCGTAGATGGTGCGACGAACACCGAAGTTGCACGTGCTAGCGTTGTTGCATGCCGACACATAGGATTTATCCAGCAGGTTGGAAACGTTGAGCTGCACCTTCAATCCGTGCAGTGCTGGATCGAGTACGCCGATGTCATAGCGCAACGCCACATCGAGCAACGTAAAGGCTGGCACCTTGAACGAATTGACGTCGTCGCCGTAAGACGAGCCCACGTAGCGCACACCTGCAGACATACCCAGGCCCTGCAGCAGATGCCCATGCACGGTGTAATCGAGCCAAAGCGATGCGGTTTGTTTCGGCACTGCGTATTGATAGTTACCTTGCACCGCAGCTGAGACGCCGTTGTATCCCGTATCGATGGTCGGCGTTTTGATGTAACGCGAATCGGTATAGGCGTAGCTGGCGATAAGATTCAGGTCGTTGGTGAGGCTGGTGCGATCCGATAGCTCCAACCCGCGCGAACGGATGGCGCCCACCTGAATAACGAAGCCCGGGTCCAGCGGATCGGCTTCGGGCACGTTCTGCTCGGTCAGGCTGTAGAGCGCTGCCGTAAGCAGGCTATTGCTACCCACCGGCTGATACTTCAATCCCAGTTCGTATTGTCGGCCGGTGGTTGGCTGCGCTGGCGTGGCGCTCGCGGTAATCGAGCCGAATTGCGGTTGAAACGACGTGGCGTAGCTCGCGTAGGGAGCCAAACCGTTGTCGAACACATACACCAGGCCGGTTCGCCACGTGAACTTGTTACTGGGCTCGTTCGGGATCACCAGGCTGGGCTCGTTGCTGGTTTGATCTTCCTTCACCCAGTCCTGGCGAACACCGAGCAGCAAACGCCAGTGATCCAGACTCATTTGATCCTGCAGATACACGCCCGTCTGACTGGCGTGATTATCTTCGGCACTGAATGTAGACGGACTAGGGTTTTGCACCGATATGCCGTACACGGGATCGAAGATATTGATCGGCGGAACGTCGAAACTGGCCCAAGCCCAGTTCTCGTTGAAATGCGAATAGGAGGCGCCCAGCAGCACAGTGTTTTGTATGGGGCCTAGAGTGAATTGCGCGGTCAGCCGGTTGTCGATCGAGTCGGACCGCGAGCTCATGTGCCGCACGAACGCATAGCGATCGAGTGTTTCGCCATCGGGTTCCACGCCCGATGGCCAGATCATGTTTGCTTCGTTGCGGTTATCGGTAAAACGCGCGTTCTGCTGAAAGGTCCAGATGTCGTTGAAGTGATGCTCGAACTGGTAACCGATCATGCCCAGTCGCTGTTCGGTCTTGTTGAAATTCGGGTCGCCAGGGTTGAAGTCGGCGGACACTTTGCCCAATGGGCTGGGCAATACCGTGCCGACTGCAGGCACATTGGAGTAATCGCCCATGTCCGGGCTATACGTAAAATTCGCCAGCAAGGTGAGCGACGTGTTTTCGTCGGGACGCCACGTGACGGCTGGCGCAATGCCGTAGCGTTTGTGCTTGATCCACGACGTTTGCGTGCTCTGCGTGAGGCCTACGCCAGTCAATCGGTACAGCCACTGGCCACTCTGGTCGAGCGGGCCGCCAAAGTCGAAGCCGGCCTGATAGCGATCGTAGTTGCCCACGCCGAACGTGACTTCATGCAAAGGTGTCGCAGTCGGCTGCTTGCTGACGACATCGACGATGCCACCGGGGCTGCCTTGCCCATACAACACCGATGGCGGCCCGCTGAGTACTTCCACGCTTTGGTAGAAATACGGATCGACCATGTCGTTTCCAGACGTGTCGTCTTGCAAGCCATCCAGGAAGACGCCCGGTGTGAAACCGCGCAGCTGCAAACTGTTGGCGCCCCAGAAGTTGGAAGCGGTACCTTGGCTTTCAGGCACTACGCCCGGGGAATAGCGCAACGCTTCGTTGAGACTTTGCGATTGCTGATCGTCGAGCTGCTGCCGCGTAACGATCGAGATGGACTGGGGCGTTTCGATGATCGGCGTATCGGTCTTCGTCGCCGCGCTGCCATCGACGGCGATGTAGCCCTTGCTGCTTTGCGCGGTTACCTTGATTTGCGAAAGTGTCTTCGCATGCGCGCTGGCTGCGGTCTTTACGTCGGGCAGGGAGGTGTCGCTATTCGTTTGTGGCGCGCTATCGCCTGCGTAGCCGGATGACGCCACGACGATCGCGATAAGTGCCGCCAAGGTGCGCCTACGATGCGCGCGCGAGTGAGGCGGTGGCGACGAATGATTGCGGCACGAAGAAGCAAGCAGCGCAACGTGGCGCTGAGACAAAGCGTTTTTCACGAGAGTAGGTCCCTGGCAAGTCGGCACCGTTGCTTGCCGGACCTGGACGGTCGACCAAAGCGAGCAACGCCATTAGGCTGCTGGCATCGGCTGGCTACCCATTAATGAGAATAAGTATCGTTTACTTTTGTTCAGGTGACAAGGGTGGGCAGTCGAGGCGTTACGTCAGGGTGATCTAAATCCATAAACCCACTGGGCATGCATATGATGGGCGCCGGCTTTCGACTTGCAGCGTAAAAACGCATTTCATTTGAAATAATGAAAACACACCATGATCAGGCAGTGGATGCTTCCTTATGTTGAGCACGCTTGCGATTGCCAACTATCGTTCACTGCGCTCGATAACGTTGCCGCTGGGTCGCCTAAATTTGATTACGGGTGCCAATGGCAGTGGAAAGTCGAACTTGTATCGTGCGTTGCGGTTGTTGGCTGAAACGGCGCAAGGCAATGTCGTCAGTGCATTGGCACGGGAGGGCGGGCTGCGCACGACTTTGTGGGCGGGGCCAGAGCACATTTCTCCGCGCATGCAGCGTGGCGACGTGCCGATACAAGGCGGCCCTCGCCACGAATCGCTGGCTCTGAAATTAGGCTTTGCCGCTGACGATTTCGGCTACGCCATAGACTTCGGTTTTCCCAAGCCATCGAGTCAATCGGCATTTTCGCTTGATCCCGAGATCAAGAGCGAAGCGATTTGGGCGGGTCCATTTTTACGCTTGCCAAGCGTGCTGGTGGATCGACGCGGTGCTATGGCTCGCACGCGTGATGGGCGTAACTGGCGTATCGTTGCCGAACATCTGAATGCGTTCGAGAGCATTTTTACGCAGCTGGCCGATCCGGAGAGGGCGTCGGAGGTGCTATCTCTGCGCGAGTCGATTCGCGCGTGGCGCTTCTACGATCACTTTCGTTCCGATGTCGATGCACCGGCCAGGTGGGCTCAGCTGGGCACGCGCACTCCTGTATTGAGTCATGACGGGCGTGACCTCGCCGCTGCATGGCAGACAATCCGCGAGATCGGCGACGTGGGATCGCTCGACGCGGCAGTCCAAGACGCGTTTCCCGGTGCGGAGGTTGCCATCACTGTTGATGAAGGTCGCTTCGGCCTTCTATTCAGCCAGCCCGGGCTATTGAGGTCGCTCTCGACGGCAGAGTTATCCGATGGGACCTTGCGTTATCTACTTTGGATCGCTGCGTTGCATACACCTCGGCCGCCGCCATTGATGGTGTTGAACGAGCCCGAGACGAGCCTGCATCCGGATCTTCTTCCCGCACTTGCACGCTTGATCGTACAAGCCGCCAAGCGCAGCCAAGTGTGGGTCGTATCGCACGCCCCGCGCTTGATTGAAGCGCTCGAAAGTGTTCCTGATTGCAATGTGATCCGTTTGGAGAAAGATTTCAGTCAGACCCAGATCGTTGGACAGCGCATGTTGGATGAGCCGGCTTGGCATTGGCCGGAACGTTGAATGTCCGCTTTCGCAAGTTGAATACGGACACTCCTTGAAACTAGGTCCTTGGCAATAGCCTTTGATAGCCAATCAGGTAGATACCCCGTGTGGCAACGAACCTGATTACGTGCGAAGCGAAGAGTATGGGAACGGTACGCAGGGTGGTATTTTGATATGGGAGGCGACATGCTCTTTGTGCGAAGGAGTCGGCGATGAGTAACGAGTTAAGCATGTTCGGTTGCTCACCTAGGCTGCCTTTGTCATGACGGGATCGCCGCAAGCTCCTCTGTTCATCGTCAGCACAGGCCGTTCCGGCTCGACGATGCTTTCCGAATTGCTCTCGCTGCATCCGGATATCCTGAGCCTGTCGGAGTTGTTCAACGCGCTCCATCCGCTTGGTTTCCGCAAAGATCCCATCGACGGGTTGGACTTCTGGTCGGTGTTGAGCGAACCGCGCGCGCGCCATACCGCGTGGCTTCGCCTTATGGAACGCGGCCTCGCCATTGATGAGTTTCGTTACCCTCTGGCTTCCGCACTGCGTTTTCGCGAGACAGGCATTCCGCCCTTGTTGGCGATGACACTTCCGACGCTCACTGATGATCCCGACGCGTTGCATGGGGAACTACGCGTGTTCGTGCAGTCGCTTCCGGAAGATCGCATTCACCGGCAGTATCTTCGAGTTTTTCAATGGTTGTGCACACGCCTTGGTCGTCGATTCTGGTGCGAGCGCTCGGGTGCGTCGCTCGGCCTCGTCCATCCCTTGTTGCACTTTTTTCCCGACGCAAAGTTCGTTCATGTCTTTCGTGATGGCCGAGAGTTTGCGATGTCCGCGCGCCGCTTTGCGCCGATGCGAATGGGCATGATCGGCGCGATGTTCAAGCAACGATTCGGCGAGGCGCCTTATCTCTCGCCAACGTATCAGGCACCCGATGATCTGCCGCCGGCGTGGCGTGGACTTGTGCCGGAGAGCTTCGATATCGACGCGTTTCAGCACTTCGAACTCCCGATCGAGCCAATCGGCATGGCCTGGTCCGAGATGATCATGGTGGGTTTGAAGCTTCTGGAAAACGTGCCCTCAGAACGAGTACTGCACGTTCGCTACGAACCGATGCTCGATGCACCCCTCGCCGAACTCCGGCGCATCGTTCGCTTCATGGATCCCAGCTTGGACAACCCTTCATGGCTTGCGCAGGCGGCCGGGCGCGTACGGCAGAATCCGCCGAAGTGGTTGAGCTTGGCTGTCGACGAAAGGGCGCGTCTCGAGTTGGCTTGCGCACCAGGCATGGATCTGCTTCGCCGCTTTTCCTGACTCGTCGGAGCGGGTTCAACTAAGAGTGGTTTAAGGTCTATCTTTAGAGCAGTGGCTCAGAAACGGCCTAAGCATCATTTCTTGCCGTTGGAAAAATAGGCGCAGTCGGCTGGGCGGCGCTACTATCCACTAGCTTAGGTCCCTTCGCCTTATTTTCAGATGGGAATTGCTCTGTGAAACTCGCTGCCCGCCATCTCATGTGGCCGTTGATCGCTCTGGTGCTGGCGCTCGTTGTCGCGCGCCTTCTCTTGCCAGGCTGGATTCGTCACCACCTTGATCAACGTATCGAACATATGGGGCCGTATCACGGCTCCATGGGCGATGTCGATTTGCATCTATGGCGCGGCAGTTACACCATCCAGAACCTGCGTATCGACAAGATCGGTGCGCCGCCGGACGAACCTTTTCTCAATGCGCCACGCACCGAGATTACGGTGAGCTACGGCGCGCTGCTGCATAGCCGCCTTCGTGGCAAGATCGATTTTTACGACGCCACTGTCAATTTGATCGATGCCAAAAGCGAGAGCGAGCGTCAAACAGGCAAGGGCGTCAATTGGAGCGACGAACTCAACATTCTGATTCCGGCCGAGATTGACGAAATTCACGTAAAAAACGGCACGATCAGGTTTCGCAACGTTACATCCAATCCCCGCGTTGATCTGACCATGAGCGGCGTCAATAGCACGGTGACGAACCTATCCGAAGAGACGAGTCAAAGTGGATCGCGCGTGGCCGAACTGCACGCTACGGCCACGGTTTTAGGCGGCGCTCCGATGGAGACGAACGCCAGCTTCGATCCGGCCAATCGCTTCGGCGATTTCACCTATCACATCCGCGTTACGCATATTCAGTTGGTGCGCGCTAACGCGCTTGCGCGCGCGTATACCGGATTGGATTTTGCCGGAGGCACCGGCGACTTTACGATGGAGCTCAATGCCAAGAACGGTTATTTGGAAGGCTATGCAGAACCGGCTTTCAAAGATCTGCAGATGTTCAGTTGGAAGAAGGATGTGCAGGAAGAAAAGAAAGGGCCGATCAAACTACTTTACGAAGCGGCTGCGCAGGGAGTGGTGTCTGTGTTGAAGAGCCCTTCGAATGATCAGCTCGTAACGAAAGTACCTATTAGCGGGCGCATCGGTGATAGCAAGCTTGGCGAACCGCAAGCTATTTTTGATGTGCTACGCAACGCATTTTTGCAAGCGTATAAATCACAGCTCGACCGTTTGGCCCCTTCGCCAGGCGATGCGGCTCACTGATGAATTGACTCACAGTAGCAAGCTCTATGCAGTCGCCGTAAATATCGCATATAGATGCATATCAATGTTCTTCCAAAGGGCGGCGAGTGCCCGCAACCGAAGCTGAATATTCGAGGCAGGACTTTCCGCACAGGCGGGCGGAACCGCCCGGCGTAGAATCGAGATCCATTCTTTCGCCGGGAGCACTTCTGATGGATCGTCCATTCAAACGCGTAAAGAAGGCTGCATGGCTCGGTGGTGTATGCGCCGGTCTCGCTTATGCGATCGGCGCCCCCACGTGGGTAATTCGTGGGCTTTGGCTCTTGCTGTTTCTTGGTGCTGGTCTGGGCGGATTGATCTATTTGATCCTATGGCTGGTGGTGCCGCTGTGGCCGGTGGAGCCGCTCGATTTCGAAGCTATTACCGAATGATCGTCGGCCGCCGACATTTTCGGCGTTAGCTGATTTTTCGCCCCTCAATCGGATACCCCGGATCGGTGTACCCGGGTGTCGAAGCATGTCCCGGTGGCACAAGTGCATCGACGAACTTTTCGTCTTCTTGCTCAAGCTTGAAGTGCAGGGCTTCGACATAACTGTCCCAATGCGCTTCCGTGCGTGGCCCTGCGATGGTGGAGCTGACGAGTCGGTTGTTGAGCACCCAAGCCAAGGCAAATGCAACGGATGTCGTGCCGCGCGCAGCGGCATGTTCGGCAAGCGTTTTTGCGATCTTCAGCGACTCGGGGCGCCATTCGGTCTGATGGATGCGCTTGTCTCCGCGGGCGACGCGCGAGTCCGCCGGTGGCTCGGCGTCGAGTGCATATTTGCCAGTGAGCACACCACGAGCCAGCGGGCTGTACGGCACGACACCCACGCCATAGTGTCCAGCCGCCGGCAACTGTTCGACTTCGGCGGTGCGATCAACCATGTTGTAGAGCGGTTCGCTGGCAATAGGACGATCGATTCGTAGCTGATCGGCCAATCGAACGATCTCCGCAATGCGCCAGCCACGGAAGTTGGACACGCCGAAATAGCGAACCTTGCCCTGACGAATCAGGTCGCCGATCGCGCGAACGCCTTCATCCAGCGGGGCATCCGCCAATGCGCGATGGAAATAAAGAATGTCGATGTAGTCGGTTCCAAGGCGCTTTAAGCTCGCATCGACCGTCTGCATGATCCACTTGCGCGACTGGCCTTGCTCGTTTGGGCCTTGCGTGGTCGGAAAGCCGAACTTCGTGGCAACCACCCAGTGATCCCGGTGATCGGCAATGGCACGACCGACGACCGATTCCGAGCTTCCCGCGTGGTAGACATCGGCCGTATCGATGAAATTGATGCCTTGATCGAACGCTTTATCGATGATGCGTTTGGACGTGGCTTCGTCTGTCTCTTTGCCGAACATCATCGCGCCCAAGCAGAGCGGCGATACTTTCAGGGCGCTGCGACCCAGATAGCGGTAATCCATGCAGGTTCTCCGTTTACGCGTCGGCTTCTTCAAAGATACGCCGAGCGATCGACAATGCGGAACTGGCCGTCGGCCAGCCCGAATAGAACGCGAGATGCGTAATCACTTCGATCAGTTCGTCGCGAGTGATGCCGTTTTCAAGCGCCTTCTTCAGATGGAAGGGCAATTCGTTGGTGCGATAGTTGGCGACCAAGCTCGCAACGGTGATCAGGCTGCGATCGCGCGGTGATAGCCCCGGGCGTTTCCACACATCGCCAAACAGGATGCGATCGGTGTAATCAGCCAGCGCGGGAGCAATGTCGCCGAATGCCTTGTGGGCGGGGGATGAGTTACCGGACATGATTCAATCTCCATGTTGCAATGAGATACGTCGTGCCTCGGCGTAAGACGAGGCGACGCTCTTAGCGCCCCGTCATTTGTTCCAATTTCTCGGGATAGCGATCGCCTTGCACGGTGATCTTTGCCGCCGCGCTTTCGATCTCACGAAGATCGTCAGCCGTTAGCTCAACGACGGTGGCTTTGATGTTCTCGTCCAGGCGATGGAGTTTCGTCGTACCAGGTATCGGAACGATCCACGGCTTTTGCGCAAGCAGCCATGCGAGGGCGATCTGCGCAGGTGTCGCTTTCTTGCGCTGGCCGATTTCGCCGAGCAGGTCGACCATGGCCTGATTGGCTTTGCGGGCTTCTGGCGTGAAGCGCGGCAATTGATGGCGAAAATCCGAACTATCGAAGGTGGTGCTCTCATCGATCTTGCCGGTGAGAAAGCCTTTGCCGAGTGGGCTGTAGGCCACGAGACCGATGCCAAGTTCTTCGAGGGTTGGCAAAATCTCTGCTTCGGGGCGTCGCCACCACAGCGAGTATTCGTTTTGTAGCGCGGTGACAGGTTGTACGGCGTGCGCGCGACGGATCGTTTGCGCACCGGCTTCGGAGAGGCCGAAGTGTTTCACTTTGCCTTCCTGGATCAAATCCTTCACTGCACCGGCCACCTCTTCAATCGGCACATTCGGATCGACGCGATGCTGATAGAACAGATCGATCGTGTCGATCTTGAGTCGCTTGAGCGACGCCTCGGCAACGGCCTTGATGTGGTCTGGACGACTGTTCAACGATGTCCAGCGCTGAGCGCCGCTGGGGTCGGCTTCGAAGCCGAACTTGGTTGCGATGACCACTCGATCGCGCAGCGGCGAAAGCGCTTCGCCCACCAGTTCTTCATTGATGAAGGGGCCATAGACTTCGGCGGTATCGAAGAACGTCACGCCGCGATCCACGGCGGTGCGAAGAAGCGAGATCATCTCTTGCTTGTCGGCGGGCGGCCCGTAGGAAAAGCTCATGCCCATGCAGCCGAGGCCGATCGCTGATACTTCCAGTCCGCTGTTACCGAGTAGACGTGTTTGCATTGCTGTAGCTCCTGGCGCGTAGGGGGCATGAAGGACAATGAGCAACCTTAGCGCCTGGGCGGTATGCGATTAAGTGGTATAACGCGCATGGACCTATGAGTAGGGCTCATAAATGGCGCGAGAGAACTTCAACGATCTGCTGGCCTTCCTTGCTGTAGCGCGTGAGCGGAGTTTTACGAAGGCGGCGGCGAAGCTAGGTGTGTCGCAATCAGCGCTCAGTCACGCCATCCGGGCGCTGGAAGAGCGTCTGGGCGTTCGGCTGCTGACGCGCACCACGCGTAGCGTGGCGCCGACGGAGGCGGGCGAGCGGTTGCGC
>CAJCJD010000034.1 GCA_903970555.1 Vulcanimicrobiota bacterium
GCGATTCGGCCTGCACCCAGAAGTATTTGTCGTCGTCGCAAATCTTAGCGTCGGGTGCAAAGCCGTAGCACATGCCGCCATATTGCTTGTCCCATGAACGCGCCAACGCGGTGTCGAACAGGTGCCGTGCAGTGGGCACCAACCACGATTCTTCGCGGCCGCGTTCAAGCAGCAACGGCTCCATGATCAACAGCAACTTGGCCCATTCAGTTTGATGGCCCGGTTGGAAACCCCACGGCCGGAACAAATGCTTGGGATCGTCGCGGTGGTAATCCCAATCGATCGACCAGTCGGTGTGATAGTGCTCCCACACCAGGCCGTCGGCGAGCGCGGCTTGGCGACGGGTCATCGTGTCGGCGAGCGTCAACGCGCGATCGAGGTAACGCGCCTCGTCGCTGGCCTGATACGCCGCCAGCATTGCTTCGCACATGTGCATGTTGGCGTTCTGGCCGCGGTAATCGCTGAAGTGCCACTGCGCATCGGCTTCATCGCGGTAAAGATGGGCTTGTGCGTCCCAGTAGCGTTGTTCCAGCAGCTGCCAGGTTTCGTCCATCCACGCCGCGGCCTCGTTGATGCCGGCCTTCAGGGCGGTGGAGTAGGCGAGCAAGACGAACGCGACGCCATATGCATGGTTGGTGCGGTCTTCCGGCTTGCCGTCGCGGATAGTCCAGGCATAACCGCCCGTCGTCGCGTCGCGATGCACATCGCGCAAGTAGCGCAGGCCATGTCGTGCGGCGTCGATGTATTCCTCGTTGCCGAACTCGATCGCCGCCATCGCGTAGTTGAAGACGAAGCGTGTGCTGCTCACCAGATGCCGATGGCTGGTGTCGTAGACAGTGCCGTCGTCGCGAAAATAGTGGAAGAACCCGCCGGCCGGATCGATGGCGCGGGGGTGGTAGAACGCCATGGTCTTGGCGATGTGGTCGCGCAAAAAGGCTTCGGAACGGAAATCCGGTAAATCCAACTTCGTCATGCGTGAGTCTCCATGAAACGTTCAACCTCTTCCGCAGTGGCCATCGCGGCAAACGAACCATGCCGTCCTACGGCGAGCGCGCCGCAAGCGCTGGCGTAGCGCAGCGCGGCATGCAGGCGCGGCAGCGTGCCGACCCATGCATCGAGGTTGCCGGGGGTGATTTGTTGAGCGGTCAGTTGGTGCAGCAGGCCGCCGACGAAAGCGTCGCCCGCGCCGGTGCTATCGACCATCGGTACGTTGTAGCAAGGCAGTTCGCCCTCGGCGTCGGGGTGATACCAGCGCAGCGGCTGCGCACCATCGGTCACTACCAACAGGCGCGCGCTGCCGCCCCAGAGACGATCGAGCAGCGCTTCTGCACCGTCGGTTGCCAGCCAGTCGAATTCTTCCGCGCTGAGTTTCACCACATCGGCAAGATGTAGCGCCGGCCACGCATAAGTACGCGGCTCGCTGCCGCGCGGCCACAGTGCAGGGCGTAGATTCAGATCGAAACTGACCAGAGCGCCGGCGCGCCGCGCGCGATGCATGCCTTCCATGGTCGCGGCAGCCAGGTGCGGATCGGTGAGGCTGTTGGAACAGACGTGGAACGCAGCAGCGTCGTCGAACGCGTTCGCGCGGAAATGTTCGGCGCGAAACAGCAAGTCCGCGGAAGGCGGCCGATAGAAGGCGAAACTGCGCTCGCCGTGCGCATCCAGAGTGACGAAAGCCAGCGCGGTATTGGCTTCGCCAGTGCGCGCCACATCGGCCGTATCGACGCCCGCATCTTGCAAGCTATGCAGCAAGAAGTCGCCAAAGCGATCAAGCGCCAGCATGCCCGCAAATCGCGCATGGCCACCAAGTCGGGCGGCCGCTACCGCAACGTTGGCCGGTGCGCCACCGGCGAAGGGACGGAAGTGGTGTGCAAAGCCATGGCCATCGTTGCCTTCGCCGTGCATATCGATCAAAGCCTCGCCGAAGCAAAGGATGGAACGTTTCATCAAGTAAACCCCGGTACTTCATGATGCCGCCTGGGTAGGCGGCGGACAGATGGTGTAATAGTCAAATCAGCGTGTTCACGACTGCGCGTCGACCGGCGCAGTGCGGATGCGCGAACCGCTCAGGCCGTAGAACACAATGTAGGCGTAGCACAGCAGCGGCAGGAAAAACGCATGCTGCACGCCGATGCTGTCGGCCAGGAAGCCTTGCACGTAAGGCATCACGGCACCGCCCACGATAGCCATGATCAGTAGGCTTGATGCCTTGCCCGTCAGCGGTCCCATGCGCTCGATGCCGAGCGAGAAAATGGTCGGGAACATGATCGAGTTGAACAGGCCGATCGCTACGATGCTGTACATTGCAGTTGTGCCAGCGGTCGCAATGGTGGTGAGCAACAGTAGGATATTGACTGCAGCAAACATTGCCAGCAGCTTTCGTGGCGAAAATTTGGCCAGCAATGCGGAACCTAGAAAACGGCCGACCATTGCACCGCCCCAGTAGAGCGATACGTAGTTGGCGGCTTCTCGCTCGCTTATATGTCCGATATTCGGCAGCGATAAGTAATTCACCATGAAGCTGCCAATCGATACTTCGGCGCCCACGTAACAAAAGATGCCTAATACGCCAAAGAGAAGGTGTGGATAGCGCAGCGCGTCGAGCAGTGAATGGTGGTTGGTATCAGCTTTCTCGGTGCTCTCTTCAAGCTTGGGTAGACGGAATATCCACACAAAGATCGCCAGCAAGATCAGCACGACGGCGAGGCCGATGTATGGCGTCTGCACTGCTTGCGCTTCTTGCGCGCGATAAAGCACTTGCCCACTGGCGGACATGTTTGCGATGTCGCTTGCACTCTTCACCTGCGTTGAAAGAATCAGCAGGCTGCCTATTCGCGGCGCGATGGTGGTGCCAAGGGAGTTGAGTGCCTGTGCCAGGGTGAGGCGGCTGGAGCTGGTTTTCTCAGGGCCCAGTAGCGCGACGTAGGGATTGGCCGCCACCTGCAATACGGTAATGCCGGTGGCCAGAACGAACAAAGCGCCCAGGAAGGCAGGGTAGAGTCGCAAGTTGGCCGCAGGCCAGAAACCTACCGCGCCGATGCCGGCAATGATTAGCCCGGCCACGATGCTTTTCTTATAGCCCAGATGCGCGACGACTCGTCCGGCCGGCAACGACATTAGGAAATACGCGCCGAAAAAGGTGAACTGCACCAGCATCGCCTGCGCATAGTTCAGTTCGAACACGGCCTTGAGATGCGGGATCAGAATGTCGTTCAGTGCGGTAAGAAAACCCCACATGAAAAACACCGTCGTGATCACGGTCAGTGCGAGCGGATAGTACGTGTAGCGATTGTCGCCAGGCGCCGAGGCTGATGCAGAAACGGAGGACGGCGGAGTTGGTGCGGTAAAAGCCATGATGGATTCCGTGTAAATCAGGCAGCGTGCGGCGCGCAGCTGCTGGCACGCACCAGTAATTGCACCGGTACGATGGTCTGGCGAGGCGATGCGGAGGGTTCCTGCAAACGCTGCAGGATCAGTTCGGCGGCCTGACGTCCGCGAGCGCGCGGCGTTACTGCCAGAGTGGTCAGCGGCGGCGCGCTGACCGCAGCCTCGGCGATGTCGTCGAAGCCGGTGAGGGCGAAGTCACGGCCCGGTTGCAGCCCGCGCTGGTGCAAGCCCAGCATCAGGCCCAATGCCACCGCATCGTTGTAGCAAACCGCCGCCGTGGGCGCGGTGGTCTCGGTGAACAACTGCTCGCTTTGCGCCACCGCATCCAGACGATTGGGAATGCACTCCACCATCCAGCGCGTTTCCACCGTCAGGCCTGCCGCTTGCATCGCTTCGACATAACCGGCGCGGCGCTGCCGGCAGGAGCTGGAGCCGAGATGGCCACCATAGAACGCGATACGCCGGTGCCCTTTCGCAATCAGGTGCTCGGTCGCCAGGCGTGCGCCGTGCTGGTTATCCAGGAACAGTCGATCCCAGTGATCGCACGCGGTGATATCGCCACCCACTTCGCGGTTGAACAGCAGCAACGGCGTTTGAGTGCCGACGGCGGCGAGGATCTGCTCCGCATCGCCACCCTCTGCAGGCGAGAGGATGATGCCAGCGGGCCCGTGCTCCATCAGCGAACCGAGCACAGCCAACTCACGCTCGGTCGATTCACTGGTGCTTCCGAGCAAGGTGACGAAACCCGTGTTGCCAAGAATTTCGTCAACGCCCGCCGCGAATTCGGCGAAGAAGGGGTTGGCCAGGTCGTTGAGCACCAGCGCGATGCTCGAAGACGTGCGCCGGCGCAGATTTGCCGCCGCACGGTTATAGACATAGCCTTGCCGCCGCAGCTCTTCTTCGACGCGAGCGCGGGTGTGCTTGTTGACCAGCGGGCTGCCCCGCAACACCAGGGAAACGGTGGCGCGGGAGACGTCGCAACCTGCTGCAATGTCGCTAAGGGTGACCTTGCGGCCGACCGGCGGTGTGTTCCCCATCTAAGCGTGATCCTTGGGTTTGGAACGATCCAAATTTACCTGAATTGGCGAAATTGCGATCACGCAGTGCAGCATGCGCAGAATGGCCGGCAGTGTTAGCTTGCCGTATTTAGAACGATCCAAACTCATTTATCCCCCCAAAAGCCCATGACCCGACGCCCGATATATTCCTGTTTTTCCGCCCTGATGATCGCATCGATGGGCGTGTTCGCTGCCACAGCGGTCCACGCCGCCGATCAGCATGCCTCGGACGTCGATCCTCGCATAGGTACGGGCGGGGATGGCCATCTCTTTCCCGGTGCGACGGTACCTTTTGGCATGATCCAGCTCTCGCCGGACACCGCCATGCCGGATTTCAAGCACGCCTACAAATGGGCAGCGGGCTACCAGTACGGCGATCCCTCGATCATGGGCTTCTCGCACACCCATTTTTCGGGCTCCGGCCACTCGGATCTGGGCGATGTGCTGGTGATGCCGATTGCTGGCGACGCGAAGCTCGACCCGGGTGACGAAAAGACTCCCGGCAGCGGTTATCGTTCGCGCTTCGACCACGCCACGGAAGTGGAGCAGCCCGGCTATTACGCCGTCACGCTGAGCGACTACGACGTGCGCGCCGAACTCACCGCCAGCCGCCGTGTCGGCTGGCATCGCTATACCTTCCCTACCGGCAAGCCGGCGCATGTGCTGCTGGACCTGCGTCCCAGCATCTATGACTACTCGGGCAAGGTTCTCTGGGCGAACCTGCAGGTGCGCCCCGACGGCACGGTCACCGGCTGCCGCACCACGCGCGGCTGGGCGCCGGGTCGCGAGCTTTGCTTTGCGATGCGCTTCAACCAGCCGATGACCTCGCGCGAGCTCTACAACCGCGAAACCGACGTCATCTACAAAGGCTTCAAGGGCCCGGGCAATCAGGCCGAAGACCAAAATGCACAGAACGGCCGTGCCTTGATCGGCGTGTTCGATTTCGGCGACCTCAAGCAGCCGCTGCTCGTGAAGGTGGCGGTCTCGTCGGTAAGCGAAGCCAACGCCATCGCCAATCTTGATCAAGACGGGCAGGGCTGGAACTTCGATGCACGCCGCGCAGACGCCACAACGGCATGGAACAAGGCGCTGTCGCCGATCGATGTGGATGGCCCGGCCACCTTGCGCACGCAGTTCTACACCGCGCTGTATCACGCGATGATCGCGCCGAACCTGAGCATGGACGTCAATGGCGAATTCCGTGGCCCCGACCATCAGGTGCATCACGCGGACGGTTTCGACTTCTATTCCAGCTGGTCAATGTGGGATGTCTATCGCGCGCAGCAGCCGTTGCTGATCCTGCTGCATCCTGATCGCACGGTGGATTTCGTGCGCTCGTTGATCGCCGCGCAGCAGGCCAGTCCGTTTGGCATGCTGCCGGTGTGGGCGTATCAGGGGCTGGAAACCTGGTGCATGACCGGCTACCACGCGGTGGCGATCATCGCCGATGCTTACGTCAAAGGCATTCGCGGTTTCGACGCCGACAAGGCCATGAAGGCGATGGTATCCACCGCCACCTATGGCAATTATGGCGATCTGGCCGATTACATGAAGCTCGGCTACGTGCCGATCGACAAGGAAGTGGAAGGCGGTTCCAAGACGCAGGAATACGCCTACGACGACTGGGCGATCGCACAAATGGCTAAGGCGATGGGGAAGAAAGACATCGCGGCCACGTTCGATAAGCGCGCCACCAACTGGCGCAACGTGTGGGATCCGAAGACCGGTTTCATGCGCGCGAAACTCAGCAACGGTCAGTTCCGCGAGCCGTTCGATCCCGCCAGTGCCGGTTACGGCGACGATTACACCGAAGCCAACGCCTGGCAGTACTCGTGGTACGTGCCGCAGGACGTGGCCGGTCTCATCACCGCCATGGGCGGCGACGATGCGTTCAACCACAAGCTTGATCAGTTGTTCGACGCCAAGGTCGATCCGGCCATCTTCAAGGATGTCGAAGACATCACCGGCCTGATCGGCTGGTACGCGCACGGCAACGAGCCCAGCCACCACATCGCCTATCTGTACGATTACGCCGGCGCGCCGTGGAAGACGCAGCAACGGCTCAAGCAGATCATGGACAACGAATACGGTCCCGGTCCTGCAGGTGTGATCGGCAATGACGATCTTGGCCAGATGTCGGCGTGGTACATCTTCACCGCGCTCGGCTTCTATCCGGTCACCCCGGCAAGCAGCGAGTACGCCATCGGTCGGCCGTTCGTACCGCGCGCGGCGATCCATCTGAGCAACGGGCATACCTTCACCATCACTGCTTCGCCGATGGATAACGAGCATCCCTACGTGGGCTCGGTCACCCTCAATGGCAAGCCGCTGGATCGCGTCTATCTGCGCCATGCGGACATCCTTGCCGGCGGCGAACTGCATTTCACCATGCAGGCCGAACCGAACAAGACCTGGGGGCAGGCCGCTTCCGCACGCCCAACGGCCATGAGCGCCTACTCACACTGATTTCCCCGTGAAGCAAGGCCCGGCGGCGCCGCCCCAGCGCCGCCGGGCTGGTCAGTGGCGGCAAACATGCGCAGAATGCATGCATCATGCCGGACGCGCATGTTGAGCAGGGGCCGTCGATGATCCGTGGGAGGGTGCGACAAGTGGCGGCATTGCGCTGGCGCACTGGCGGGTTGCTGTTCGCCGTTGTCGTGATCGTCGCGTTGCCCTACATGATCACCCGCGGCGGCTCGCAGCAATCCCTCGCCGCGGGCGAGCTGGTAACGCGCTCGGCGGAAGTCCAGGGTCTCGTCTATCGTATCGCCGACCAGACGCACAACAGCGAGTCGGCCATCCAGCATCTGCTGGCAGACGATCCCAATAGGCATGCTGCGGCGACTGCACAAACAGCTGAAAAGGTCGTGCCCACGCTATTGGACGAGCTGCGCCGCATGGCGGCCGGCAATCCAGAACAAGATCGTCTGGTAGAACAGCTGGGCGAAGTGGAGGGTGGTCGGCTCGCGTTGTTGCATCAGGCCACGCAGCGCTATCAGCAGGGCGATCGCGCTGGCGCCGAGCAGGCTTTACGGGATGCGGGGGCGCTGTTCCCCATCGATAACATCGTCGACAAGATCGTCGCTAATGCCGAGCAGTCGCTGCAAGAGCGTCGTGCGGATGCCCAGCAGCAATCTCTCAACAATCGTCTGGTACTCGCGCTCACCGCCGCCGCCCAGCTGCTGATGCTGACGATCGTGGTGGTCGTGTCCGAACGGCAGATCGGTCGACGGCTACGCGCGGAAATACGCGAGCGGCAGGCTGTGCAGCGTTCACAGATGATCCTGCAAGCCGTGCGCGAACCGATCGCGCTGCTCGATAATAGTCTGCGTACGCTGCTGGTGAACGCGGCTTTCAGTGAACTGTACGGCGTGGCTGAGGACAGCCGCTCGGAATATCTCGACGATATTGGCCAGGGCGCTTGGGCCGATGAAGTGCTGCAACAGCGCCTGCGCGACGTACTGCTACGCGATCGCGAGCTGTGGGATTTCGAATTGATCCAGCGCACCATCGACGGTGTCGAGCGGCACGTGGTGATCAATGCGCGGCGTATTCAACAGCAAGATAGCGAAAGCCCGGCGCTGCTGCTGACGGTCAGCGACGTCACCACGCGCGCGCTGGTCGAGCAGCAAGTGAAAGAACTGAATCATCAGCTGGAAGGCAAGGTGGCGCAGATTTCCGACGTCAACCGCGAACTGGAGGCGTTCAGCTACTCCGTATCGCATGACTTGCGCGCGCCGTTGCGGCACATTACTGCCTTCGCACAAAAGCTGGAGCATCACCTCGGCCCCGAGGCCGACGAGACGACGCATCACTACCTCAGCGTAATCCGCGAAGCATCCCGCCGCATGGCGCAGCTGATCGAAGATCTGCTGGTGTTCTCGCGACTGGGTCGCGGTGCCTTGCGGTTGCAGGCGGTCGATATGCAATCGCTGGTCGATGAAGCGCGCATGCTGGCGGAATCTGAAGTGCAGGGTCGGCGCATCGAGTGGCATATCGAACCGTTGCCGGTAGTCGTTGGCGACGAGAACATGCTACGCACGGTTTGGCAAAACCTGATCGGCAACGCGGTGAAATACACCGGCAATCGCGAGATCGCGCACATCTCGGTAACCGTGCGACGCGACGCCGACGGCGACTACGAATTCACCGTCGCCGACGACGGTGCCGGTTTCGATATGCGCTACATTGACAAGCTTTTTGGTGTATTCCAACGCCTGCACAAGGCCAGCGAATTTCCCGGCAACGGTATCGGCCTGGCCAACGTGCGGCGCATCGTGATGCGTCATGGCGGCCAGGTCCGGGCGGAAGGTGAGCCCGGGCGTGGTGCGCGCTTTCATTTCACGCTGTCGGCGATCGAACCGCCGACGGCTAATGGATGGCTATCACCATGAAACATGCTCCACTGCGCACCATTCTGCTGGTCGAAGACAGCCCGGTCGACGCCGAAATGACGATGGACGCGCTGCGCGACGCCAACCTCGCCAACCCCGTCACGCATGTCGAGGACGGTGTGGATTGCCTGGATTGGCTGTACCGGCGCGGCGGCTTTGCCCAGCGCGAGGGCGATGATCCGGCGGTTGTGCTGCTCGATATCAAGATGCCGCGCATGGACGGCCTGGAAGTGCTCACGCAAATGCGTGCGGACGAGCGGTTCCGGCGCACGCCGGTGGTGATCTTGTCGTCCTCGCGCGAGGAAACCGACCTAGTGCGCAGCTGGGATTTGGGCGTAAACGCTTACGTTATCAAACCCGTCGATGTTGCGCAGTTTTTCCAGGCCGTACGCACGCTGGGCCAATTCTGGGCCGTACTCAACCAGGCGCCGGATCCGGAATGAGGTAATTCGGCACCTGCCGGCGATTGCGAACGAACCACGCATGTCGCGATGCATTGAAATATGATGGGGTGGGGTGCCTTAGAAGGTCTGCAGGATGCCGGACAAGTCCAACCATCATCGTTCGTTGCCGCGTATTCGAATCTTGCAAGTCGAGGACAGTCCGCTCGATGCCGAGCTGATACTGACCGAACTGCAGGCCGATGGCATCGACTACGAGGTCCGTCTGGTTGACGACGAGCCGGCTTTCGTCGAGACCTTGGATCGATTCAAACCGCACATCGTGCTGTCGGATCTGAGCATGCCCGGCTTTTCCGGGCAGCGCGCGCTGGAACTCTTGCGCGATCACACCGTGGATATTCCTTTCATCTACGTATCGGCCACGCTCGGTGAAGAGGCAGCCATTGCGGCGCTGCGCGAAGGCGCGACGGACTACATCCTCAAGCAAAATCCCGCGCGACTGGCGAGCGCCGTACGCCGCGCTTTGCGTGAAGCGGAAGAACAACGCGCACGCGCGCATGCTGAAGCCGAATTGATCCGCGTCCAGCGTTTCGAAAGTCTTGCCATGCTTGCTGGCGGTCTCAGCCATGACTTGCGCAATTTGCTGCAACCGCTGCTGCTGGCCGGCGACAGTCTGCAGGATTACCAAGATGATCCACGCCTGGCTCGGCTCGGCGCGCTGGTGCGCGATTGTGGGCGGCGTGGTTTGGAAATGGTGCAGTCGATGCTCTCGTTCGCGCGCGGCGCGCGGCGTGCGGAGCAGGTCAAAGTACAAGCCCTGGCCGACGCGCTCTCTCTGTTGCTGCAGGGAAGCGTGCCGCGCGCCGTCCACCTGGACATCGACGTTGTCGATCCCGAGCTGAGTTTCGAAGGCAATCACACCGAATTGCAGCAGTGCCTGCTCAACCTTTGCCTCAATGCCATGCAGGCGATGCCCGATGGCGGCATCCTGCGCGTCGTTACGTCCAAGGTGGCGCTTGAGAGCGAATTCTTTCTGGAACACGAGGAATGCTTGACCGGCGACTACGTTCGGCTGTCTGTCGCCGATACCGGCCAGGGCATGTCCGAGGACGTGCGCAAGCGCCTGTTCGAGCCGTTTTTCACCACCAAGGATGGTGGCACCGGACTCGGTTTGCTTTCATGCCGCCGCATCGTCGCCAGCCATGGCGGTGTGATGCGCCTGGACAGCATTCCCGGCGAAGGCAGTTGCTTCGATATCTATATTCCCTTGGCGCGTCCTGTCGCCGACACATCCACCCTGGTGGATGGCGATGCCTCGCTGCACGGCAATGCCGAACACGTGTTGCTGGTGGTGGAAGAAGCCGGCCAACTCACGCTGCTGACGGACTCCCTCGATACCTGGGGCTACGAAGTGCATGCCAGCCAGAGCGGTACCGCCGCGCTGCAGTGGATCGAAGCGTGCGGCCTGCCCGATCTGGTGGTGATGGATGGCGACATGAGTCTGTTCTCCAGCGAGCGTACGCTGGCGGCGCTCAGCCAATACGGCTATCGCAATGGTGTGCTGATGCTGTGCAGGGCGGATGATCCACCTGACGCCGACCTATTGCCGGTGCCAGGTCAACTACGTCGTCTGGATAAGCCCGTGAGTACTCGGGCATTGCTGCAAGCAGTGCGTGATGCACTGCGTGCAGGGGGTACGGAACGGTTCAAGGGCGACTAATGTAGCCGGCACCGATCAATCGATGCCGAGCTTTTTCAGCTTGTAGCGCAGTGCCCTGAATGTGATGCCCAGCTTTCGCGCGGCCGCAGTCTTGTTGTAGCGCGACTCTTCCAGCGCTTTCATGATCGCAGTGCGTTCGAGATTGCTGATGTAGTCGTCCAACGGCAATTCGCTAGACGGCGTGTGCGCCGGTGGGGCTGACGGTGCTCCGCCATGCGCGACACCAGGCGGTGCATAGTGGCCATGCTGTGACGTGGCGACCGGTTCCCCG
>CAJCJD010000035.1 GCA_903970555.1 Vulcanimicrobiota bacterium
CGTTCGTTGGCTGCATTGAGAAAACTGTAGGTATGACTTCCAAACCCGTGCATGTGGCGGAAACTGCGCGGGATGCCACGTTCGCTCATCACGATGGTGACCTGATGCAGCGCCTCGGGAAGTAGCGTCCAATAATCCCAGTTGTTGTCGGGACTGCGCATGCCGGTGCGAGGGTCGCGCTTGATGGCGTGGTTCAGGTCGGGGAATTTCAGTGGGTCGCGGATAAAAAAGACTGGCGTGTTGTTTCCCACCAGATCCCAATTGCCTTCTTCCGTGTAGAACTTGAGCGCGAATCCACGGATATCGCGCTCCGCGTCCGCCGCACCGCGTTCGCCCGCAACGGTGGAGAATCGCGCAAACATCTCGGTTTTCTTTCCTACTTCGGAAAAGATTTTTGCCTTGGTGAAACGAGTGATGTCATGGGTAACCGTGAAGGTGCCAAAGGCACCCGCACCTTTGGCGTGCATGCGACGCTCGGGAATCACCTCGCGATCGAAGTGTGCGAGCTTTTCCAGAAACCACACATCTTGGAGCAGGGCCGGTCCACGCGGGCCGGCAGTCATCGTGTTGTTGTCGTCGGCGACGGGCGCGCCGAACACAGTCGTGAGCTTGCTCATAAATAATCACCATGCAGGGGTTTGTCGGACAGGCGTGTGTTTGGGGCGCCCGTGGCTGCACGGTAGATGGCGATAGCCTGAATTTAAAATTGATTGTTTGGTGATCGGCAATAGGTAAAAGCTATTGGGCAAACGAGACATCATTTTGCGCTGACTCGCCGGTGGCCGCGTGTTGGTTGCTCGCCACCGTTGCAGATCAAGGCAGGATCAACCCTAAGCGCCAGGAAAATAACGCTTTCGATATTCGGCCGGCGTTACGCCAACATGCTTGACGAAGGCGCGGCGGAAAGTGTCGACGTTTCCGAATCCGCATTTCGCTGCCACTTGCTTCGGCGCTCCATGTTCCGATTCCAATAACGTGCGGGCTGTGGTGATGCGTGTGGCCTCCACCCAGGCACCCGGCGTCGTGCCCACTTCGGTATGAAACAAGCGCGCGAAATGTCGAGCACTGAGCCCTGCGTGTTCGGCAAGACTGGCTATGTTGTGATCCAGCTCGGGGTGGGCGACGATCCAACGCTGCACTTCCTGCAACACCGAACGTCCTGCCGGGCGTGTTTCACCTTTGCGGCTGAACTGCATTTGGCCGCCGGGGCGCTTGAAAAACATCACGAGTTGTCCCGCCACGCGCATGGCGATATCGCGTCCCAGATCTTCTTCGACCAGCGATAAGGCCAGATCGAGCCCCGCTGTTACACCGGCTGCCGTGCGTACGTTGCCGTCGCGAACATACAAGGCGTCTTCATCCACCACTACAGTAGGGTAGGTCTGCCTGAGCGCGGTCGCAGCCGCCCAGTGTGTCGTGATGTGCTTTCCCTCTAACAGCCCGGTTGCGGCCAATACGAATGCGCCGGTGCATACCGAACCGTAACGGCGGGAGCGGGACGCCATGTCGCGCAGCCAGCGCAGGTTCGCGCTGGAGATAGGCAGTGTCGCCGCATGAGGCGCACCCGCGACGAGCAGCGTATCGACACGCTCGTCAGAATCACCCGCAATGCGGTCCGGCAGCATCCGCACGCCGGAAGAACTAGTGATGGCGCCAGGCTCGCACGCGATGACTTGCAGCGCATACACCGTCCGAGCCGCTTCGATATTCGCCTGTGCGAACACATCGAGCGGTCCGGAGACATCCAGCAGCTGGACGCCTGGTAGCGCCAGGATGGCTATCGTCTTTGCCATGTCGATCAATGCCCTCCGCGTCCGTCAGAAACGCATAATGGCAGTATATCGCGTATTACGTCATTTGATGCCAAATTCGTTTAGGCCAAGAATGGTGGTCCCCCCGCACGTTGGAGATCTCTCATGGCATTGAACATAGATGGCGTCACGATCCCGGACACCCAGCTCGCGCGCGAGATTACGGAGTTGGTGCGGGATACCGAATCGGCGTTGCTGTTCCACCATTCCAGCCGCGTGTACTACTTCGGTGCACTGGCTGGAAAGCAGCGCGATCTGTTATTCGATCCTGAGCTGCTCTACGCGGGCGCGATGTTCCACGACATGGGCCTGACTCCTCAGCACAGCAGCGCTACCGAGCGTTTCGAAGTGGACGGCGCGAACGCCGCACGCGACTTCCTGCGCAGTCACGGTATCGATCGGGCGGAAGTCGACACCGTTTGGACGGCGATTGCTCTCCATACAACGCCGGGCATTCCGCAGCACATGCACCCAGTGGTCGCTCTGGTGACAGCGGGCGTGGAAATGGACGTGCTAGGCCTGACTTACAACCAATACAGCGCGCAAGAACGCGACGCCATCGTGCGTGCACATCCCCGCAGCGATCATTTCAAGGAAGACATCATCCAAACGTTCTACAACGGCATACGGCACAAGCCGGAGACCACCTTCGGCAACGTGAAAGCTGATGTGATCGCTGACAAAGAGCCGGGCTTCAGGCGTGGTAATTTCTGTAGCGTTATTCGTGAATCGGCATGGCCTGGCTGATTAGGCCTGCACGCAATTGCGACCATTAACTTTTGCGCGATACAAAGCCTTGTCCGCCACTTGCAGCAGGCGAAAAGCGTTGTCTGTGGTGCCCGGGATGTGGCTGGCTATGCCAACGCATACGGTCCCGGTCACGCCGAGGCCGTCCGCATTGAAAAGCACGGTCCTTGCGATGGCGCGCCGAATGGATTCGGCAAGTTGCTCTGCGTTGTGCAGGGTCGTATTGGGCAGGAGTACGGCAAACTCCTCGCCGCCATAACGTGCCACGACATCGCCAGCTCTTCCGGCCATAGCCATCAACACGCGCGCGACCATCTTCAGCGCATCGTCGCCATGTAGGTGGCCGTAGTGGTCGTTCAATTGCTTGAAATGATCGACGTCGATCAACAACACGCTGAGCGGTAATTGATCGCGATCCGCCCGGCGCCACTCTTGATCGAGAATTTCATCGAAACGTCGGCGGTTGATGGTGCCCGTAAGGCCATCCGTCGACGCCAGCACTTTGAGCTGCGCGTTGATGGCCTCCATTTCTGCCTTCGCAATGCCGAGTTGCACATTGACCTGGATCAACTCCAGGTGCTGCTCGATCACATCGCGGAATTGGCGTAAGAGGTTTTCGTGCAGTTCCGAATAGTCGTTGCGCTGGTTATCCAGCACGCAGATCGTTCCGAACGGCGTCTTGTCGGGCCCTCGAATCGGGAAGCCAAGATAGGAAATCATATTGAGCTTGACGTCCGGATTGCTCTTCCATGCTTCGTCTTCGAGCGCGTTTGGCACAAGCAGCATGTCGTCTTTGCGAATAACCGTTTCGCAATACAGGCCGGAACCGACCATCACTTCGTGATGGCCTGTGTGATAGGGGTTTTCCTCGGTCTTGCTGGAGACAAATACCTCTATGTCGTTGTCGACAATGCGCATGATAAGACCCGCCGGCACGGCGATGATCTTGGCCATGGTGTCCATGATGTCTTGCCACTTGGCAAGCACGTCGTTGGGCACATCAATTTGCATCGGATACCCCGCCAACTCGCGCGTTCGGCAACAGGGCAATGGCCCCTGCGGTTATTGCCGGTGAGTGGGTGCGAAAGGAACCAGCGGGCCGATCGGGCCCTATCCGGTGCAGCAAGATGCGTGGTGTTTCAGTGTGCCGGATGATGCTGGAAGCTATGGAAGGATGACGTTGATGCCACATCGCAAATACCCCTGAGTATTCGACGCAAGGCATCCTTCCCGGCGTGATTTGCCTGAAGTGTCGAGGGTGGGGCGTCTGAGAGGTATCGGAAAATTCCTAAATTGGCCTTACCTACTGCAATCCGCGAATATGCGTTAAGTGCCCGTATTGACGCGTGGCCCTGGCCATTCACTGCGGGCGTTCGGGTCTTCCACCGTCATAGTGGCGCCTTCGGTTGCGCAAATCGGTACGGATGTGGCGTCGAAGTCATCCAGGCAGAAAATGTTGACGCCGAAGTGATCGGGTGCCGCGCGTTTGCGATGAAAGACGTAAATGCCGCAATGGCGACAGAAATAATGCTTGGCGCGATGGGTGTTCCATTGGTAGAGCGTCAAGTCTGCTTCGCCTTGCAGCACGGTGAGCGCGTCTTCCGGCACCTTCACCATGCGTGCGTTGCGCTTCACGCAAAGCGAGCAATCGCAGGTCGTCAGTTCGCTGATGGTTGCCTCGACGCTGAAATGGATTGCACCGCAGTGACAGGAACCTTTGTGCATCGTAAGTCCTTGGCGTTGCCTAGAACGCACAGGATACAAGCGGGAAGGTATACCGAAAACGTCGGCCTGGGATGGAGGGGCAGGGAAATCGTAAACGGCTCTCACGCGATCAGGCAATTTTCTCGCAGCATCGTGCATCCATCTTTGGTGTCTGCGGATCGACAATCCAGAGGTGCATCGCGGCCATACTTCACGTCGTTTGGATCGGCGCGGGTATAAATCATGGCGTTGGCACTGA
This sequence comes from Vulcanimicrobiota bacterium, assembly GCA_903970555.1. GTDB lineage: Bacteria > Pseudomonadota > Gammaproteobacteria > Xanthomonadales > Rhodanobacteraceae > Dyella_B. The sequence continues at coordinate 4,522 of CAJCJD010000035.1, forward strand.
GCCAGCAGGCTGTTGAAGCGGCCGCCCGACAAGGCATTGAGGCTCTTGGCGACAAGGATGATGCCATGGCGATTTTTAGAACGCGACTGGAGACAGACCTTGGTCAAGCAAGCTTTTGCGTTATCGGTGTCATCACGCCGCGTTTTTTCGCTATATGCGGGATGTCTTATCGGCTCGTTAGCCGTAGGTACTTGCGCAGCAGCCGATACCTCCAGTTTCCATGACGCACCGAGCGCCGCGTCGTCCGTTGCTAATCCTTACAGTGGTCAGGCGGCGGTTACAGCCGGTGCTGCCTTATATGCCGCGCATTGCGCGAGCTGCCACGGCGGCAGTGGGCAGGGGAGCGGCAACATTCCGGCCTTGGCACACGGCGCCACGCAACAGGCGAGCGATGGGGCCGTGTTCTGGTTCATGACCCAAGGCTCGGTGGGCAACGGTATGCCGTCCTGGGCCGCGTTGCCGGCACAGCAGCGGTGGCAGATCGTTTCTTACCTCAAAGCGCTGCCTACGGTGAAAACCGCGTCGACAACGCAAAGCGAAGCCGTGGCATCGCCTATCACGACGCCACCGCCGCAGCCGCCTTTCACTGATTTCCGTTACGAAGCGCCCGGCAACGTGCGCAAGATCACCGTCAACGATTTGCCCGCGCCCTACGCGACAAGTTCCGCTGGCAATGCGCCGACCGTAGTGCCCCGGCCCGCAGGTGCGATGCCCGTCGCGCCCACGGGATTCAAGGTCAACCTTTTTGCAGAGGGCCTCGGCACGCCGCGCGTGATTCGCGTTGCGCCGAATGGCGACATCTTCCTGGCCGAGAGCGGTAGTGGGCAAATTCGGGTGTTCCGCGGCATGACAGCGGACGGCAAGCCCAAGCAAACCGAGGTGTTTGCCAAACATCTCAAGCAGCCCTACGGCATAGCGTTCTACCCGGTGGGGCCGAATCCGCAGTGGGTGTACGTGGGCGATACCGATGCGGTGGTTCGTTTCCCCTATCGAAACGGCGACCTGCAGGCGACTGGCAACGCCGAGCATGTTGTCGACCTGCCGCATGGACCGGGGCACTGGACCCGCGATGTCGCTTTCTCGCGCGACGGCAAAACCATGTTCGTCGCCGTGGGCTCCGGATCCAATGTCGATGATCCGGATACCACTCCTGCCGAAAAAAATCGCGCAAACATTCTCGCCTTCAATCCAGATGGTTCGAACCAACGCATCTATGCTTCGGGCATACGCAATCCTTCCGGCATCGCCATCGACCCGAAAAACGGTCAGCTGTGGACGACGGTCAATGAACGTGATGGCCTGGGCGACAATCTGGTGCCCGATTACATCACCTCCGTGCGCGAAGGCGGCTTTTACGGCTGGCCGTGGTGGTACATGGGTGGACATCAAGATCCGCGCCACGCCGGCAAGCATCCGGAGTTGAAGGACAAGGTGATCACGCCCGACGTGATCCTGCAGCCGCATAACGCATCGCTGCAGATTACGTTCTACGAAGCGAGCCGTTTCCCCAAGGAATATGACGGCGATCTGTTCGCGGCCGAGCATGGCTCATGGAACAAGGCGACGCGCGTTGGCTACGAAGTGATCCGCATTCCTCGTCACCACACCGATAAGGCAAGTGGCGAGTACGAGGACTTTCTCACGGGTTTTGTGTTGCCGAATGGACAGGTGTGGGGCCGCCCCGTCAGCGTAACTGCGGCGCCGGATGGCTCGTTACTGGTAACGGACGATGGCTCCAACACGATCTGGCGTGTCGATTATGTCGGTGCCAAGCAGTGAGTGTGATCAGCCCGGTTTGAGATCGCCGACCAGCGTGGGCAGCAGTTCCGACACCGTAGGGTGAATCGGCACGGCCCATTTCAGCGTCTCGTAGGGCTGGTCGGCATTCATCAGGTCGAGGATGCCGTGGATCGCTTCATCGCCGCTGATGCCGAGTATCGCGGCGCCGAGAATGCGATGTGTATTGGCATCCGCCACCACTTTCATGAAGCCTTGGGTTTCGTCGCGCTCAACAGCGCGACCGACGCGCGACATCGGGCGTTTCGATATCAGCAGTGGCTTGCCGCTTGCTCGCGCCTGGGCATCTGTCATGCCAACGCGCCCCAGCGGCGGATCGGTATACAAGGCATAACCGAGAATGCGCGATGACAGGCTTCGATGATCGCCGTCGAGCAGGTTGGCGGCGATGATTTCGAAATCGTTGTAGGCGGTGTGCGTGAAAGCGCCGCGACGGTTGCAGTCACCCATGGCCCATATGCCGGGCACATTCGTGGCGAGCGTGTCGTCGACGGTGATGTAGCCGCGTTTGTCCATGTTGACGCCTGCCTTATCCAGGCCAAGATCGTCGGTATTGGGGCGGCGACCCACGGCAAGCAACACATGGCTTGCCATGATTTCAGGAGCACCGGAAGTACAGTCGACTTTTACAGCAATGCTGTCTGTGTGACGCGCGAAAGCAATGCAATTGGCATTCGTTCGTACATTGATACCTTCGGCTTCCAGTATTGCGCGCATGGTGTCGCAGACATCCTCATCTTCGCGGGCGATCAATCGCGGTTCGCGCTCCACGATCGTCACTTCGGAGCCGAATCGACGAAACATCTGTGCAAATTCAAGGCCGATGTAACTGCCGCCGATCACGGCGAGGTGTTGGGGCAGGGTATCAAGTTGCAAGATCGAGGTGTTGGTGAGGTAGTCGATATCGCCGACGCCCGGCATATCCGGCACGTTGGCGCGGCCCCCCACGTTGATGAAAATGCGCGGCGCGGTGATGGTTTCATCACCTACGCGCAAGACATTCGGTTGCTCGAAACGAGCATGGCCGCGAAGTAACGTCATGCGTTCCATCCCACCAATCCAGCGTTCAAGATTGCCGCGGGATGTTTCGGTGACTTTATGCGCGCGCGCCATCACGCGCGGGAAGTCGATGCCGATGCTGCCACTTAGTACGACGCCATAGTCGGCGGCTCGCCGCGCTTGATGAGCGACACGCGCACTTGCCACCAAGGTCTTTGTCGGCATGCAGCCGGTGTTGACGCAGGTGCCACCGAGAAATTGGCGCTCGACCAGCGCTACCGTCATCCCAGCAGCGGTCAACCGGCCCGCGAGCGAAGGGCCGGCTTGACCGGCACCAATGATGATTGCGTCGAAGCTGCGAGCCATGGTCATGCCCTCATCAGTGGGAGTCGACGGTCTGCTCGGTCATGGACCGTCATCATGGACGTGGGGGAGCGCGTCATTCTTTCAGGCCAAGCAATAAGAATACGCCGTTTGGGTCGGCTGCATAGTCGCCAAGTGACAGATGGAGCGGCCCGATCCGTGTAGATCCGGTGATATGCCACGCCAATGCCCGAGGACTTGTGCGCCGATAGGTGCAGTAGCTAGAGATTTTCGGCGCGTGGTAAAACAGCGCCATGTCCGAATTTGACCAGTCATGTTGAAGCTTCCCGAATCCGTCGAGACAGATGGCGTTGGCACACCGTACCGCCCCCGGCTATGGGTGGCGATATGGCTTGGAATTGTCGTGTTGATAGGCATCCTGGATGCCCTGCATCGTTACTTAAACGATGTCGCGGACCGCGTGCCGGTCCGCTTTGGTGCGAAGCTCATCGAAGAAATGACCGGCAGTCTGAGCTTTGGAGTGCTGCTTCCACTCTTGATCGCGGCGCTTCGGCGCATACGCAGACTACCCGGTCGCTGGCGGCGCTGTGCATGCCACGTGCTTTTGCTGGTCGTGTTGTCCGTGCTTCATACCAGCCTGATGTGGGGCTCGCGTCTGGCACTGTTTCAGCTTTTCGGCTTCGGTCATTACGACTATGGCGTCATGTCATGGCGCTATTTGATGGAGTTTCCCAGCGACGTTTTCTATTACCTGCTCGTCGCAGGTGTACTGTGGCTGATTGATCGCTACCGTGAGGCGCAGCGGCGCGAGCTGCGCGCCGTGCAACTGGAATCGGCGTTATCCGAGGCGCGCTTGGACGCGTTGCGGTTGCAGCTCAATCCTCATTTTTTGTTCAATACACTTAATGCCGTGTCCGCAATCATGTACGAACAGCCGCGTGTCGCGGACGAGATGTTGTCGCGCATCGGTGATTTGTTGCGCGCCACGTTGAGGGCGACGGAACAGGAACACAGCTTGGCCGAGGAATGGCGATTGCTGGGGCTTTATCTCGATATTCAGCGTGCCCGCTTTGGCGATGAGTTGGCTGTAAGCATTGAATCGGCACCGATGCTCGATGCGGCACGTGTGCCTTTTCTTCTGTTGCAGCCGATTGTCGAAAATGCCATCGAGCATGCCGGCGGCACAGCCCTTCGACGCGTAGATATAAAGGCGGTGCGCAATGGCGAGCGGCTTGAGTTGTATGTTCGCGATTCCGCGAGGGGCCAGATGTTGCAGGAAGCTACGCACCGGGGCCACGGCATCGGTTTGAGCAATAGCGGAGCGCGTCTGGAACACCTTTACGGCGATGCTGCGGGCTTTCACTTGGAACGCAGCGAAAAAGAAGGGGCTTGTGTGTTTGTGTGGTTGCCTTATAACGAGGGCCAATCCGCATGACGTTGCGCGCCGCTATCGTCGACGATGAAGCGCCGGCACGCGACAAGCTAAAACGCTACCTGGCGATGTTCGACGACATATCCGTGATCGGCGAAGCCGCCAATGGGCGGGATGCGTTGACGCTTATTACAAAGCACCGTCCGGATGTGGTCTTTCTCGACATCAGCATGCCGGATATGGATGGCTTTTCCGTATTGCAGGCCTTGGGAGAACCGCTGCCTGCGGAAATTGTGTTCGTAACGGCGCACGATGATCGGGCACTGCAGGCGTTCGAAGTACACGCCTTCGACTATCTTCTGAAGCCCGTAAGCCCGGAGCGTTTCGACCGATTGCTAAGGCGTTTGCGTGAACGCTTGATTCCAAGGATGGATATGGGAAGTCGCATCGATGGCCTGTTGGAAGCCCTTCCTGCTCCCTCGCACTATATTGAGCATGTGTTGGTGCAGGCGGATGCAAGTGCGCATTTGCTGCGGGTCGATCGCATCAGCCGGATTGAATCCAGTCGCAATTATCTCGATGTGCATGCGGACGGATGCAGCTATCGTTTGCGTGGCACGCTGGAAAATATGCTTTCAAGGTTGAATCCGATGAGGTTCGCGCGCATCAATCGCTCGGCCCTTGTGCGCCTGGAGGCAATTCGGGAGGTACATCCTTGGCCGGAGGGCGAATATCGGCTGCTTCTCGATGACGGTGCCCGTGTCACTTGGACGCGACGTTATCTAGACAGCCTGCCGCCTGGATTGTTGACGCGGCTTTAACGAAGGCGCACCCGCGATCCCGTCATGGTGTTTGTCCCGGCCACGCCGGCGTTCGTCCCACTTGCTCTCTTAGACGGCATCCGCCGAATGCATGCTTGTTCCCACGACAAACGGGTACGAGGCATGGGGTTATGGCAAAGCGCATCGTTAAATGGGTGGGCGCGGCAGCGCTGATAGGGGTGATCTCGGTGGCGGTAATATGCCGCCCCGATCGGGCGGCCCACGTCGCCGCTGGCATGGCGGCGCACAATCTGTGTTCGGCGACGTTTGTAGCGGGCTTAGATCCGGAAACCACACTCAACGAGTTGGTGAGGCCGATCATCGGCAAGCACTTGGGTCGTCTGGTTCGGTATCGCGTTGACGGTGTCAATCGACGTGTCGAAACCACATTCGCCGGCATCTTTCACGCCACGGCGGATTTCACGCCGGGCTACGGCTGTCGCCTGGAATACGCCAATAGCGCACCGACACCGCAGCCTCGCGCGTTGCTGCCAGAACCCGTCGCCGACGACTTCGCGCCCGCTGGGCCAGTGGTAAGCAACGACCCCATCATCATCGCAGGGTTGAATCGCGTGTTCGACGAGCAGGCGGGGCAGCCGATCAAGGACGTCAAGGCTATTGTGGTGGTGAAGAATGGCCACGTGATTGCCGAGCGTTACGCGCCAGGTTTTGGCGTTCAGACACCGCTGCTGAGTTATTCGGTGGCCAAGTCCTTCACCAATGCGTTGCTGGGCATCTTGGTTCGACAGGGGCACCTTCGCGTAGACCAATCGGTCAATGCGCCTGAATGGGCCGCTGCCGGCGACCCACGCGGGCACATCACCATCGAAGACCTGATGCGCATGCGCAGCGGCTTGGATGTGGAGGAAAGCGCATCCGGTTTCAGCCCGGTGGCAAGGATGGAATATCTGAAGGACGACATGGCCGGCTATGCCGCGCGGAACCCGTTGCGTCGCCCGATCGGTTCGGAATGGGATTACACATCCGGGAATACGCTGATCCTGGATCGTCTATTGGGACAAACAGTTGGCGGTGGCGCGGCCGGCATGCGTAGTTTCGCCGAACGTGAACTACTGGGGCCTGCGCGCTTGAGCGGTGTGACCATGGAATTCGACGGTAGCGGCGTTTTCTTCGGATCGTCTTATGTCTATGCGCCAGCACGAAGCTATGCACGCTTCGGCGAGCTTTATCTTAACGATGGCATCGCGCCGAATGGACAACGCATTCTTCCGCAAGGATGGGTGGACTGGTCGCGGCGCTCGACGCTTGGTACGACTTACGGCGCGGGCTTTTGGACCAACGATGGCCCAAGCGAGTCTGCCGCCTGGCGCGTGGCACACGGTTTTCCGAAAGACGGCTTTTTCGCCAGCGGCTTTCTTGGCCAGCGCATCTACGTTATTCCTTCCGAACAGCTCGTGATCGTGCGCTTCGGCTATTCCCAGGACGATGACTTCGGCATTCAGGACGACGTAGCGCTTATCGCCGCGGTGATTCGTGCAACGCATGCCTCGGTAAAAGAGCCGCTCGCTCAGAAATCTCAATCGAGCTGAGCCACCCGGTCGGACCGCATGACTCGAGCCGATAGCCATGCCGGAAGCGTTGGATAAAGGACGAAGGGGCCGCCACACACGTCTAATCTGGCTTCCGCATTCGTCATCAATTCCATGTCGCCGGCATTACGAACGCCTAACGATACAAGGTGCACATTGACAGTCCGGGCAGCCGAGCAACGGCTACGGTAATCCTCTATGCGGTGGAGGCCGATTCATGAATACACCAGGCACATCCCATTCTCCATGGCATCTGGGCACATGGTCCGGCTACATTGCCCGCATCGTTCATCCAGGTAGCAAGGTGTCGCTACAGGGGACACCTCTACACATGACGCGACGACAGGAGTTGCTTGCCGCACAGGACCAAAAGCGTAGGGAACAGCGCGCGCACGTGCTGGAGCTTCTGCGCGAAGTTAAGGAAAAGAATCGCCACAACCACATCGAGGATGCAAGCTTTTCCAATGACCACGGCAAGGTAAAGGCGTGACACGATTTTTGTCGTAGACGAGTCATTGTGAATACGTAGCGGACCGTTCGTTGAGTACGGGTTGTGCGCGTGTCCTTGCAACGCTTCCTAGGCAGCTATCTTTCACCCGACTGTCGCGAAGCCGACGCCGGCGGCAAAAGTGTGCCGGGTGATACCAACGGATGTGACCAAACAAAGATGGTCAAATCGGCGCGGTCAGTGATGAAGTGCAGTGTCTTTTCGGGTTCGCCAAACTGACCTATCACGCCGGCAGTGCAGATCTTCACGTCCGGACAAACTTCGCCATCGTTGCCGACGGCGATAAAGAACGTCCTCTGGTCAGGGGGAATATCTCCACCATGTGTCCAAAGCGATGAACTTTGCTCATGCTGGCTGATGATCATGCCGGTGAGCGGATCGAATCGCACGGGTCTTATCGTCACGCCACCGAGCGTGTACCACGTGACGGCATTGGCGTGAGCTCCCCAGTACGGGCCGTAACCGTAAGTGAGATTTTGGCTTTTGAGAAACTCGGCGAGTGGCTTGGCAGAACGCAGTAGATCCGTGCTTGCCGGAGTTTGGGCGCGTGCGGCGCTCAATGCGCTGAACATACCCGTCGCAACCAGGAGAAGCGCCCACGTGACCATAGCGCCAATAGCGAGCTTGGAGCATTTTTTCAAGGAAAGGGCAATCACGATCATCAACGGAACAAGGAAATACGCATTGATCAAAAGGTGCAGCATGGACAGATCGTGGGGTGGTTGCCCAACGGCGTTAGCGAGCGTTACACCGCCGATCGATGTTATGCAGATAAGCACGGTGAATCGCTGTGACAAAGTTGTGGATGCCCAGGTTGTTGCAAGGCGCCACGCAGCGAAAGCGATTGCACACATCAACGCCAGCAGCGACAGCGACCATGACCATGTGAGCGTGGCATCGTAGGTCGGTATCGTTGGGAACATGATCCCGAAGGCCTGGATGATCCAGTGAAGGTTTTCGTGGGCTTTAACCCATGTCGGATAGACCATGTAGTACGGCGGAAGGAAAGAAAAAAGGCCAAAAAGCCTGGTCTTAGTGAGCAGCACAACTATCAGCATGCAAAAGCATAGGGTCAGTACGTTGTCGCGATGTCTAAGCTGCTGACCTGGCCAATAGCCCAATAACAGAGAGATTCCCGTTACTGGGAACAGGAAAACCGGAATCGCCCATGGATCCGAAAGGCACACGACCAGCGTCGCCAACGCTGAAGCGATATGCCATCGTGCATGGAGCGTCTTTATGCCCTGAAGGGCCAACAGCAACGCAAGCAAGACCCAAGCTAAGGAGCTGTTGTGCGTCACGGGATGGCCGAGAAGTCCCGCTGGCCCCAGGACCATGTAGTGCGGAAAGATCAGTACGCAGCCTACGATTCCGGCATACCAGGGACCCGCTACGCGGTTAACGATGAGTGCAGTCAATAAAACATCAAGAACAAAAACGAACCAACCTGCTCCAACGAGCAAGCCGGATCTGGGGCCGAACCAATCATATAAAAGCGAGTAGGGCGGCAATAACGAAAGCAGCCAATTGTCAGCGGTGTACGACCACGTAGCGAGATACTGAAGGCCATGCTGTGAAATCCCTTTCCAAAGCATGTACAGGTCGACAATGTCGTCATCGACCGACCAATAACCGAGCACTACTTTGTAGCTAAGCGTTGCGCCAGCCAAAAACACTACCGCCAGCAGCAAGCGCGGCGCCCATCTATTCGTGAAGCGCGACGTACCAGCCATTCCTATCGGCATCGAGGTATCCCCTAATTGCGCGTCCTACCTGTCGCGAGTTATGCCGCATTACAACCGTTATCGCAAGTTGTTGCGATAGATGTTGAGGGTAACAGTGTTTGAGGAAATGCGCCTAGACAGCGCGATCGGCAAACAATCGTCGGGATGCTACTGCCACTGCTCGATTGGCGCAGGATGCCCAAGCAAATAACCTTGTCCCATTTCGCACCCCATGCTCAGCAAGGTTTCAAATTGCGCCTGGGTTTCGATGCCTTCGGCGATGACCTGAATATTGAGGGCATGGGCGAGCGCGAGGATGGCGGCGACGACGGTGGTGCTGTTGCTGCTGCCGGCTTTGTCGAGTTCATGCACGAAAGCGCGGTCGATTTTTAGCATACGCAAGGGCAGCGAGTGCAGGTAGCTGAGTGAGGAATAGCCGGTACCGAAGTCGTCGAGTGCGGCGCCCACGCCACTTATCCGCAGGCGATCGAGCATGGTGCGCACGCTATCAGGATTATCCAGAAGCGCGCCTTCAGTTACTTCGGTGATCAATCTGGCGGGAGACAAGCCGGTGCGCTCAAGCATCTTCAGAACGCGTGCGTCGAAATCGATGTGGCGAAGATGCAAGGCCGACACGTTGAAGGTGATGAACGGATCTCCAGCAATCTTTTGCGCAAGCAGGCGACAGCTGAGTTCAAACAGACGCCAGTCGATGGCTTCGATCAACCCGCTGTCTTCAGCGATTTTTATGAAATCCGATGGCTTCAGCAGACCGCGCTGGGGGTGATTCCAGCGGATCAATGCTTCATAGCCAACGATATGGCCATCGCTGAGCCGACAAATGGGCTGAAAATGCGGCTCGAATTCGTTTTGTCGAAGCGCTTTGCGCAGTTCGCTTTCCATCGCCAGCACGTCGACCATGTCCTTGGCGAGTGCTTCGTCGAAAACGGCGAAGCGCTTGCGACCCATTTGTTTGGCCTGATACAGCGCCATATCCGCATCGCGGATCAATTCGTCGGCATCCAGATAACTGGCGTCGCCGCAGGCAATCCCAACGCTTACGGAAGGCTCCAGCTCTTTGCCGGATATGCGCAACGGCATGGCGATAGCCTGCAGCACGCGATTGGCAATCGTGGTGGCCGTGGCGGTGACTTCGATATCTTCCAAAAGGATCGCAAACTCGTCGCCGGAAAGCCTTGCCACCATGTCCGGCTCGCGCACGTGAGTAAGCAGCCGCATGGCGATGGCTTTCAGAAATTCATCCCCGGCGAGATGTCCAAGGCTGTCGTTGATGACTTTGAAACGGTCGACATCCAAGTACAACAGCGCACAGCGCCGACTGGGATCGTGCTGAATCAGGTTAAGCACACTGTCGAGGCGTTCGCGAAGATAACCGCGGTTTGGCAACCCCGTCAGCGGATCGTGCATCACCTGGTGATGCAACTGCTGCTGCATCTGTTCGCGTCGCGCAATTTCCGCGCGCAATTCGCGCGTGCGTTCTTCTACACGATGTTCCAATCGCAGATTCGCCTGATGCAAGGCAGCGGCCGAGCGTCGCCGATAAATACTGTTGGCGATTTGCAGCGCTACGAAACTCAATAGTTCCTGATCGGCGGCGCCGTAACTGGCGTTCTTGTCGTAACTTTGCACAACGACTAGTCCGATAACCGCCTCGTCGACTTTCAGCGGTACGCCTAGCCAGCACGCGGAGGGCTCGCCGATGTGATGCGGCACGACCTCTCCATCTTTGGCCAAGGCCAGAATGTCCTCGCGGGTTCCCGACCAGGGCTCTCCGCGGCGCAAGACGTACTCGCTCAGTCCGCGACCGATTGGGCGCACATGCGTGCGGTGGACACCCGCATCGAAGTAGTAGGGAAATTCCAGCTTGGTGCGATCGTCGCTGAGCAGGGCGATGAAGAAATTCTTGGCATCCAGCAATCGGCCGACGACGGTATGAACGCGCTGATAAAAGGCATTTTCGTCGATATCGGCGGTAGCTAATTGGGCAACCTGAAACAGTGCCTCCTGCAGGCGCTCGGCACGATGACGCTCACGCACTTCCTGCCGTAGCCCGCGATTGACCTGGGCGAGTTCTTCGGTGCGTTGACGCACGCGTCGCTCAAGTTCGTCCTTGCTCTCTTTGCGTTCCAGCGCGGTAAGGATATGGTTGCCGACGAATTCGAGCAGCGTGAGATCGTCGCGGGTATAGACGGTGCGGTTGCCGTAGCTCTGCACAACGAGAGCACCCTCTACCTTGCCGTTGTGCAACATCGGCACGCCGAGCCAGTCGTCGCTGTCCGGGCCGGAGAGAATCACGGGCCCGTTCACTTGCTCAAGCAGCTGTTCGTTGCTGCCCATCAGCGGCTTGCCTTGTGTCAGCAAGTACCACGTGAGCGTATGCCGGCGATCTTCCAACTGCATGTCGCGGGTGGTGTCTGGCTGATCCTGGTCCTGGGTATCGGCGTAATAGAGAAAACGCAGTGTGTCGCGTTCGGGGTGATAGCGGACGATGAAAAAGTTTTCGGCATACATCAGTCCGCTGACGATGCGATGGATCTCATGCAGCATGTCTGGCATGTCGAGATTCGACCCGGCCAGATCGGAGATCACGAAGAGCGCGCGCTGCAGGTTTTCCGAATGTTCCAGCTGGCTGTGCGAATCGTAGAGGTTGGCCAACTTCATGGCATGGTGCAGCTGGCGTACCCCGAGTTGCAGGTAGGGTTCCAGGTTCGCCAGGAGGTTTTTCGCCGACCCATCGGGAGTCAGAGTGAGCAGCAGCACTACGTGCTCCTCGCTCAGCAGGGGCAGTGCGTAGTGTTTGCCGTCGGGCGTTGACTGCATGCCGTTTGCGGCGGTCAGCGCCGATCGCGCCAAGGCGAGCTGGGCATCATCGAGGCGTTCCGCGGCTTGACGGTGAGTGTTTGACACGTCGAGCCAAAGCACCTTGGCGTGAGTGCATCCGGGTTGCGTCCGGATCAGTGTTTCGATCAGCGAACCCACTTCTTCCGGCGTGGCGGCTTCTATCAGACGGCCGAGCCACGCCGTCTGTTCTGGCTCGCGCAAAGGTCTTGCTTGGACAGGAAGCGTTCGACTCATGGCCACCCGATTTGCCTTTATGGCGTCTATCAACGAATACCTGCGGTACAAATACCGTGAAATTGCCTGAATACAGCGGTAAACGTGTCAGTACATTGCCAATATATCGGTCAAATAGCCGTCAGCTTTACGCTGCCTGCGGCTTATGCGGCTTCGAACTCCAAGATTGCGTGCCGGGACAGCATAGCGTGATCTGAACGTCTTGTTACAGAGGCCTCGTAAGCCGCGTTGGGACAGTAATGGTCTGGCCAGATGTGTTTGGAACGGAAAGCGGCTTGATCCTGAGAACAGCGTATGGGTGGGGACCAAATAGCGATGAAGCACGCAAAAGCCTGCGGCATGTGGGCTTTTGCTTTAGGAGCGGGGCCGCTAGTCGGCGACCACCGTTCCCTGGTGATAGACGATTTTCCAACCCTGCGCAGTGCGGCGCCAAATCGTGGCGCGACGAGTGATGCGCTCAGCTTGCTTCAGCGTGTAGGTAAGCAGGTAGTTATCGACGGCGATTTCCATGCAGTGAAAGTCGCCTGTTTCCCACGGGTCGTCGGTGGGATGTTTGAAGCGCTCTTCCAACGCGTCGAGTACGTATTCTCGACTGTAACGACGGCCGGATGCGCCGACTTCCCAGAAGTCAGCTTCGGTCATGGCCTCGAAGTCGAGGCGTGTGGTACCAAACTCCGCCCGATGGAAGATCGGCTCGCGCGGCTTCAGCTCATTGAGTATGGGCAACAGCCTGCTATCGGTAACCAGGCGAGGTTCCATGTTCGTATGCCGCAACGGGGGACATTGGCGGAGCATACCGATGAAGCCGTCCTTTCGCGCACATGCGGTTCGCTGCGGGCGTCCATGCCCGCAACGTTCGGTACTATTCCTTAAACCGGCGCCGGATTGCGTTCGCCAAAACTGCGTTGGTGCCAATAGGGGTAGGCCGGCGTCACCACGCTGGCGGCGTCGAGTTTGGCGACCTGTTCGGCGGTGAGATTCCAACCGACGGCGCCTAGGTTCTGCCGCAGCTGTTCTTCATTGCGCGCGCCAATCACCACGGTGGAAACGGTGGGACGTTGCAGCAACCAGTTCAGCGCGACCTGCGGGACGGTCTTGCCGGTCTCTTCCGCGATGTCGTTCAAGGCATCGATCACCTGGAACAAGTAATCGTCCGATACCTGCGGCCCCATGTCGCCGGTTTTGTGCAGGCGGCTGGTGGCAGGGAGCGGTTGGCCGCGTTGGATCTTGCCAGTGAGGCGTCCCCAGCCCAGTGGGCTCCAGACCACCGCGCCGACGCCCTGATCCAGCCCCAGGGGCATCAATTCCCATTCGTAATCGCGTCCGATCAGCGAGTAATAGGCCTGGTTGGCGACATAGCGAGAATAGCCGTAGCGATCAGACACGGCGAGCGACTTCATCAGATGCCAGCCGGAAAAATTCGACACGCCCAGATAGCGGATCTTGCCGGCGCGCACCAGGTCATCCAGGGTGGAGAGCGTTTCTTCCACCGGCGTCATCGCATCAAAGCCGTGTAGCTGGAACAAGTCGATGTAATCCGTGCCGAGGCGTTTGAGCGCGGCGTCACAAGACTGTATTAAGTGGTAGCGCGACGAACCCACATTATTGGGCTTGCCGCCGGACCGAAAGGTTGCCTTGGTCGAAATCAGCACCTGATCGCGGCGGCCCTTGATGGCTTCGCCCAGCACCGACTCCGCCGCGCCGGCCGAGTAGATATCCGCGCTATCGAACATGGTGACTCCGGCATCGAGGCAGATATCGACCAAGCGGCGCGCCTCCGCCACGTCAGTACTGCCCCACGCGCTGAAAAACTCACCCTTGCCGCCAAAGGTTCCCGTGCCAAAACTCAGCACCGGCACGCTGAAGCCCGATGCGCCTAAACGTCGATATTCCATTGCAGATATCCTCTCAGTGAGTGGGGGAAGGGTTCGGAAATGACCACAGATCCCAGTCATAACGCCTGAGGGGTCGAATACAAGCGGAATCGGGCCGCTTTTAGAGAATCGTGCAAGAAATGGAGCCATCCGTGCAGGGGAGTTCTAGTTAGACTGTACAGGCGCTGCTTATCGGTTTTCATCGTGGCAGCGTCAGAGTTAGGGAAGGCGGACCGGAGAAACGGACACCCTAGAAAGAAATCGGTCGCGCTCGTTTGCATCTTCATGGGCGCCGCCAGTGGGCCATTCATGATGAGAGAATGGTCAAGAGAGCGGGCAAGTTAAGGGAATGCACGGAAGTTCGCGACACATGATGAGTCGAGCGAGAAAGATCGACGTTGCGGCCTTGGTGCTTGCTTTCGTGCTGACGTTATTGGTCACCGTGCCGTTTGCCCCTATCCAACCCGCTACGGACTTCGATAGTTCCTGGCAATACGCCATGAACGTCGCGACAGCACAGCACCTCGCATTTGGGCGCGATATCGTGTGGACCGTCGGCCCGCTGGCCTCGGTGTACACACACCAATACCACCCCGACACCGACTGCATGATGGTCATTGTGTCGCTTGCCATGGCTACGGCCTTGTTCGCTGGGCTGCTGATACTTGCCTTATCTCATCGGAGACTTTGGCTGCTGTTGCTGCCCGTGTTCCTTGGCATGCAGTTGATGCCCGACGCGCAACTCATGATTTTGCCGTTGCTGCTTGTGTTGCTTGCTGGCCGCTCAATAGCAAACCGTGGCTGGAACGATTTCGTGCTTCTTTTCGTCAGCACATGCTGTGCCTTATTGCCGTACACCAAGCGAAATCTGACGCTGCTTGTGCTTGTCAGCACGATACTGGGCGTGGCAATGCTGTGGCGTAGCAGAAGGCGACTCGCCGCGGCACTGATCGTTGTGCAAGTCTTGGCATTGGTACTGGGCTGGTTGGCTACGGGCCAGCCACTGTCGGCCCTGGCAGGATATTTTGTTTCCCAAGACGGCATCGTCTCCGGTTACACGGACGCTATGGCGAAGGGCAACGGTCTGGGCGAGATCGTCGCGTATGTCGCGATCGCGTGCCTGATGGTTGCACTCACATGGCACGATGGTGCAAAGCGTCGTTGGTGCGCATCCGCATTTCTAGCATTGACTTTATTCGTTTGCTTCAAGATGGGGTTCGTGCGACAAGACCTGCACGCGTCGATTGCTGGGTCGATGTTAGGTTTAGCGGGATTGGCCCTGTTCCTTGGTAACGATACCCGCAATGCGTATCTGTTTCTGATCAGTGGAATATTCGGCTGGGCCGTCGTCGCGGCTGGGCATCAGGATGTACGCCCGTCGGCGGTGATACGACAGGTCGGCACTGAGATTGCAGCGTCGGCCAGAGGCGTGAGCAAGCGCCTGACAGATCCAAAATCGCTGCGCGTCGCTTTTGCGCATGCCAATGAGCGCCTAGCGCTAACGACACCATTGCCGGTTTATCCTGGGCCGAGTGATCTCTATTCGTCGAATATTGCCGATCTCATTGCCAACGGCGCCCAATGGGATCCGCGACCCATCGTCCAGAGTACGTCGGCATACACGCCGACATTGTTGGCGCTGAATCTTTCGCATCTGCAAAATGATGCTCCGGCGCATGTCTATTTCCGCCCCTCACCCGAGGACGATCGTTACCCTGCTTTTGAAGATGCAGCGAGCTGGCCTCAATTGCTTAGTGCCTTCGAGGCCGTTTCGATGGCTGGCGATTACGCAGTGCTTAGTCGTCGCGTGGCTCCAGTCGATGTTGCGGTTAGCAAGCCGATGCTGTCGACCACCATGGTTCTGGGCGCGCGCATGCCCTTGGCGGCGGCCACCGAGCCGCTGTGGGCAACGATCAAGGTTGAGCCGACCTTGCTTGGCCGCTTCGTTTCGCTCATCTACAGGCTTCCGCCTTTGCGCATGAAACTTACGTATTCTGATCAATCGACCAATACGTATCGTTTTATTCCGGGCATCGCTCAGGCGGGCTTCCTCCTCTCGCCCACGGTGGTCTATGCCGAGGACTTCGTAGCGCTAGGTTCGCCTCAGCGAGAGCGATTTCTTGCAGGCCGAAGACCCGTCTTCCTGGCCATCGATGCGCCAGGCCACGGAAGTGGGCTATGGCAGCAGACATACCGTGTGACGCTATCGCCGCTTTCCATACCCGCCGATCCGCGTGTCGATGCGCTACTGATGAGCCGGCGTGTGGCAAGACCTGGTTCGGCAGCCCGCGTTCTGGGCGGGGACTGCTCGTTCAGCGCAGTGGATGATAAGCCCCTCGACGATGCACGGCAGGAGGTGGCTTTGGCCCCGGGCATTGTGCATATCCGCGGCTGGGCGATGCTGTTGGCAAAGCGGGGTACGGAAAACAAGGGTGTTGTTCTTGAGCTTGAGGACGCTACCACAGGGACTCAGTGGTTCGAGGCGACGCGCTATCCACGCGTCGACGTCACGATATATTTTGGACTGCCCTTTGTTAGCCGTAGTGGTTACGAAGTGGTGTTCGACACACGGGGTTTACAGGGGAGCTATACGCTGAGAGTGCTTCAATCAGACGGTAGCAAAAACTTAACTTGTGCCAACGAATTGCACTTCAAGGTGCAGAATCCGGCGGCCGACAGCGTGCAAAGCGATTAATCCGGCATCGCCGCTTCCCAGCCCAATGCGTTCAAACGTTCGAAAAGAGCGGTACTCAGCGGGTAGGGCGTCCGGATGGAAATGTGACGGCAGTCAAAGTTTCGGGTGCTTCAAGGCCGGGGCAGGGCTGTTTCGCCATAGGCGATGATGGCGAACCCGATTGGGACGAATCGCGGCCCCCATCCAGGATCGTTCCAATGGGGCGAACCTGAGCCGAGAGGGTCAGACTTTGCATCCATTTCGTAACCTATGCTAATAACAATAGCGCCAGTAGAAAGCAGCTTGGCGCATCCAAACGTTCTAGGGGGAATCTCTAATGCTTCGACACTCTTTGCGAGTGCGTCTGTTGTTGCCCGTACTGGCACTCGTTGTGGTGGTCGTGATCCTGGTCGCCGTTGTGCTGGCCATGATGGAAGCGAGCCGGGTGAAGGAGGAGGCCGCGGCCTCCATCAAAGGCCAAACCACCGCGCTGCAAAGCCTTTTTGCGGTGACGCGATCAGTGATGCTGGACCGCGTTCAGAACTCGATGCGATTGCTCCGTCAAGAAAGCGATGCGCTCGGTTCACCCAGCGCCGGCCCGCAGATCACCGTATCGGGCCACCAGGTCAATGATCTGCTGTTCGGTAACAAGCCACAGGGCAATAACTTTCAGCTCGTCGACGGCGTAACCGCCACGATGGACGGCACCGCTACGCTTTTCTCAAGCTCTGGCGACGACTTTGTCCGTGTGTCGACAAACGTCAAGAAAGACGACGGATCGCGCGCCATCGGCACCATGCTCGATCCACACGGCCCCGTCATTGCGGAAATCCGCAAAGGGCTGCCGTTCTATGGCGTGGTGGATATTCTTGGCAACCCCTACGTAACCGGCTACGAGCCCATCTACGACGGATCGCATCCGAAACCGATTGGCATTTGGTATGTCGGCTATAAAACCGACCTGCAATCGCTTGATTCGGTCATCAGCGATAGCCACGTGCTTACCTCTGGGTTCATCGCCCTGTTCGACAGCAAAGGCAAGCTGCGCTTCTATTCGAAAACGGGCACAACGACTACCGTCGACCAAATCGAAAAGGTTGCCCAAACGCAGCCCTCGGATTGGAGCGTGGACAAGCAGGACGTGCCGGGCTGGGGCTTTACCCTTGTTTCGGCCTATCCAAAGAGCGACATCAACAGCGTGATCCTGCACCAGTCCCTATGGATCGGTATCGTCGGTTTGCTCATTTGCCTGCTTTTGTTGGGCCTGCAGTCTGTGCTGATCTGGAACCGTGTGCTTCAACCCGTCCAGCATTTGACGTCGGTGGCCGATGCCATAAGCATGGGCAAATGGGATCACACCATCGACGAGGTCAACCTGAAGGACGAAATTGGCACCTTAGCCCGGGCCATCGCACGCCTGTCCAACAGCGTACGATTGGCAATGGACCGGCTCAGCAAACGCTGAGCGGACAGACTTTGTGCGTTGAACGCGATAACTGTTGAGAGAAACAAGGATGGTGAGTGAATTCCGCCCTCTCATTGAAGTCCTGCGTGAGCTGAAAGCGCTCACGCAGAGGAAGACTTCGGGGTATTTTTTTATCGCCACCGAAAGCAACAACTCGTCCACGATCAGGCTAAGGGACGGCCGGATCGAAGACGTTATCTTTAGCCGATATCGCAACGACGAAGCGGTACAGCAGTTGTCCAAGGTCTCCGCTGCGCGAGCACGATTCCAGCCTGGCTCTGTCAGCCCAAGCGGCAACGCGGCACCCTTGAGCGAGACCGCCCTGCAATGGCTGCTCGGCGGCTTCGAGAAAGATCAATCGGCGCAACCGCCTGTAAAGCCGGAACCTAAGGCCGCCGCGCCGAGCGTGGCACCTCCGGCGAGCACGCAGCCCCCACCGAAGGCGCCACCTGCGCCAAAGCCGGCGCCTTCACCGAGTACGCCACCTGCGTCAAAGACAGCACCGCCACCGGATACGACACCTAAGGTCAGTGCCCCTACGCAACGCGAGATAGTGGAAAAGGTGGCGCTGAATTATTTCGGTCCTATCGCCGTCCTGCTATGCGATGAGGCGTTCTCCAGCTCTAGCGATATCGAGAAAGTTCTGGCGCAGATCGCGTCGAACATGCCGACTGCTGACGAGTCAAATCGCTTCATCAACGATGCACAGGTTGCGCTCGCTCAGGGGAAGTGACGGAGCTCGTTGCGGGAAATAATCTGGTCGCGCCCTCGGTAGATGCTCTGCTCTGAGTTTGAACACCATTCCTCAAGACCCGTATCAGTAAGTGGTCTTCAGCCGTTCGACTTGCACCATTCCAACTCAGTAAGAAAACGACAGTGAAGTCATCCACGTTAAAGACGCTGGCTGTTTCGGTGTGGGAATGGGATTGACGGTATAACTCAGCTGATTGGATAAGTAGATGCCGCGCGACAAACGGTGGACATACGACAGCGAATAGTTACGGCTGAAATCCACTGCGGTGAAACCACTTGCCTGCCGCATACGCTGAAAAGAACTGCTTAGTTGGTCGAACGTGTAGCCCAGCGCGAACACGTCATAAGGCTGTGCAAAAGGACCCAGCTCGTAAAACGTAACGCCCGCATCTCCGGTGTAGACGTTTCGATCAGGCGGCGCATAGTCGGCCTTTACATTGACATAGAACCCGTGGAACGGTTGCGCGGCATCGGTTTGGAACAACTGATAATCGCCGACCAGGTAATAGGCATAGTTGCCATTGGAATAGCCGCCATGAAAGTCGGGAAATCGACTTTCGTTGTACATCACGCCCTGACGCACCCATGTCATGGATTGCCCAGCAGCGGCATCCATCTGATAACCCAGCTCATTGATATAGAGCGCACTCGCACCAGGAATGTGCCACTTCAGACCCCAGAAATTATTATTGTTCCAATCCGCTTGCGGTCCCAGGGGATCTACGCTGCGGGTAACGCCAAAGCGATCGTAAAAATGCTTGCCATCCGAAGCCAGGCGCAGATTGAGTTCGGGCGCGGACTTGTTGAAGATGAATCCGACTTCGTAGGGAATCGAGCTTCCCACACCCGCCGGCGATGTCGTGGAATTGGTGCCTAGGGAAAAACCATAAAAGTCGTTGCCCAATTCGTCGTAGCCGTATTGCAGCTGTTCTCGCCCATCATTGAAACGTTGGCTGATATAAAGGCTGTTGATAGCGAAGCCAGTAGGGTTTTCTCCCGCATAGGAGAACGCTTGCACGTTCGCGTTAAACACTAATTGTGCTGCCCCGGCGAAACCTAATCGGGATAAATCGTAGGTGACATAGACGAAGGTATTCGCGCGGTAAGTAGGGTCTTGTCCAATGTAAAGCTGGGGACGTTGGCCATGATTCAACAAATCGAATGTGCCACCCAGAACGGTGCCCCCTTGAACCAGCCAACCGTTGTCGGCCAGTTTGTCGCGCATGCCGCCTAGTTCCGGCGACATCGTTTCGCACGTGCTGATCGAGGGATTCGTCGTGCCTTGCGGCTGCAACGTGTCGTAACGATGGCAACGGGCGACATCGGTATCGACGGTTGCATCGGATGGGTCCGGCGAGGGCGGATACATGGCGTACGCGTCGCTGCAAATCGCTGATAAGCCCAGCAGCAAACTGCCTGCTAACACGAGCGCAAGACGGTAAGAATTCGCAGACATGTTCGTTCAGCGTGCCTGCGTGTTTAACAGGTACGAAAAGCGCATGGCGTCGATGTGGGGATCGGGGACGTTGGCGGTACGGTAGTTACGCTGGGTGTCTAGATACAGTGCCAGATGGCATGCCCAGTTCAGCAAATCATGCTTTACCTTACATGTCAGGTTTTGCTTTGCTTGCGAGTGTAAGTCTGATTTTGGCTCACTTAAATCTGGCTTAGGTTTTAAGCACTGCGGAGCTTCTGAACTACCTTAAGATGAGGTCATATGCACCCGACATGGTCTTTGCTGGTATTGGTTCTCGCATCGTTCGCCGCTGGCGTGCAGAACGCATTGGCGGGCGGGGGATCCTTCCTTACCTTTCCAGCGCTGCTACTGGCCGGCCTTGATCCACGAACGGCGAATATCGCATCCACCATCGCGTTGTTCCCGGGTCAGGTGACGACAGGGCTCGCTGGTCGCGCCGAGGTTTCGGGTGCTCAAGGCTTGTCGTTCCGCATGCTGCTTTGGATCAGCTTAGTCGGCGGCGCGCTCGGGGCTGTGCTATTGCTTGTGACGCCGGTGAGCGTGTTTACCCGGCTCGTGCCGTATCTGGTGTTATTTGCCACGATCGTATTTGCGTGGGGCAGCTTTTTCAGAAAGCCGCCTAGCAAAGGCGACAAGCCGGCGCTGGGCCGACACGCTGCCATGGTTGTGCAGTTTTGCATCGCCATCTACGGCGGCTACTTCGGCGGCGGCATCGGTATTCTGATGTTGGCCGCACTCACCGCGGCCGGCTTGAGCGTGCGTGTGGCCGGTGCAACCAAGAACGTGTTGGCGGCGGTAATGAATGCCTCGGCAGTGGTGATTTTCCTGATGCAGGCTCGCATCCTTCCATGGTCGTTGATTGCCTGCGTGGCCGTTCCCGCGATTGTCGGCGGCCAGATTGGTGCCCAGTTATTGCACCGGATCAACGAGAAGGTGCTACGCGTCGCTATTGTCTGCATCGGTATTGCGCTGACAGTGGGTTTGTTTGTGACGGGGTAAATGCCAATCAGTTGGTGAATGTGGAACCGCCCTTCCCATTCTGTCGCTGGCGGCGGATGTTCGAATCGCCTGCGTGCTGCACATCGTCGCCGATGTCATCCGGCGCTGGTCGAATAGTGCGAGGAGGTGTTGGAGAAAGGGCTCCGATCTTTTGGAAAAACCTCTGGCACGATGTCCATTTCTGTGTTCAACCCAATCAATTGACCTGCCGAGGTGTGAGCAGGACTACATGAATTTCTGTCGCAGAAAGGACAGCAGGCTCAGAATCACCTGATGGCACCGATCAGTGAAGATGGGGACATTGTGGAGATACCGGTTAAACAAGGAATTATTCGTGCCAATTCCGTTGCATTTGTGGCTGAAAGACAGCAGTGGAAGTGATATTCGGGGCTCTAGCCAAGTTGACGGTCGGCAGGGGAGCATAGAGGTTCTAAGCTTCACACACGGCATGATCTCACCAGCAGACGGAGCGACGGGGAAGCTATTGGGCAACCGTATGCATTGGCCGGTAATGGTGGAAAAAGAAATCGATCGGTCTTCGCCTTTGCTTTATATGACGCTTGCTCGCGGCCAAACTTTGAAGTCTGCAGAGATCAAATGGTACCGAATAGATCACTCTGGCCGTGAGGTCGAGTATTTCAACACGATGATGCGCAATGTGAAGATTGTGGCTGTAACTCCTCGCGTCTCGAATATAAAAGAGGAGTCATGCCAGGCCCACAATCATTTAGAGCAAATTGAATTGCGCTACGAAGAGATCACTTGGACCTATTTGGATGGCAACTTGCAGTATCGAGATGCCTGGAGCGATGGCTAGAGTCAGTGCATTACCAAGGCTTCGTTCTAAAAAAGCGTCGTGCGTCACTTGTCGAAGACTTAAAAATGGCCGGCAGATTTGGAGGCGTCCCATAATCACTAAGGGAAATAGCCAGGACATTGTCTTGAATTAATAGGGATATGGAAATAAATAGGGATATGGAGAATGTTTTATGCCACCGCATCACGCAGCGCACCATCGCCGCCACGCACATCGGCCGCCCAACCACGTCGACACATTCATCGCTCATCACCTCACTGATGCAAAGAGGGTAAGCGAGAAATTTGGCGTGCCAACCAGCGTGATTTTGGCTCAATCAGGCCTTGAGAGTGGCTGGGGGATCAGAGTGTCTGGAAACGCGTATTTTGGCGTGAAGGGGCATGCACCCGACGGGGGCAGCAGAAGCTTTGTTACGCATGAAGTCAGCAACGGCTTAGCGCACAAAATTACCGATACCTTCAGGGACTATCGGTCATACGGTGACGCGGCAGAGGACTATGCAAGCATGCTGAGGCGCAGGTTCCCGATGGCCTTTGCTCATAAAGAGGATAGCTTGAAATTTGTAACGTTCTTGCAACGTTATGCGACGGATCCACTTTACGTAAAGAAGCTTCAGACGGTTATCCGGTTCCACAATCTGCAGCAATACGATACGAAGAAGCTATGAAGCAACTACTATTATTTTTGCTAAGTGGCCTATTTGCTGTGTCGGCTTGTGCGCAAACTGGCCGAATAAACAACGATGATGGTGCGGCGGTTCGTGCTTCTGAAGTCACGACCCAGTATCGCCTTACGAGGATCAAAACGGCATGCTTATATTTTGACACCTTCGATGAGGGCCCCGACTATCTGGTCCGCGTTCGAGAGAAGCATTCAAAAGAATGCGGCGGCGATATAAAAACAACTCAAACCGTCTTCTTTTTGAAGCTGCGTAAGAGCGATGGGCATGCCACAACGAGCGCCTATAACCTCAATGGTAACTTTGAAGAGCTGGAGCCGTTGGTAGGAAGAAGCTCGAGTTCTTCTCACTAATCCTGTTTGTATATGGCATCTGAAGAGGGTGGGGGCGCTCGCCTGTTACTTTCACAGTTGCTCACTCCAGTGTTGATTGACATATTTTTATCCAACACCACAAACGCCCGGTGATTTCTTGCCGGGCGTTTTGCTTTGCGAAAGCAGGGGAGGGAGCCAAACCCAGGTCCGAAGGCGATTGATGCCTGGCGCCATCGCCAAAGGGGTGTGCCATTGCAACTTGACCACGCGGAGGGTGCTGCCGAGTATCGCAAGGCGTAATATCCACAAGCTATTGTTGAATTGCCGATGGTCTCCCGCATCCTGTCGCCAGGGTGACGTATCGGCCAATAACCACATCAGGAGAACGACCTATGCAGACCCGCATCCAGGGTACGGTGATGCCCGTACTGGAAGTACAGCTTGACCCGAACGAAAGCGTCTTCGCCGAGAGCGGGGAGCTTTCGTGGATGACCCAATCGATTCAGATGACCACGCACACGCAGATGGGCGGCGGCGGTGGCTTGTTGGGCATGTTCAAGCGCGTGGTCGGTGGCGGCAGTCTGTTCATGACCGAGTATCGCGCCATGCATGCATCGGGTGAGGTCGCTTTTGCGACCAAGGTGCCTGGCCACATTGTGCCGGTGTCGGTGAGCCCAAGCAGCGAATACATGGTGCATCGTCATGGCTTTCTCTGCGCTACGCCACAAGTCTCCATCGGCGTGGGCTTCCAGCAATCATTGGGTGCTGGCATTTTCGGCGGCGATGGTTTCATGCTGCAAAAACTTGGTGGCACGGGTACAGCGTGGTTGGAACTCTCCGGAGAACTCATCCGAAAAGATCTCGCACCCGGCGAAACCTTGCGGGTGCATCCGGGCCACGTCGGTGCGTTTCAGGCTTCGGTTAGCTTTCAGATCACCACGGTTCCCGGCATCAAGAACGCGATCTTCGGCGGCGACGGTATTTTCCTCGCTGCGCTTACCGGGCCGGGGACAGTGTGGCTACAGACGCTGCCCATCTCGCGCCTGGCGCATCAGATTGCCGAATATCTACCCAGAAGTGAGGGTAACGGCCGAGCAGTTGTGGGCGGCGGTTTGCTTGGAGGCATTGTGGGCTCGATGTTGAACGGCGACAACAACTGATCCACAGCGACAGCATCAGGCATCAGAGTCGCTATTTGCCGATACAAAAAAGTGACTCTTACCCGTCAAAGCATGGTGTGTTTGTCTCATGGCCAGACAAACAAAGACTATCCAGATTGAAACTACAGCCGCTGCACGCGGCTGTAGCAAATGACAAAAGCGCTAACTGAAATTCGCTCAATCAAGATGGCGGAAACGAGCAAGTTAGGGTGAAGGCTTGGGCCGCTGGAACACTCGCGCTTCCCGGCATGTTTGCAGGAGGTGCATATCGAACCATGACGGAGGTTCCATCGCTTTCGTCGAATATCCCGGGCGTAAACGTCTATCCATTTATGGTCGCTGCGGCGGGGCTAACCATAAGACGCCGCTGGTTCAGGAATACTACACAACCGGTACCGTCGACATGAAGAAGGCGACCTCGAATCAAGCCGTGCAACCGCAGTGTCCCACATGCTCCGCCCAGCAAGGCGGTAAGTTGTCGCAATATGGAAAGCAAATGAAAAAGGTTGTTCAGCAGAGAAATCAGCAGCGGCAACAAAGCAGCGGCACGTGAAGCAGAGAACAAAAATGGCCGACGTTGACTCCGTCAAAAGAATGGAACTTTGTACGAAGTACGGTGCAGAATTTCTTGATGCAGACCCTGGCCTCACTGTTGGCATTGCTTTCAATGTTCGTGAAGGTCTCTTGCCAGTGAATGGCATGCGGCTGATGCCCGAGGGCACCGCAACCGGGTGGTTCATATGGGGAGGGCAGGTCGCATCCGACGAAGATGATTTCTACCAACCCTTACATGCCTCCCATGTTGACGAGTGGAGTCCGCTCATATCGAAGTATCTCGGACTTGCCCCAGGTTGGCGGTTTCTTGTTACCCCCGATTACGAAGATGTTTGGTTTGACCCTGAACTGCTTAAACTTCCCCCGCTTCCGGATCCATAAGCCAATTCGCCCCTGTGTCAGTGGCTGAGTTTTAGTCAAGCTCATCGCTTTGGTGCAAATACGCTTGGTATTTCTCGTCAGCCTTTCGATATGCCTGGCTCAGGTTTTTTCTTGGTGCTCAGCTGAAGCGTCCTCGTTGATTCGAGCCAGTTAGAAGTAGAGTTTCCCCCAAAGGAGCTCTGCATGAAGAAGTCGAAGTTCAGCGAAGAACAGATCGTCCGGATCCTCAAAGAGGTCGAGGCTGGTGCCAAGGTCGCCGAGACCTGCCGCAAGCACGGCATCAGCGAACCGACGTATTACGTTTGGAAGAGTA
>CAJCJD010000036.1 GCA_903970555.1 Vulcanimicrobiota bacterium
CGGTCACATTTTTCCGGGCCTGGCCGTGGCCGAAACCTTGCGCGCGCAGGGCGTGCCAGTGGTTTGGCTTGGTGCGGCCGGCGGTATGGAAACCAAGGTCGTGCCGGCGCATGGCATCGAGTTGCATACGGTTGCGGTTGGCGGATTGCGTGGCAAGGGCGTGAAGACGCGTTTGATGGCGCCTTTCATGCTGGCGCGCGCGCTGATGTCATCGCTGGCGGTGTTGCGCCGGCTGAAGCCACGCAGCGTGCTGTCGATGGGTGGTTATGTTGCAGGTCCAGGCGGCATTGCAGCGCGTCTGCTGCACCGTCCATTGCTGGTGCACGAACAGAATCGCGTGGCGGGTTTTACCAATCGCAAACTTGCCGCGCATGCGCAGCGTGTGATGGCGGGTTTCGTCGATAGTCTTCCCAACGCGGAATGGGTAGGCAATCCAGTGCGCGCCGCGATCGCCTCGCTGGCGCCGCCGGCGCAGCGCATGGCTGAGCGTCATGGCAAGCCGCGTTTGCTGGTGCTCGGCGGCAGCCTGGGCGCGCGCGCCTTGAATCTGTCCGTGCCGCAGGCGCTGGCGGATATGCCTGCCGATCAGCGCCCCGAGGTTCTGCACCAGTGCGGCAACCGTGGTGTGGACGAAACGCGCAAGGCGTATGCCGACACGGGCGTCGAAGCGCGCATCGTGCCGTTTATCGAAGACATGGCCGGCACCTATGCGTGGGCCGACCTGGCGGTTTGCCGTGCCGGTGCGCTGACGCTGGCTGAGCTCACCGCCTGCGGCCTGGGCTCCGTGCTGGTTCCGTTCCCGCATGCGGTGGACGACCACCAGACGCGCAACGCCGAAGCGCTGGTCGCTGCCGGCGCTGCCGAATTGATACAGGAGCGTGATCTGAATACGAAGGACCTGGCGCAGCGGCTGAGCGCGCTACTGGGTAACCGCACCGCACTGCTCGCAATGGCCGAAGCAGCACGCACGCTGGCCAAACCGAATGCGGCGGCGGATATCGCCCGCGCGTGCGTGGAGGTGGCTGCATGACGCCCCGTCGCCTACTCGCGCACGAAGATTTGATGAGTACCTTCCGCCGCGTGCACTTTATCGGCATCGGCGGTGTCGGCATGAGCGGCATTGCCGAAGTGCTGCATAACCTCGGCTATGCGGTATCCGGTTCGGATCGCAGCGAGTCGGCTACTGCCTTGCGTTTGCGCGGGCTCGGTATCGATGTGCATATCGGCCACGCGGCAGCACACATCGGCGACGCGGATGTCGTGGTGACGTCGAGCGCGATCAAGAACGACAACCCGGAATTGGTCGCTGCTCGCGAAGCACGCATTCCGGTGATTCCGCGCGCGGAGATGCTGGGCGAGCTGATGCGCTTTCGTCGTGGCATCGCGATTGCGGGCACACACGGCAAGACCACCACCACAAGCCTCGCGGCCAGCGTGTTGGCCGAAGCGAATTACGATCCTACGTTCGTCATCGGTGGTCAGCTCAATGCGGCCGGTGCGAATGCACGTCTTGGAACCGGGCAGTATCTGGTCGCCGAAGCAGACGAGTCGGACGGCTCGTTCTTGCTGCTGTCGCCGGTGATCGCCGTCGTCACCAACATCGACGCCGATCATCTTGAGAACTACCAGGGCGATTTTGCGCTGGTGCGCAAGGCGTTCAGCGATTTTCTGCATCGCTTGCCGTTCTACGGTTTGGCCGTGTTGTGCGTGGATGATCCGGAAGTGGCTGAGCTGGCCAAGATCACTGCGCGTCGCGTGATGACCTACGGCATTGATACTGAAGACGCCGACGTGCGCGCGACCAACGTGACGCAGCGCGGCTTTGAGATGCATTTCGATCTGGTGCTGCCGGGCGTCAAGGGCGCCATGCCGGTAACGCTCAATCTGCCCGGTCGTCACAACGTACTCAATGCATTGGCTGCTGCATCGATCGGCTGGCAACTCGGTGTCGGTGCCGAAGCCATTGCGCATGCATTGGCGAATTTTCAGGGCGTTGGTCGTCGCTTTCATCGGCGCGGCGAGATCGCTCTGGATAAAGGTAAGGCGATGTTGGTCGATGACTACGGTCATCATCCGCGCGAACTGGCAGCGGTTTTCGCTGCGGCACGCGGTGGTTGGCCGGATCGTCGCCTGGTGGTTGGGTTCCAGCCACATCGTTACAGCCGCACGCGCGATTTGCTCGACGACTTTGCCAACGTGCTGGCCGAAGCGGATGTGTTGGTGTTGACGGATGTCTATCCGGCTGGCGAGGCGCCGATTGCCGGCGCCGATGGTCGCGCGTTGGCGCGCGCTGTGCGCGCGCGCGGCAAGGTCGATCCTGTTCTGATTGGACATCCGCGTGAGCTGAAAGATGCGTTGCCAGCGCTTCTGCGCGACGGCGATCTATTGCTGCTGCTGGGCGCCGGCGATATCGGCTCGGCGGCAGTGGAGTTGGCGCAAATCGGTCATTTGAGGACGAGCGAATAATGAAGATCCAGGACCCCGCACAATTTGGTCGCGTCGCCGTGGTGATGGGCGGTAGCTCGGCCGAGCGCGAGGTATCGCTCGATTCAGGCCGCAACGTGCTTGCCGCGTTGAAAGCACGCGGCGTCGACGCACACGCGATCGACGGCATTCCGGCGCTGCTCGATGCGCTGCGTGCAGGTCACTTCGCGCGCGTGTTCAACATCCTGCACGGTCAGCATGGCGGCGGTGAGGATGGCGTGCTGCAGGGGGCGCTGGAATCGCTCAATGTGCCGTACACCGGTTCGGGCGTGCTCGGCTCGGCATTGTCGATGGACAAGACGCGCTCCAAGCGCGTGTGGCAATCGCTAGGTCTGCCGACACCGAAGTTCGTTGCACTTCCGCGCGGCGCGGATGTGCATGCTGCCGCGAAAGAGATCGGTTTCCCGTTGATCGTGAAGCCGGCGTGTGAGGGTTCCAGCGTCGGCATCACGCGCGTGTTCGAAGAAAAAGATCTCGATGCAGCCGTCGAACTTGCCCAGAAATACCCGGGCGATCTGCTGATGGAAACGCTGATCGAGGGCGACGAACTCACCGTCGGCATTCTCGGCCGGCAAGTGCTGCCGAGCATCCACATCGTGCCCAAGGGCGCGTTCTACGACTACAACGCCAAGTACATCGCCGAAGACACGCGCTACATCTGCCCGGGGCTGGAAGGCGAGGCGGAACCGGCGCTGCGTGCGCTGTCGCTCGAAGCCTTCGACGCGCTGGGTTGCTACGGATGGGGGCGCGTCGACGTGATGCGTGACCGCCTGGGTCGCAATTGGCTGCTGGAAGTAAACACCGCACCTGGCATGACCTCGCATTCGCTGGTGCCAAAAGCGGCCGCGGTGGCCGGCATCGATTACCAGACGCTGTGCTGGCGTGTGCTAGAAACCAGTTTCAGGGAGGGTGCATGAGGGGAAGCATCCGCCTCGTCGCTTGGTGTCTGGCCATCGCCTTGGTGGTCTTTCCGATCGTCGGCGTGTTGTGCGGCTGGTTTGCCGCCGATCGCTGGCCGGTGACCCAGTTGACGGTGCAGGCCGAGTTCAAGCACGTGAGTGCGGAGCAGATCCGCGCCGCCGTGCAACCGCGCCTGGGCAAAGGCTTCTTCGCATTGAATCTCGACGCCGTGCAGAAAGCCGTCGCCGCGCTGCCGTGGGTGGAATCGGTGGAGGCTAGCAAGCGTTGGCCGGACACCTTGTTGCTGCGCATTTACGAGCGGCAGCCTTTCGCGCGTTGGAACGGCAATCAGCTGATCAGTGGGGAAGGCAAGGTGTTTACCGTGCCGGACGCGGCCGATTACGCGCAACTGCCCGACTTGCACGGTCCGGACGATCACCTCGCCGAAGTGGTGAGTTTTTTTGCGGATGTGCAGAAGGCTTTCATTGGCACGCATTTGAAGATCACAGGCGTGGCGTTGACCGAGCGCGGCAGCTGGAGCGTCGCCACCGATTCAGGCGCGCAGATTGTGATTGGCGATCGCAATCAGGCGGGCCATCGCCTGCGCCGGTTCCTCGATGTGTATCCGCAAGTGATGAATGGTCACGACCAAGGTTTTGAGTATGCCGATCTTCGCTACACCAACGGCTTCGCCGTGAAATGGCCGCAAGCGCCGGCCGCCCCGACCGCTCCTACCGCCGGAGGCACGCCCCGCACATGAAAGGCAAAAACGAAAAGCAGTTGGTCGTAGGCCTGGATATCGGCACCTCGAAAGTGGTGGCGATCGTTGGCGAGTACGAGCCGGGTGAGCCGATCGAAATCATCGGCATCGGTTCGCACGTCTCGCGCGGCATGAAGCGCGGCTCGGTAGTGGATATCGAATCCACGGTGCATTCGATCCAGCGCGCGGTGGAAGAAGCCGAGCTGATGGCCGGTTGCGATATTCGCTCGGTGTATGCCTCGATTTCCGGCAGCCATCTGGAGACGCGCAACTCGCACGGCACGGCGGCGATCCGCGATCGCGAAGTAGCGCCGGGCGATCTCGATCAGGTGCTGGAAGCGGCGAGTGCGGTGGCGATCCCGGCCGATCGCAAGGTTCTTTATAAAGAGTCGCAGGAATACCGCATCGACGGCCAAGACGGCATTCGCTCGCCGGTTGGCATGAGCGGCGTGCGCTTGGAGGCTTCGGTACATCTGGTCACCGGTGCGGCGGCGGCGGTGCAGAACATCAGCAAGTGCATCCAGCGCTGCGGTTTGTCGGTCGACGAACTGGTGCCTTCGGCGGTGGCGAGCGCGAAATCGGTACTGACCGACGACGAGCGCGAGCTGGGCGTGTGCTTGGTCGATATCGGCGCCGGCACCACGGATATTGCGATCTACACGCAGGGTGCGATTCGCTACACCAAGTCGTTGCCGGTGGGCGGCGACCAGGTCACTAACGACATCGCCTACGGCGTGCATACGCCGACCGCGCATGCCGAGGAAATCAAGATCAAGTACGCCTGCGCGCTAGCGCAGCTGGCGCATGCTGAAGAAACCATCCAAGTGCCGAGCGTGGGCGATCGTCCGCCGCGTCGCCTCGCGCGTCAGTCGCTCGCGCAGAGTGTGCAGGCGCGCTACGAGGAAATCTTCGAAATGGTGCAGGACGAACTGCGCCGTTCCGGTTACGACAGCCTGGTCGCGGCCGGCGTGGTGCTGACTGGCGGCGCCGCCCGTATGGAAGGCGCGCTGGAGTTGGCCGAAGAGATCTTCCACAAGATGGTGCGCGTCGGCGTACCGCAGCACGTCAACGGTCTGGGCGAAGTAATCGCCAATCCGCTGCATTCCACCGGCGTTGGTTTGCTGCTGCACGGCTCGCGTTCCGGCGGCATGCGCACGAGCGGGCCGGCGGGCGGCAGCGTGGGTGGCTTGGTCGACAAGCTACGCAGCTGGATCACCAAGAATTTCTAAGTTTGGCGGCGCAGGAGGCGCAGCACGGGCGAATGGAGGTTCGCTCACCACCAAGGGATGACAGGAGTTATCTCGCGGTTACAACGACAACTAAAGCTCTACGGAGGACGGGAAATGTTTGAACTGGTCGAAAAACTAGCACCCAATGCGGTGATCAAAGTCATCGGCGTGGGCGGCGGCGGCGGTAACGCCGTGGCGCACATGCTCAATGCCAACATCGAAGGCGTCGATTTCGTCGTCGCCAACACAGACGCGCAGGCCATGAAGGGTTGCGGTGGCCGTATGCACCTGCAACTGGGCGCCAATGTCACCAAGGGCCTGGGCGCGGGCGCCAATCCGGAAGTGGGCCGTCAGGCTGCACTGGAAGATCGCGAGCGCATCGAGGAAATGCTCGATGGCGCGGACATGGTGTTCATCACCTGCGGCATGGGCGGTGGCACGGGTACGGGTGCGGCCCCGGTCGTCGCGCAGCTGGCCAAAGAGAAGGGCATTCTGACGGTGGCAGTGGTGACCAAGCCGTTCCCGTTCGAAGGTCGTCGCCGCATGCAGGTTGCCCTGAAGGGTATCGAAGACCTGTCGCAGCACGTCGACTCGCTGATCACCGTGCCGAACGAGAAGCTGCTGTCGGTGCTGGGTCGCGAAGTCACTCTTCTTAATGCATTCAAGGCCGCCAACGATGTGCTGCAGGGTGCCGTGCAAGGTATCGCCGACCTGATCACCAGCCCGGGCCTGATCAACGTCGACTTTGCCGACGTGCGTACCGTGATGAGCGAAATGGGCCTGTCGATGATGGGTTCGGGTACCGCCCGTGGCGATGATCGTGCGCAGGCTGCGGCCGAAGCGGCGATCAACAACCCGCTGCTGGAAGACGTCAACCTCAATGGTGCGTGCGGCATCCTGGTCAACGTGACCGCGGGTCCCAACCTCACCATGCGTGAGTTCGACGAGATCGGCCGCATCATCCACGACTTCGCCAGCGAAGACGCCACGGTGGTGATCGGCACCTCGCTCGATCCGGAGATGCAGGATGACGTGCGCGTAACGGTGGTGGCCACGGGCCTCAACCGCGTCGCGGCGCGCCAGCCGATCCGTCCGGTCGCAACCCAGCAGGTGGAGATGCGTCAGCGTCCGCGCCCGATGGTGCTGCGTACCGGCACCGGCAACGAAGTGGTCGATTACGCCCAGCCCGAAGTGGTGGCCAGCAATCCGCGCGGTGGCGAAGGCTCCGCGAAGAGCGCCGATCCGAGCTTCGATTACCTGGATATCCCCGCTTTCTTACGCCGTCAGGCAGATTAATACGTAAAGAAACGTGAACATCATGAACTAACGACGTATTAACTTGTCAGTGTTTCCTGTGCCGGACAAGGAGGCGTATCCTCCTGTCCGCTGCCTGACCGTCGCCGGGAGCCGGCTACGGTAAGGGGACATCACTGATGTCGGCTGACGTCGTGTTCGTGCGTTGAATGCGAGAGACAGTGCGACCTAAGGATGGCGCATGACTGACAGAGTGGTGTGGACTTGCCGCCCTGCCGGTCCAAAATCCCGTTGCCGGACCTTCCCGTCCCCGGCACGGGGTTTTGTGTTGAATCGCAAGTGCTTGATATCTGTAGCGCTTGCAGCATCGGGATGCGAATGAATCGCATTAATTGATGAAAGGAAAATGAAGGCTTCGCCGGACTGTACGGTACGGTTTGTTTTCCCGCAGGTTAAGACTGTGTTAGCATCCCAGCTCGAATTGGCTGCTGCCCCTACAGGTACCCAATAAATGATCAAGCAGCGTACGCTTAAAAATATCATCCGTGCCACTGGAGTCGGTCTGCATACCGGCGACAAGGTCTACATGACGTTGCGTCCAGCGGCGCCGAATACCGGCATCGTTTTTCGTCGCACCGACCTCAATCCTCCAGTGGATATCCATGCGCGTCCCGATCACGTAGGCGACACGCGTTTGTCGACCACGCTGGTCAATGGCGACGTGCGTGTATCAACAGTGGAACACTTGCTGTCGGCGATGGCAGGTCTGGGCATCGACAACGCTTACGTCGATCTTTCCGCACCGGAAGTACCGATCATGGACGGGAGTGCCGGTCCGTTCGTCTTCCTGCTGCAGTCCGCTGGCATCGAAGAACAGTCGGTGGCCAAGCGCTTCATCCGCATCAAGAAGCCGATCAAAGTGCAGGAAGGCGATAAATGGGCCAGTTTTGAGCCGTTTGAAGGCTTCAAGGTTGGCTTCTCGATCGAGTTCAACCACCCGATCATCTCCAAGCGCACCTCGCGCGCCGAGATCGACTTCTCGACCACCTCCTTCGTCAAGGAAGTGAGCCGCGCACGCACCTTCGGTTTCATGCGCGACATCGAAATGCTGCGCGAACATAACCTCGCGCTCGGCGGTTCGATGGACAACGCCGTGGTTCTCGACGACTACCGTGTGCTCAACGAAGACGGTCTTCGTTACGAAGACGAATTCGTCAAGCACAAGATCCTCGATGCGATCGGCGATCTGTATCTGCTCGGTCACAGCCTGATCGGTGCTTACTACGCACACAAGTCGGGTCACGAGTTGAACAACAAGCTGTTGCGCACATTGATGGCCGATGCTTCGGCGTGGGAAGAAGTCAGCTATCAGGACGATCCGGCCACCGCGCCGATCTCCTACGCGCATCCCGCTCAAGCGATCTAAATTCGCCTGTCGAACCCCAGCAAGCCGGGCCTCAAGCCCGGCTTGTTCATTTTTGTGATGTAAATCACACTTTTTCCGTCCCCTCTTTCACGTTACCCAGACGGGTCCTACAGACCCGCATAGGGTGTTGCGTGGTATAAATCCGGCTCCCGCATCGGGATCGGGCCGGTATGGCCTGTTGCCCCGAGACGACGCTTCAGCTCAGGGCGTCTGGTTGGGATTGGAATTCGCAGTTTCGGCGACGGACGCCAGCTCCAGAAACATCGCCCTTAATTCGGGGTCCTGGATCGAATTCGCAGCAGCCTTCAAGTGAAGCGCGGCGGCGGCGGAAAGCGGTTTTGATTGCTCCGGCTGGGGATCAGGCGGAGGAAGGGGGGCCACTTTCACGGTGACTGAGCCAGCATTCGCGCCTATGGCGCGTGCGGCAGCGAGGATTTGCGCCTGTTGCAGGCGCAGCCGAGATGCCCAGGCTGGCGAGGAAGCCAGGAAAACAAGGCGGTCGTCGCGCAGATTGGCAAATCTGACCTGTTCACGCAGGAGCGGCGGCAACGTCTGACGCAGTGCGCGGTCCAAGGCCTCTAGCTTGCCGGCTTTTTTTGCCAGTGCAGCGACAGGACCGATATCGGCAAGGGATTGCGGTCCATGGCCGGTGCGGCTGGAAGCGGCGGGAACGTCGCGCTGCATCAGTAAAAACTTCGAATTGGTAGTGACATGCAAATCATACTCGTCTCACGTGCAGGGAAGGTGCCCAGAACATTGGACCTCGCCAACCAGCGTCTTCGCTGGCGTGTCTTGGGTATCGGCGCCACTGTTGTGTTGGCGCTTGCCAGCCTCGGTGCTGGCGTGGCACTGGCAGTAGCGAGCCCCCGTGACCGTGCGCTTGCCGAAATCGACGCCTTGCATCAGCAGGTCAAGCAACAAGACAAGCAACTCGGCGATCTTCAGGACGACGCTCATCGTCAGCTCGATGCGCTAGCCGCCAAGCTCGGTCAGCTGCAGGCCCAGGCAACGCGCCTGAATGCATTGGGTGAACGGTTGGCCCAGGTGGGCAAGCTGGATAACGGTGAATTCAATTTCGACCAGCCGCCGCCGGTGGGTGGCGTGGAAGTCAGTACCGGTAGCAGCGCGTACGCGCTCCCGCAAACGTTGGATGCCAGCATCGATCAGCTGGCCAGCCAGTTCGATACGCAACAAGCTCAGCTTAGCGCCATGCAGAGCCTGCTGCTCAACGCGCGTATCGATTCGGACCTGAAGCCCACCGGGATGCCGGCGGACGGTTACATCTCTTCCTATTTTGGCGTTCGTGCCGACCCGTTTGATGGTCGTTCTGCTCGCCACACCGGTCTGGATATTGCCGTCCCTTATGGCAGCATGGTCCATACGGTGGCGGAAGGCATGGTCACCTACGCTGGGGTCCGCAGCGGATACGGCAACGTGGTCGAGATCGACCATGGCAATGGCTACATGACCCGCTACGCCCACAACAGCCGGTTGCTGGTCCATCCGGGCGAGCACGTGCGCGTGGGCGACGAGATCGCCGAGGCCGGCTCCACCGGCCGCTCCACCGGTCCGCATGTGCATTTTGAGGTCTGGTACAACGGTCGTGTGGTCAATCCGCTGGCGTATGTGAAAAACCATCGCTGAGCGAGCCGCGCCGGCGCCCTTGAAAGCTGGGTGGCCTACCGCCACCCCTAAGCCAGAACCTCCGGTGTAACCGGGTGCGTCGCCGGTTCCGGGCGTTTGGGATACCTGGCGGACCCTAGTATCATCGCTCCTTTGTCCGCCCGGACTTGTTTCGGCGGGCTCCCTTAGTTTCCAGATCCGGAAGATCGATGCTCAACCGTGCCCTGACGAGCCTTTTTGGCAGCCGTAACGATCGTGTACTGCGCCAGCTGTCCAAGACCGTCGTGCGCATCAACGCGCTCGAACCTGAGTTCGAGAAACTCAGCGACGAGGCCTTGCGCGGCAAGACGGCCGAATTCAAGAAACGCATTGCCGATGGCGAGTCGCTCGACAAGCTGTTGCCGGAAGCCTTTGCTGTTGTGCGCGAAGGCGCCAAGCGCACGCTCGGGATGCGCCACTACGACGTGCAGCTCATCGGCGGCATGGTGCTGCACATGGGCAAGATCGCCGAAATGCGCACCGGCGAGGGCAAGACCCTGGTCGCGACGGCGCCGGTGTACCTCAACGCCCTCGAAGGCAAAGGTACGCACGTTGTCACCGTCAACGACTACTTGGCCAAGCGCGACGCGGCCCAGATGGGCAAGCTGTACAACTTCCTTGGCTTGACGGTGGGCGTGGTGTGGCCCGGCATGGATCACGCCGACAAGTTCGCCGCTTACGCCGCGGACATCACCTACGGCACCAACAACGAATTCGGCTTCGATTACCTGCGCGACAACATGGCGTTGTCGAAAGACCAGCGCAGCCAGCGCGGCCTGCACTACGCCATCGTTGACGAAGTGGACTCGATCTTGATCGACGAAGCGCGTACGCCGCTGATCATCTCCGGCCCGGCGGAAGATTCCCCGCAGCTTTATATCGCGGTGAACAAGCTCGTGCCGCGCATGAAACGGCAAGAAGTCGAAGACGGCGCCGGCGACTTCTGGGTCGACGAAAAACAGAAGCAGGTGCACCTCTCCGAAGAGGGCATGCAGCATGCCGAGGAGCTGCTGCGCCAAGCGAAGGTAATCGATGAGGACAGCAGCTTGTACGACGCCCGTAACCTGGCGATCGTGCATCATCTCAATGCTGCCCTGCGTGCCAACGCGATCTATCAGCGCGACGTCGACTACATCGTGCGCGATGGCGAAGTGATCATCGTCGACGAATTCACCGGCCGTACCTTGGCAGGTCGCCGCTGGTCCGACGGCCTGCATCAGGCCGTGGAAGCGAAGGAAGGCGTGCCGATTCAGCGCGAGAACCAGACGCTGGCGACGGTTACCTTCCAGAATCTGTTCCGCATGTACAAGAAGCTGGCCGGCATGACCGGTACGGCTGATACCGAAGCCTACGAATTCCAGCAGATCTATGGTTTGGAAGTGTCGGTGATTCCGACCCACAAGCCGATGATCCGCAAAGACAACGCGGACATGGTGTTCCTCAGCCAGGACGTGAAGTACAACGCGGTGATCGAGGACATCCGGGATTGCCACAAGCGCGGTCAGCCGGTGCTGGTTGGTACGGCGTCCATCGACGTTTCAGAATTGCTGTCCGATCTGCTGCGCAAAGAAAAGATTCCGCACGAAGTGCTCAACGCCAAGCAGCACGAGCGCGAAGCGCACATCGTGGCGCAGGCCGGCATGCCCGGTGCGGTGACCATCGCCACCAACATGGCCGGTCGCGGTACCGACATCGTGCTCGGCGGTAGCCTCGAAGCCGCACTGGCGGCGCTGCCGGAAGATGCCAGCGAGACCGATCGCGCGCGCATCAAGTCGGAATGGAAAAAGCGCCACGAGCAAGTGCTGGCGGCAGGCGGTCTGCATATCGTGGGCACCGAGCGTCACGAGTCCCGTCGTATCGATAACCAGCTGCGTGGCCGTTCCGGCCGCCAGGGCGATCCGGGCTCGTCGCGCTTCTACCTGTCGCTGCAGGACAACCTGCTGCGCATCTTCGGCGGCGAAGGTCTTGTGCGCTGGATGAAGCGCTTCGGCATGAAGGAAGACGAGGCGCTGGAAGATCGCATGATCAGCCGCCAGATCGAGAAGGCACAGCGCAAGGTCGAGCAGCACAACTTCGACATCCGCAAAAATCTGCTGGAATACGACGACGTTGCCAACGATCAACGCAAGGTGATCTATCGCCAGCGCGACGAACTGCTGGAAGAGGACGACGTTTCCGCCACCGTCGCCGACATCCGCGAGGATGTGGTCGATCATCTCGTGCACCGCTACGTGCCCGCCGACAGCATCGACGAGCAATGGGATATCGCTGGCCTAGAGCGCGAACTCGACAGCGAATTCGGCATGTCGACCGATCTCAAGCACTGGCTGGAACAGCAGTCCGAAGCCGATGCCGGTACCGTGCTCAATCACGTGCGCGAACTCATCGACGACATGTTCCAGGCCAAGGAAAAGCAGATCGGTCCGGACACCATGCGCCAGCTCGAGAAGCACATCATGCTGAGCGTGGTGGACA
This sequence comes from Vulcanimicrobiota bacterium, assembly GCA_903970555.1. GTDB lineage: Bacteria > Pseudomonadota > Gammaproteobacteria > Xanthomonadales > Rhodanobacteraceae > Dyella_B. The sequence continues at coordinate 12,191 of CAJCJD010000036.1, forward strand.
ACGCCTGGAAGGAGCATCTCGCCAGCATGGATTACATGCGCCAGGGCATCTATCTGCGCGGTTACGCGCAACAGGATCCCAAGCAGGCCTTCAAGCGCGAGTCGTTCGATTTGTTCTCGCAGATGCTGGCGCGCATCAAGACCGAAGTGACCCAGATGCTGGCGCGTATCCGCATCCGCAGCGAAGAAGAAGTCGCCGCGATGGAAGCCGAACAGCAACGCGTGGCCGAACGCATGCAGCGCCAGATGCAGGCCAGTGGTGGCGGTGCGCCGGTTGGTGGCGCGCTGGGCCTGGAAACGCCGATTCAACCGGTGGCGACGGAGCATCCGGTGGCGAGCGGCCCGAAAGTAGGGCGCAACGATCCGTGCCCGTGCGGCTCCGGCAAGAAGTACAAGCATTGCCACGGTCAGCTGAGCTGACCGCGGCTTATCGTCGTTCATAGATCGCGCAGTGCCGCCTAGCCGACAGGGATAGTGCGGCGCAGTTTTGTCGCTACGCGACGTTGCCGATCAATCGCCGCCGCCAGGCAGCTTTTTGCGATGCGGTTCGGCGTCCACCGTGATGTACTGAGGCTCTTCAACGTCCAGGCGCAGCGCGGTGAGCTTGCCGCCCCATACGCAGCCGGTATCGATGCCATAGACACCCATGCCGGCGAAGCGTCCCAGCGCGGACCAGTGTCCGCATACGATGCGTGTTTCGCGCCGACGAAGGCCCGGTACTTCGAACCACGGATACATGCCGGGCTTTTGCGTGCCAGGGGTGCCCTTGCCCTCGAAATCGATCCGCCCATTCACATCGCAAAAACGCATGCGGGTTAGCGTATTGATCGACGCGCGCATCCGCTCGATGCCCTGCAAGCGGCTCGACCACGCGGCAGGCCGATTGCCAAACAGATTCTTCAATAGACGCGGATGACGCGGGCTGGAAAGTTCACGCTCGATCTCCATCGCACAGCGTTGCGCTTGTTTGAGTGTCCAGACGGGTGCGAGACCCGCGTGCACCATCGTCCAGCCTAGTGATTCGTCGTGGTGCAACAATTTCTGGCTACGCATCCATTCGAATAACGTCGGTGCGTCATCGGCGAACAGCACTTCGCGAAGCTCCGGATTGACTCGTGCTTGCGCGTCCTGTTTACGCAATGCGATTGCTAGCAGGCTTAGATCGTGATTGCCGAGCGTGACGATGGTGCTATCGCGCAACGAATGCACCAGGCGCAGCGTCTCCAGCGACTGCCCGCCGCGATTGACCAAGTCACCGCAAAACCACAGCCGGTCACTGGCCGGATCGAAACGCAGCTTCTCCAGCAATCGCTGCAATTCCGGGTAGCAGCCTTGGACGTCGCCGATGGCATATGTAGCCATCAGCGCATCGCCCCCGGAATTTGCTGCGCATGAGTCATGAGCAGCTCCTCAATGCAGCGTGCGTGGAATGGAAAGGGTGAACGACGGTATAGGCGCCTCGAAACGGGTGCCGTCATCGGCCACCATCTGATAGCTGCCGTGCATGGTGCCGACCGCCGTTTCCAGCACCGCGCCGGAGGTGTACTCGTAATCGTCGCCCGGACGCATCCATGGCTGCTCGCCGACCACGCCTTCGCCATGCACTTCCTCGATTTTGCCGTTCGCATCGGTGATCACCCAGTGACGGGTGAGCAGGCGCGCCGGCATGAAGCCGGCATTGTGCAGCTTGATCGTGTACGCAAACACGTAGCGGTTTTCGCCGGGCGCCGATTGGTCCGGTACAAAGCGGGTTTGCACCTGCACGTCGATCGTGTAGGGGGATTTCTGGTTCATGCTGGGATTGTAAGCGGTAAGCGCGTCCAAGGGCAGCGAAGAGGCCGATGCCCGCGCGCGTCGCATCACGACTCTGTCACGACCTTGGCGAGGCGCACAAAGTCCTCAGGCGCGAGGGTCTCTGCGCGCGCCTTGGGGTCGACGTCGGCGCGGCGGATGGCATCGGCGTCCATCAACTGTCGCAGCGCGTTGCTGAGCGTCTTGCGGCGTTGGGCGAAGGCGGCCTTCACCACGGCATACAGGCGTTCTGGATCGGCATCATGGCGCTCACTGGGCGCAAGCGGTATCAGGCGCACGACAGACGAGTCGACTTTCGGCGGCGGACGGAACGCGCCGGGCGGCACGTCGAACAACGGTTCGACGCGGCAGGCGAGCTGTAACATGACAGACAGACGTCCATACACTTTGCTGCCGGGCTCGGCGGCCATGCGATCGACCACTTCCTTCTGCAGCATGAAATGCATGTCGGTGATCGCGGCGGCGTGATCGACGCAATGAAACAGAATCGGGCTGGAAATATAGTAGGGCAGGTTGCCGGCAATACGCAGACGCGAGACGCCCTCGCGCTGTGCCAGCGCGGTGAAGTCGACTTTCAGCACATCGGCATGGATGATCGATAGCTCGCCGATGCTCGCGGCATTCGCCTGCAGATTCGGAATGAGATCGGTATCCAGTTCGATCGCCGTCAATTTGCCTGCCGCGGCGAGCAGCGGAAACGTCAGCGCACCTTCACCCGGGCCGATCTCGACCAGGAAATCGTCGGCACGCGGCGAGATGGCGCTGACGATGCGCTCGATGTAGCGACGCTCGTGCAGGAAGTGTTGGCCGAAGCTTTTCTTGGGACGGGCGCTCATGCGTTGCCTTGCAAAGTGGTTCGCGCAGCACGGCGAGCCACGAGATCCAGCGCCATGTTTGCTGCAGCGATCAGACTGGCCGGATCCGCCTTGCCGCTGCCGGCCAGATCGAGGGCGGTGCCATGATCGACGGAAGTGCGAATGAAAGGCAGCCCAAGAGTGAGATTCACGGTGCGATCGAACGCTTCGCTTTTGAGTACCGGCAATGCCTGGTCGTGATACATCGCCAGCACAGCATCATAGTGCAGGCGCTGCGCAGGAACGAAGGCGGTGTCGGCGGGTAGTGGTCCGATCAGTCGCATGCCTTGTTGGCGCAGTTGCTCCAGCACAGGAATGATGGTCTCGATTTCCTCGCGCCCAAGATGACCATTTTCGCCGGCATGCGGATTGAGCCCCAATACGGCGATGCGCGGCTCGGCAAAGCCGAATTTAGCGCGCAGTTCGTCGTGCACGATGCGAAGCGTGCGTTCCAGTGAGGCGGCGTCGATGGCCGCAGGTACGGCGCGCAGCGGCAGGTGCGTGGTTGCCAGTGCAACGCGCAACTCCGGGCTGGCCAGCATCATCACCACATCTGCATGACTATGCGCGGCGAAGAATTCGGTGTGTCCGCTGAAAGCGGTCCCGGCATCGTTGATCGAGGACTTCTGCAGTGGCGCGGTGACCACGGCAGCGTATCGGCCTTCGAGGCATCCATCGGCCGCCTCGGTCAGAGTGGCTAGGACGTGCATGGCGTTGCGCGGATCGGGGCGCCCAGGGACTTCGTCGACGGCCAGCGGGATGTGCCTGACGCGCAGAGTGCCGGGCGAGCGTGCCTCGATCTCCCCGCCGTCATCATCGATCAGGTTGATCGTGGTGCCGCAGCGCATGGCGGCGCGTTCCAGCAATGCGCGATCGGTGATCGCAACGAAATTGGCCGCCAGCGAGGTGGCGGCCAATCGGACTAGCAATTCGGGACCGACTCCGGCCGGCTCGCCTGCAGTGAGGGCGAGCCGCGGTAGCGCGAGTGCTTTCACGGCGTGCTGGCGTGTCGCGACAACATTACGAGGCGACCTTGGTGTCCGTGTCGGCGGATCCTTGAAGTTCCGGCACCAGGATTTTCACGTACGAGCTGGAGCGCAGCTCACGCAGGAAATCTTCGTAAGCCTGGTCGGCCTTGCGGTTGCCGATGGCTTGACGCGCCTGGTCGCGAGCGACCTGCGTGGTCATGTCGCTGCTACGCGTGCCAAGACGCTGGATGATGTGCCAGCCGGCTTCGCTCTGGAAAGGCTGCGAGACTTCGCCGTCCTTCAGCTCGTCCACTTTCTGGCCGACCAGCGAACCCCAGTCGCCCTGCTGGAACCAGCCCATGTCGCCACCCGCGTTGGCGGTGGTGTCGTCACTGGAATTGTCCTTCGCCAACTTGGCGAAGTCCTGGTGCTTGTTGACGATGCGGTTGTAGAGATCCTGAGCCTTCTGCTGCGCTTGATCGGCCGAGATCAGCTCGCTCGGGCGGATCAGGATTTGGCGTGCGTGATATTCGGTGACCATCTGCTTGCTCGGCGCGCGCTGGCCAAGCAGTTGGACGATGTGGAAGCCCGTCGGGCCGCGCAGGATGCCGCTGACTTCGCCGCTTTTCATGTTATCGATGGTATCGACGAAGGCCGGGGGCACCTCGTCCATGCGGCGCCAGCCGAGGTCGCCACCATCCAGCGCGTCGGGCGCGTCGGAGAAGCGAATGGCGGCAGCCTTGAAATCCATACCGCCCTTGATGGCGGCAAGCGCCTGTTCGGCCTTGTTCTGCGCACTCTGGATGTCGGCCGGGCCGGCGCCGCTGGGAATGCTGACCTGGATATGCGCCAGATGCACTTCGCCAGCCTTGTAGCTCGGGCTGTTAAGCAGGTTGTTGATCTCGCTATCGGTGACCGACACCGAGTCGCGCACCACGCTCTGGTGCAGTTTTTGAACGACCAACTGGTCATGCAATTGCTGACGGAAGGCGGTGTAGCTCAGGCCGCTCTGTTCCACGGCGGCGTGCAGCTGGTCCGGCGACATTTTGTTCTGTGCGGCGACGTTCTGAACGGCCTGGTCGACGTCGGCGTCGGAGACGCGGACGCCCTGGTCGTCGGCGCGCTGCAGCTGCAGCTTCATCAGGACCAACCGATCCAATACCTGGCGGCGCAGGACGTCGATGGGCGGAAGCTGTCCCGGCTGGCTGGCGTATTGCTGCTGGATCGCGGCGACGGCGTCGTTCAACTCGCTTTGCAGGATGACGTCATCCTCAACGACAGCGACGATCCGGTCGATCGGCTGCAGGCCGGTGCCCGAATCCTGCGGCGACAGCATCTGAGCCTGGGACAACGACGGGACCGCCGAAATAATCGTCAGCAGGAATAACGCAAAAATCTGCTTCATCAGTGAACAGCCTTCTATCGCCAATGGCGAGGGAATTAACGTTGATCTCGAAAAACGGCCTACCCGACCGTCTTCTTGAGGCGCCCAAACCTGCCGGGGCGCGCTTATTGATACCCAAGGATATCACGCCTCAGGATGCTGTCCGTCTGGCCCGCGAAATTGCCCATGCCCTTGAATTCCAACTCAAACATGACGGCAGTATCGGTGGTTGGCCCGACCTGTCCTGGCAGCAGCTCTGTGACGACGCCGTCCGCACCCGTGACGTAGTGGCGGGCCACCAAGCTGAGCTTGACGCAGCAGCCTTCGTACTGCACCCCGGCGACGGCCTCTACGGTTTCGTGGTCCATCACGGAGTACGTCCAGTCGCCGATCAAGCGCCACCGGTCGGTAAGGGGGTAGACCGCAGAGATGTCATATTGTTCCACCGATTTCGAGTAGACCTGCGGGACATTGATGCCATTGAACGTAAGGTTCTGGCGGAAGCGGTAGGAGAAATTAAGCACGCCATCGAATCCAAGGCGGCGCTGAACCGTGAACGTGCCTAACTCGGTCTTCCTGGTGTTCGGGTTCCAGAGGTATTCCGTGTTCATCGTCCACTGATCGTTCAACTGCGTGCCCAATTCAGCCACGTAGTCCGAACCGGACCAGTAGGTGGGTGCCACGTAAGTATCTTGCACCAGCTGTGGCGTGAAATAGCGGATCTGTCCGAACGTTGCCGTCAATCGCTCCACACCACCATCGTCAAGTAGGCGAGTAGTGACCGCGGCAGTGAGGTTGTTCGCATTCATCTGGCGGTCGGCGCCCGAAAACTGGTTCGGCGTGAACAGCATCCAGTCGTCAAAGTTCATCAGTGACGTATCGAACAGTGGCAGGTTGTTCTGGTTGCGATAGGGCGCGTACAGGTAATACAGGCGCGGTTCCAGTGTCTGCGTATAGTTCGTGCCGAAGAGTGACGTGCTGCGATCGAAGATCAGGCCTTCGTCAAGGCTGACGATCGGCAAAGATCGACTGGGGTTGGCGTCGGTGTAGTGATAGATCGTTGTTGTCGTTCCGGTCGTAGC
>CAJCJD010000037.1 GCA_903970555.1 Vulcanimicrobiota bacterium
GCGAGGCCCGTAAGGGTCGCATCCATAAGGAGTTTCCCCAATGACCTTGCGTCATTACGAAGTAGTGTTTCTGGTCCACCCTGACCAGAGCGAGCAGGTTCCGGCGATGATCGAGCGTTACAAGGCGCTGATCACGGCCGATGGCGGCCAGATCCACCGCCTGGAAGACTGGGGCCGCCGCCAGCTGGCGTACCCGATCGTGAACCTGGCCAAGGCTCACTACGTCATGCTCAACATCGAAGTGAGCCAGAACGCGCTGAACGAACTGGAGTCGGGTTTCCGCTTCAACGACGCCGTGCTGCGCCACCTGGTGATCAAGCGCGACGAGGCTGATACCGATCAGTCCTTCATCCTTAAGAGCAAGGAAAAGGATGACGCCAAGTCCTCACGCCGCCGTGACGACGATTCCGACGGCGACGACCGCCGCGTGGGTCGCGCCGATAGCGACGACGTTGAAATCGAAGACTGATAGGAGCCCAAGCCATGTCCAAGTTCTTCCGCCGCCGCAAGTTCTGCCGTTTCACGGCCGAAAACGTCAAAGAGATCGACTACAAGGATCTCAACACGTTGCGCCAGTACATCACTGAGAACGGCAAGATCGTTCCCAGCCGCATCACCGGCACGAAGGCTCGTTACCAGCGTCAGCTGGCCACGGCCATCAAGCGCGCTCGCTTCCTGGCGCTGCTGCCGTACACCGACAACCACGACGTCTAATCGATCGTGAGCCCTTCTTCTTCGGGAGAAGGGCGTGCTCCAACCCTCTCCTCGTAGGCATGAATTTGTTTGCGAAGAGAGGGGGTAACACTTCGGACAACCGTCCACGGCTGCGCCGGGCCACACCGGTGCTAACGAATCTAAGGAACTACCATGGAACTCATTCTTCTCGAGAAAGTGCGCAATCTCGGCAACCTCGGCGACAAGGTCAATGTGAAGCCGGGCTACGGCCGCAACTACCTGCTGCCGCAGGGCAAGGCAGTTCGCGTGAACGCCGAAAACCTCGCCGCGTTCGAAGCTCGCCGCGCCGAATACGAAGCCAAGGCCAACACGCTGCTGGCCGACGCCGAGTCGCGCAAGGCCAAGCTGGCCGACGTGTCGGTGACCATCTCCGCCAACGCCAGCCCCGAAGGCAAGCTGTATGGTTCGGTCGGCCCGCGCGAGATCGCCGATGCGCTGCAGGCTGCCGGTCACAACATCCACAAGGGTGAAGTGATCCAGGGCGAAGGCCCGATCCGCCACATCGGCGAGTTCGACGTGCTGATCGCTCTGCATGCCGACGTGCAGAACACCGTCAAGGTGATCGTGGTCGGCGAAAAGTAAGCCGCTACGCCATCTTTTGATGGATCCAGACGGGCGCCGTTGGGCGCCCGTTTGTTTTGGGCGACTCCCAAACTTTATCCCCAGCTTTCCACACGATATCCACAGACTTATTGTCTCGTCGCGTGAGACGGCGCCGCGTATGCTCACATCTTGTGCCCGCCTACACGGCTTTGCGCACTTCCTTGCTACAGGGAATGTCCATGTCCTTCGTGCCCGAACGCAAATCCACCAATAGCGCCGTCGAAGCATTGCGTGTGCCGCCGCATTCCATCGATGCGGAACAGGCAGTGCTCGGTGGTCTGATGCTGGCGGCGGATGCGCTGGACAAAGTCGCCGACAAACTGGGCGAACAAGATTTCTACCGCAAGGATCATCGGCTGATCTGGCGCGCTATCACCGAGCTGGCCAACAAGGGCATGCCGTGCGATGCCGTGACGCTTGGTGATTGGTTCGAAGGCAACGGTCTGGCCGAAATGGTCGGCGGCGCCAGCTATTTGGTGGAACTGGCGAACGCCACGCCCAGCGCCGCGAACATTGCCGCTTACGCGGAGATCGTGCGCGAGAAATCCGTGCTGCGTCAGTTGATCGATGCAGGCACCGCGATCACCGAAGACGGCTATCGACCGGAAGGCAAGGGCGTGCAGGAGGTGCTCGAAAGCGCCGAACAGCGCGTGTTCCACATCGCCGAATCCGGTGCACGCGGTCGCAAAGACACGGTCTCGATGCGCGAGGCGGTGAAAGACGCGTTCCGCCTACTGCACGAGCGTTATCAGAATCGAGGCCAGCTCACCGGTATTTCCAGCGGTTTCACCGATCTGGACAATCTCACCTCAGGCTTGCAGCCGTCGGACCTGATCATCATCGCGGCACGCCCGTCGATGGGTAAGACCGCTTTTTCGCTGAATATCGCCGAAGCGGCAGCGCTTCGCGCCAAAAAACCTGTTGCCGTGTTTTCGATGGAAATGTCCGCCTCGCAGCTGGCATTCCGTCTGATTTCGTCGGTCGGCCGTATCCATCAGCAGCATCTGCGCAATGGCGATCTGGCCGAAGAAGACTGGCCGCGCGTCACCAATGCGATCGCGCTGCTATCGGAGGCGAAGATCTTCATCGACGACACGCCCGGTCTCTCGCCAGTGGAATTGCGGTCGCGCGCGCGTCGCTTGCACCGCGAACACGGCGGCCTGGGCCTGATCGTGATCGATTACCTTCAGTTGATGCAGGTGCCGGGCAACAAGGAAAACCGCGCCACCGAAATTTCGGAAATCTCGCGCTCGCTGAAGGGCCTGGCAAAAGAACTCAACGTGCCGGTGATCGCGCTGTCGCAGTTGAACCGCTCGTTGGAGCAGCGTGCCGACAAGCGGCCGATGATGTCGGACTTGCGCGAATCGGGCGCTATCGAGCAGGACGCCGACGTCATCATGTTCATCTACCGCGATGACTACTACAACAAGGAATCGCCGGACAAAGGCCTGGCCGAAATCATCATCGGCAAGCAGCGTAACGGCCCCACCGATACAGTGAAGCTGACCTTCCTCGGTCATTACACCAAGTTCGAAAATTACAGCCCGGATAGCTATGTGGGGCATTTCTAAGAGCCTGGCATCATCTGAGGATGTTGCCTGTGCTTTGCCATCGCATTGCCCTGATCTACCTCCGGTTAGCCGATACCCTATGATGCAGCGGGCGTGAGCCATCGGATCATTGCTCATTTGTGCTTCCGCGTTTCGGAAGCATCGGTTTCGATCAAGTCAGGACCATGAGCCGCACAACTGTCGCCACCATTCATCTGGGCGCGCTGCGCCACAACCTCGAGCGCATCCGCGAGATGGCTGCGCCGTCTCAGGTCATGGCCGTGGTCAAAGCCGATGCGTATGGGCATGGCCTGGAACGCGTCGCGCGTGCGTTGAACGGGGCGGCCGATGCATTTGCGGTAGCGTCGCTCGGTGACGGCTTGCGCTTGCGCGCAGCCGGACATCGGCAACGCATCGTGGTGCTGTCTGGCCCGGATCAGGCGGGCGATATCGCCGAAATGCAGCGCCTTGGCCTCGATGCGGCGATTCATCACGAAAGTCAGCTGCACTGGTTGTCGGAGGCATCGCCTACGCGCGGTCGTCTGCGTGTATGGCTGAAAATCGACAGTGGCATGCATCGCCTGGGCTTCGCTCCCGAGCGCGCGGCGTTGGTGCATGCGCAGCTCTCGACGATGTCGAGCATCGATCCGGATATCGGTTTGATGACGCACTTTGCCGAGTCGGAAGTTTTCGACGGCGAGCGAACGCGTCTACAAATCGAACGTTTTAACAACGCGACGCGCGGTTTGTTCGGGCCGCGTTCGCTATCCAACTCTGCTGCGGTGTTGGGATGGCCTGATGCGCGCGCTGACTGGGTGCGCACGGGCGGGTTGCTATATGGGCTCTCCGTCGTGGACGGCAAGAGCGGTGCGGATTTTGGTTTCCGCCCGGCGATGACCCTGTCCACGCGCCTGATTGCCATCAACACCATCGGACGTGGTGAACGTATCGGTTACAACGGCCTGTGGGAGTGCCCGGAAGACATGCCTGTCGGCGTCGCCGCTGTCGGCTACGGTGACGGCTATCCGCGCAGCGCGGTGGCTGGAACGCCGGTGTTGGTTGGCGATCGGCGTGTGCCGTTAGTCGGGCGTGTGTCGATGGACCTCATCACGCTGGATTTGCGTGAAGCACCACAGGCGAAGGTGGGCGATCGCGTGGTGCTGTGGGGGCCGGAGCTGCCGGTGGAAATCGTCGCGGCGCAATCGGGCACGATCAGTTACGACCTTACCTGCGGTATGACGCGTCGCGTGCTGTTCGTCGAAGACGAGGAGTGACCGGCGTGCGTCTGTCTCGCAGCTTGCGACCATCGCAGGCTAAGCTCTTTCCATCGACGTCAGCGATCTAATCTCATGGCCAAAGCCAAAACTGCCTATGTCTGCACCGATTGCGGTGCCGAGCACAACAAGTGGCAAGGTCAGTGCGTCGAATGCAACGCGTGGAATACGCTTTCGGAGTTTGTGGTGCAGTCGGCGCAAAAGTCTGTCGGTGCTGCGCGACAAGGCGGCTACGCGGGTGCTGCCAACAGCGTGCCGCGTGTTACGCCGCTAACCGACGTGCTGATCACCGCTGAGTCGCGCACGCTGACCGGTATCGGCGAACTTGATCGCGTGCTGGGCGGCGGTCTGGTCGACGGATCGGTGGTGTTGATCGGTGGCGATCCGGGTATCGGCAAGTCGACGTTGCTGTTGCAGATGCTTGGCAAACTCGGCGAAAAGTTGCCGAGCATTTACGTCACCGGCGAGGAATCGCTGGCGCAGGTGGCCTCTCGCGCACAACGGCTCGATCTACCGCTGCAGCCGCTGCAGGCACTGGCGGAGACAGGCGTCGAGCGCATCCTCGAGCAAGTTGCGGCCACGCGGCCGCGTGTGCTGGTGATCGACTCGATCCAGACGATCTGGACCGAGTTGCTTACGGCGGCTCCCGGTTCGGTGAGTCAGGTGCGCGAATCGGCGGCACGCCTGACGCGTTTTGCCAAGGAAAGCGGCACCTCTGTCTTCCTGGTCGGCCATGTCACCAAGGAAGGTGGTATTGCAGGCCCGCGCGTGCTCGAACACATGGTCGATGCCGTGCTGTATTTCGAAGGCGATTCGGGCAGCCGTTTCCGCGTGTTGCGCGCTTTCAAGAATCGTTTCGGAGCGGTGAATGAGCTGGGCGTGTTCGCAATGTCTGAAAAGGGCCTGCGCGAAGTATCTAATCCTTCGGCGATATTCCTGTCCGCTCATAGCGGCCCCACCTCGGGCAGCGCGGTCATGGTGACTCGCGAAGGCACGCGTCCGTTGCTGGTGGAAGTGCAGGCGCTGGTGGATCAATCCTCGCTGGGTAATCCGCGGCGCGTGGCGCTAGGTCTGGAACAGAATCGTCTGGCGATGCTGCTAGCGGTGTTGCATCGACACGGTGGTGTGGCGGCCTACGACCAGGATGTATTCGTCAATGTCGTGGGCGGCATTCGCGTGCAGGAAACCGCCGCCGATCTTCCCGTGCTGCTCGCGGTGCTGTCATCGCTTCGTGATCGGCCGCTGCCAGAGAAGACGATCACCTTCGGCGAAGTGGGGCTCTCCGGTGAAATCCGCCCGGTGCCCAACGGCGAGGAACGATTGAAAGAAGCGTCCCACCATGGATTTCTGCGTGCGATCGTGCCGAAAGCTAACGCACCGAAGAAGGGGCGCGTCGGCGAGATGGAAGTGATTGGTGTCGAGCGCTTGTCGCAAGCCATCGACGCTTGCCGCTGAGAGCGGGTCAATCCACCGCGCGGTGCAGGATCACTTCCAGCACAAACTTCGAGCCGAAGAACGCCAGCGCCAGCACACCCATGCCGATCAGCGTGAGATTCACGGCGCTGCGTCCGCGCCAACCATGACGCCAGCGGCCATAGAGCAGGGCGCCAAACACCAGCCACGCGATGATCGACAACACGGTCTTGTGCACCAGGTGCTGGCCGAACAGGTTGTCCACGAACAGGATGCCGGTGAGCAGGGCTAACGTCAGCAGGAAGAAGCCGGCGCCGATCAGGCGGAAAAGCACGGATTCGGTCAAGGTCAGCGGCGGAAGAGCGCTAAGCCACGGCCCCAGTTGGCGATGTCGCAGGGCGCGCTCTTGTATCGCCAATAGGATCGCCATGGCCGCAGCTATCGACAGCACGCCAAAGGCCAGCAACGCCACTGTGACGTGTAGCTTGATGTGCCAATCCATCGAGACAGGCGCCGTAGAGGGCGCCAGGAAGCTATCGACCCCCAGCAGCAAGGCGCTGATCGGAAAAATGATGACGCCAAGTGTCGCCACGGGCCTGGCCAGGTTGACCAGCAACGTTAATGCCGATACCACGCAAGCGACCAGCGAAAGCGCTGCGAAGAAATGCAGGTCCAGCGCACCGCGATGCGTCGCGAGCAATGCGGATGCGTGCGCAATCACCGCAAGCGCCGCAATGGCCAGGGCGGGACGCGCAAAGGTGGCGGGAGTCTTGGAACTGCCCGTAAACAGCGGCCGCGCCAACAGCCCGCTGGCGAGCAGGTAGCAGGCAATGGCGAAGATCGAAAGGGCGGGCAGCATGGCGTGCAAGTGTGGCACAGGGTCCCGATGCCGTGAACGCGGCAAAACAACAAACCGTTTCGTGATTTGGCACACGCGCTTGCCGTGTGGATCAGGCCCCAGCCGGCGCATTCCTGAGAAAACGGGCGTCTCTGGTATATTTGCCAATCCGCTCGGCCTTTCCCAAGTCCATCGCCATGTTTGAGTCACTCAGCCAACGCCTCTCCACCACCGTCAACCGTTTACGCGGACGCGGTCGGCTGACCGAGGAAAACATCCGCGAATCGTTGCGCGAAGTACGTATCGCCCTGCTCGAAGCCGACGTGGCGCTGCCCGTGGTGCAGGCCTTGATCGAGCGCGTGAAGGTGCGTGCGGTCGGCCAGGAAGTGCTCAAGAGCCTGTCGCCTGGCCAAGCCCTGGTGAAGGTGGTCAGCGACGAGCTGACCGCGGTGATGGGCACCTCGAACACCGAACTGAATCTCGCCCAGCAGCCGCCCGCAGTGGTGTTGATGGCTGGCCTGCAAGGCGCTGGTAAGACCACTACGGTCGCCAAGCTCGCGCGTTTTCTCACCGAACGCAAAAAGAAGCGTGTGATGGTGGTGAGCTGCGACGTTTATCGTCCCGCAGCTATCGAACAATTGCGCACGCTGGCCGAACAGGTCGGCGTGAAGTTCTTCCCGTCTGAAGCGGGCCAGAACCCGGTGGATATCGCCAAGGCCGCGATCGCAGCCGCGCGCAAGGAAGTGATCGACGTGCTGCTGGTGGATACCGCAGGCCGCTTGCACGTCGACGAAGCGATGATGGCCGAGATCAAGGCGCTGCACGCCGCGCTCACGCCGATCGAAACCTTGTTCGTGGTCGATTCGATGACCGGTCAGGACGCCGCCAACACGGCCAAGGCGTTCAGCGAGGCGTTGCCGCTTACTGGTGTCGTCTTGACTAAGACCGACGGCGATGCGCGCGGCGGTGCTGCATTGTCGGTGCGCTATGTCACCGGCCGCCCGATCAAATTCCTCGGCGCGGGCGAGAAAACCGACGCGCTGGAGCCGTTCCATCCGGACCGTATCGCGCAACGCATCCTCGGCATGGGTGACGTGCTGTCGCTGGTCGAGGAAGTCGAGCGCAAGGTCGATCAGGAAAAAGCGCAGAAGCTCGCCACCAAGGTGATGAAGGGCAAGCGCTTCGATCTCAACGATATGCGCGACCAGCTTGAGCAGATGACCAACATGGGC
>CAJCJD010000038.1 GCA_903970555.1 Vulcanimicrobiota bacterium
GTCGCCCAGGTCGATCTGCACGGTGGTATGGCGGATGCCAAAGCGCTCCAGCAGGGTCTGGTTGACCGCGGCAAGGACACGGGCGCCATCGTTCTGGTCATGCAGTTCAAGATGCAGCGTGGCCATGCGCGAGCCGGATGCGAGTTGCCAGACATGCAGATGGTGCACATCGCTGATCGACGCATCGGCAGCACGCAATACGACTTCGACTTCCTTCGGGTCCATACCCTCAGGCACGCCTTCCAGCAGTATGTGCGTGGACCGACGTAGCAGCTCCCATGCGCTGCGCAAAATCAGCAACGACACCAGCAGCGACAAAACCGGGTCCGCCCAATTCCAGCCCATCCAGCGCACGGCGAGTGCCGCGAGCACGGCACCGACGGATCCCATCAGGTCGCCCAACACATGCAAGCTCGCCGCACCCAGGTTCACATCGTCATGCGCATGTCCGTGTAGGCTGCGCAACACGATGAGATTCACCAGCAGGCCGACGATTGCCACGCCGAGCATCACGCCAGAAAGAATCTCGACGGGCTTGAAAAGTCGATCGACGGCTTCGTAAGCAATAAAGCCGACCAGCACGAATTGCGTGAGTGCGTTGACAAAACCGGCGAGCACTTCCATGCGGCCATAGCCGTAAGTACGACGCGCATCAGCCGGACGCAGCGCCATACGCGCTGCAAGCAAGGCAAGCAAAAGCGCCAGCGAATCCACCAGCATATGGCCGGCATCGGCCAACAGCGCCAGCGAACCCGACCACAAGCCACCGCCGACCTCGGCAATCATCATGCCCGCAGTCAGCACGAAGGCAATCAGCAGTTTGCGCTCGCGACCCATCGCTCCCGTTGCCGGTGAATGATCGTGATGCTCGCAGGCGTGGCTATGCGCGTGATTCATTCGACAATGCTAGGAAGCGTTATGGCCGTTACACAATCACTGAGCGCACAAAGCGTTCAGTGTGCGCAATGCGCGCCGTGCACATGACCATGCAGGCGATCAAGTCGAAGGTTCACGAAGTGCGCGCTGGCAACCAGCAAACCACCGCACGTCACCAGCACGCTGTGCAGGATGATCGAGTAGTTTTCGGCAAAGGTGACGCCCATCACCAGCAGCGCCAGGCCGGGAAGAGCCAGCCGTAGCGGGAGCGATCGATGATGGCGGCGGTAACCGTTGACCAGCGCAAACAGCGCCAGCGCGCTGGCGCACAGCACGAAGCCGCGCTCGAACGCATGATCGGCAAGGAAGCTGAGCCCAAGCAAGGGAAGAATCGCCAGTACAAATGGCAGGAGGGCGCAGTGAATTGCGCAAAGGAACGAGGCGGTCGCACCGACGCGATCGGCAAAGTTCCACCAGCGGGTAGGTTGAGGCGTTGGCGTGGAATCCATGGGGTGGGACTACACCATACGTAGGGTTAGCCGAGGGGTCGGCGGGTTTTGATACAATATAACACTCGATCCTCCCGCGCAAGCGGCACCGTCAACCCTGCGTCAGTTAGTTGGCCAGTCGCCTACACAGCCGAGAAACCGGAGCCGTACACCATCGACTGCCGGAGCGCGTTCTTCAAAGGAACATGCATACAAAGACAGACCGATGAACCGAATTCTCCGAGCTATCTCCCTCGCAACCATCGCGCTCGCGCCCCTTTCGGTATCGTTCGCCCTACCCCCGCAACATGACGCATCGAACAGCACCGCGGTAGCCAGCGAAGCCTCACCCGTCCCCGTCGAACGCGTTTTCGACCTGCCACTGAGCAACGGCAGTCACCAGCGCGTGCTATACAGCGCGCCTACGTCACCCAAAGCAATCATCGTCATGATGCCGGGGGGTGCGGGTGATGTTGGTATCGAACGCGATGGAGATCTGCGCCATGACAATAATTTTGTCGTGCGCACGCGTCAGCTGTGGGTGAGTCGCGGTTACGCCGTACTCATTCCAGACGCCGTCGATGGTGCCAATTTGCGCGGCATGCGCAGCTCGCCAGCGTTCGCTGCATTGGTCGGCGACTTGGTAAGTTTTGCGCATGCAAAATCAGCAACGCCAGTCTTTCTCTTAGGAACCAGCCAAGGATCGATCGCGGCGATGAATGGCGCCGCGCATCTCGACGCGACACAGCTTGCCGGCGTGGTTTTGACCGAATCAGTTTCGCGACTGGGCGGCAGCCACGAAACCGTTTTTCAAGCAGATCCGCAAGATGTACGCGTACCGGCACTCGTCGTCGCCAATCATGATGATCGATGCAGCGTGGCGCCGCCGGAAGATGCGCCGCGCATCGCGGCGGCGATGTCCAACTCCCCCCAGGTGCGCGTGCTGTATGTCAGCGGTGGCGTCGAACAATCCCGCAATCCGTGCGGCTCACTGACTCCGCACGGTTATGACGGCATCGAGCAACAGGTTGTCGATGGCATCGCCAGTTGGATGGGTGGTATCGCCGTGCGCTGAGGCGGCACGGCGTCAGCCGTGAATCACGCCTTGCGGCAGTTCTTGCAGATGCCGTGCACTTCGAGCGTCTGTGCCTGCGGACGAAAGCCAAAGGCCTTGGCTTGTGCTTCGATCAATTCGGCGACGCGTTCGTCGCACACTTCCTGCGCGCTGGAACAGACATCGCAGATCAGGAACGGTACCTGATGCGCTTCGGCCGGATGGTGGCAGGAAACGAAGGCATTGATCGATTCAAGCTTATGGATAAAACCATGCTCGAGCAGAAAATCGAGCGCGCGATACACCGTGGGCGGCGCAGCGTTGCCGTGACGCTCGCGCAGATGATCGAGCAGATCGTAAGCCTTCACTGGCTTGCCCGCAGCGGCAACCAGTTCCAGCACTTCCTTGCGCAAGGGCGTCAAGCGCAAACCACGCTCTTCGCTGGCGTGCTCCACCGCGGCCACGAATTCCTTAGGACCTTCGTGATGATGGTGGACGTGCGCTTTGACGGAAGGATTGCTGCTCAACGGGTTCACCTCGTTGTTGATCATACACCCGGCGCCAAGCTCAACGCGGCAGTGGCGGCGGTTTCACGGATTTGGGGGCTAGCAACACGATAATCCAGCCGATCGGCCCTAGCACCAGCGCCCAGACAATACCGACCATCAATCGCCCACGCCACCAGCCGAGCAACGCTCCCACCGCGACGAATACCACGTTCCACCAGAACAATGCGGCCCAGGGAATCATGTTCATCAAGTTGAGGAAAATGTGGATGAACGCACCGGGGGAATCGAGATCGACGCCTTGGGTTGCCTTGGCCAGCAGTTCGTCCATTCGCGCCTCGCTCTAGCCTGTCATTGACCCGCTTTGCTGCTTGCAGCGAAAGGCGGCCCGATGACACTCAGATTATTTCCGTTGTCGGAAATGGAGAGTGACACAAGTTGGAGTTCTCAAGCCCGGGCAAGAGCGATGGCATCGTCGATGCGCTTGAGCGCAACGTCACGACCGGTAAGGTAAATGGTGTGATCGATCGACGGCGACACTTGTGTGCCGGTCATCGCCACGCGCAAGGGCTGCGCGATCTTGCCCATGCCGAGCTCGAGTTTTGCGGCAACCTGTTCGATCACCTGGTGGATCGGCTCCGGCTTCCACTCGCAACTCACGAGCAACTCACGCGCGGCCTGCAATACCTGCACGGCACTCTCATTCTTGAGGTGTTTGGCGACGGCCTTGTCGTCCCATTCGGTGATCGGGCCGTACCAGATCTTGGCGCGTTCGGCCATTTCCTTCAACGTATGCACGCGATCACGCAGCGCGACGATCACATCCGCCGGGGCGGGCCCATTGTTGGTATCGATGCCTGCGCGCGCGAGATGCCACGCGAATTCCGGCGCCAGCGTCTGTGGATCATCCGTCTTGAGGTAATGCTGGTTGAGCCATTCCAGCTTTTCGGTGTCGAAACGCGAGGCAGCCTTGTTGACGTCGGCGACGTCGAACAACTTCACCATTTCCTCGCGCGAGAAGATTTCTTGATCGCCGTGCGACCAGCCCAGACGCACAAGGTAGTTGAGTATCGCGTGCGGCAGGAAACCGTTCTCGCGGTACTCCATCACGCTGACCGAATTGGTGCGCTTGGAAAGCTTTTTGCCTTCCTTGTCGAGAATCATCGGCAAGTGCGCGAACTCCGGCACCTTCGCGCCGAGCGCGTGATAGATGTTGATCTGGCGCGGCGTGTTGTTGACGTGATCATCGCCGCGAATCACTTCGGTGATCCCCATGTCGATGTCATCGACCACCACGGCGAAGTTGTAAGTCGGCCAGCCATCGGAGCGGAAGATCACCAGATCGTCCAACTCGGCGTTGGCCCACTCCACCCTGCCCTTCACTTTGTCGTCGAACACCACCGAGCCCTCCAGCGGATTCTTGAAGCGGATCACGCGATGGGGATCGTCGCGATAAGGCTCGTTGCGATCACGATAGTAACCGTTGTAGCGCGGCTTTTCGCCACGCGCCATGGCGGCTTCGCGCATGGCTTCGATTTCTTCCTTGGATTCGTAGGCGTAGTACGCCTTGCCGGCGGCCAGCAACTCATCGGCAACCTGCTTGTAGCGAGCCAGGCGATGCGTCTGGTAGATCGGCACGCCCTCGGCGTTGAGATCCAGCCATTGCATGGCGTCGAGGATGGCCTTGACGGCTTCCTCCGTGGAGCGCTCGCGATCGGTGTCTTCGATGCGCAGCAGGAATTCGCCGCCGCGACGACGGGCCTCCAGCCAGCAATACAGCGCGGTGCGCGCGCCGCCGATGTGAAGGAAACCGGTAGGGCTGGGAGCAAAGCGGGTGCGAACGGTCATGGATTCACGAATGGCACGAGACGGAACCTGACATTTTAGCCGATCTGTCGCGTCGACTTGGCCAATACCACGGCCTTTATAACGTTGCCCTCGGATAACGAGGGCGAACCGTCGTCCCAGCTTTCGCCGGAACGACGGACTGCGATCACTTCACGTGAATCGTGATCGCCTTCGATACCAGCGGCGGGTCAAACGGAATGTGGTTGGCATCGCCCAACTCCAGCTGCAGGGTATGCGTGCCGGGCGTCAGCTTCAGCGTGGTTTCGGTCTGGCCGGCCCCGAAATGCAGGTGCGTTTCATCCTTGGGGATGGGCTGACCCGCCACGGGCAGCACTTTCACATCGACCAGCAAATGGTGATGTCCGGTGTTTTCGTGGGTAACGCCTGCCGGCGCCACACCCATGCCCTTGAGTCCGAAACGGACGGTGAAGCTCTGGGAGACGGTGGCACCGTCCTGCGGCGAGATGATGTAGACCTCCGCCCCGGCAGGGGCCTTGGTGACCGGCAACGTAGGGGCATCGGCGGCCAGGGCTGAACCGGCGGATGCAACCAACGCTAGGGCGAGCAATAGACGTTTCATCGACGTGTCTCCTGGTCCAGGGGTAAGAGCAATCTAGCCCAATTAGGCCGGCCTATGGCTACAGAAGCGTGTCGCCACACCGTCTGCATTCGGTAACACCCGTAACTCCAGTGTCACCTGACCGCCACGCCCACGAAACGACTCGGGCTCAAGCTACGGCCGTACAGTATGGGGATGCGCTATGCGTATTGGCATCATCAGCGAGACGTATCCGCCTGAGATCAACGGTGTTGCCCTCACCGTGCATGGTCTGGCGACTGGTCTGGCCGCACGCGGCCACGAGATCGACATGATCCGTCCGCGACAGACGGTCAGCCATGTCGACGAACCGGGCATCCATGCACTCGAAACCCGCGGCGCAGCCCTACCGCGCTATCCAGGCCTGCGTTTCGGCTTGCCGGCTAGCCGCACACTGCGCAAGCGTTGGACGGAAAACCGTCCAGATGCCATCTATGTAGCCACCGAAGGCCCACTGGGCCGCTCGGCCGTGAAAACCGCGGTGAAGCTCGGCATACCCGTCGCGACTGGCTTCCACACGCGTTTTGATACCTACGCCGATCACTACGGTGTTGGTTTCTTGACCCCGGTGGTACACGGCTATCTGCGTCGCTTCCACTGCCGCGCCAACATCACATTGGTGCCTACGGATGCCCTCGCGCAGGAATTGGCGGCAATGGGCGTCGATCATGCGCGCCTGCTTCGCCGCGCGGTGGATACCAAACTCTTCCATCCCTCCAAGCGCGACATGTCGCTGCGTGAAAGCTGGGGCGTGGATGCGGATACGCCGGTGGTGCTGTATGTGGGTCGCATCGCACCGGAAAAGAATCTCGAACTGGCCGTGGAAACTTTCCGCGCGATCCAGCAGCACGCGCCGAAGGCACGCTACGTATGGGTGGGTGATGGCCCTGCCCGCGCGGCGTTGCAGGCGGCACATCCGGATTTCATCTTCGTTGGCATGAAGCGCGACGAGACACTGGCGGCGCACTTCGCCAGCGCAGATATCTTTCCGTTTCCGAGTCTCAGCGAAACCTTCGGCAACGTGATCCTGGAAGCCCTCGCCGCCGGCCTGCCGGTAGTGGCTTATGCCGAAGGTGCGGCGCGCGAACACCTGTTCGATGGCGTTAACGGTTTCCGCATCGTGTCCGGCGACGCGAGCGCCTTTACCGCCGCCGCCGTGACCTTGGCTAGCGACATGGGGCTGGTACGCCGCATGGGAAAGGCTGCGGAAGAGAGCGTGGCAAAGCTCTCGCCCGAAGCAGTCATCCGCGAATTCGAAACCCAACTTAGCGAACTGGTCGAGGAGAACGTGCATGAGCGCCATGTCACCATCGCACCTGCCTGACCCGGTCGCCCTTCCGCGCCATGCGTTCGACCGACGCATGTGCATCGCCGCCAATCGTTGGGGCGCGCGGCATGCGGTCGGTGTGTTTTTCGGCGCAATCAGCCGACTCGGCGACGGCATCTTCTGGTACGCATTGATGCTCGCACTGGCTTTGATCGATGGACGGCGCGGACTGGAAGCCGCCGCGCACATGGCAGCCACCGGCCTGGTCGCACTGTTGCTGTATCGCATCTTGAAGCGCTGGACGCGCCGGCCGCGACCGTTCCGCACCTGCCCCGGCGTGATTGCACACGTGCCGCCCCTGGACGAATTCAGTTTTCCGTCGGGACACACGCTGCAGGCAGTCGGGTTTACGGTTGTCGCACTTGCGTGGTATCCGCTGCTGGCACCGCTGCTGCTTACTTTCACGGCGCTCGTTGCTGCTTCGCGCGTGATTCTCGGCTTGCATTATCCGAGCGATGTGCTAGCTGCGATTTTCGTTGGCAGTGGCCTCGGTGCACTGTCGCTGTGGCTGGTGCACAGCGCACCGCAGTTGCTGGTGTAATCGACACCGCACGTGCGCTGATCAATCGCTAAGCACGCTGTACTGACGTGCTTTGCGTTCAACGAGATAGCGCATCTATCCACAGGCTCTACCGGATACTTTCCACAATAGCTGTGGAAAACTGCGCGCAGTTCATGCGCAAAGTTTCATCACCGTGTGCCAAGTGATTGATCGCAAAGTTAGCGATGCGGGTTGTCCACAGGCTTTTACCGGATGCGTCCACATTTGTTGTGGACAACTGCAGCACTTGCGTCGCGACGAATTGATCTTCGTTTGTCATTCCGACGAGCGATTTTGTGTGCTTCGCACGCGTATTTGACTGGATTCCGGCCTTCGCCGGAATGACGGTGAGAAGCGCTGGAAATTTTTCGGAGACTGAAAAAACGATGCCGCCCGAAGGCGGCATCGTTCGCATCGCGCCTGCTTAGGCTGCGCGTGGCACTCTGCGCAGAATGCCGAGCACATCGGCCAACTTGTCGCGCATCTCGCGCCGGTCGACGATCATGTCGATCGCGCCATGCTCAAGCAGGAATTCCGAACGCTGAAAACCTTCAGGCAAGGTCTCGCGCACAGTCTGCTCGATCACGCGCGGACCGGCGAAGCCGATCAGCGCCTTGGGTTCGGCGACATTGATGTCGCCCAACATGCCAAGGCTGGCGGATACGCCGCCCGTAGTGGGATGCGTCAGCACGCTGATATAGGGCACGCCAGCTTCGCGCAGACGCGCGAGCGCAGCCGAGGTCTTGGCCATTTGCATCAGCGAAAACAACGCTTCTTGCATGCGCGCGCCGCCCGTGGCGGAAAAGCACACCAACGCGCTGCGCTCGGCCAATGCTCGTTCGGCGGCGCGGGTGAATTTCTCGCCGACGACCGAGCCCATCGAGCCCCCCATGTAGGAGAACTCGAAGGCGACCGCCATCAACGACTTGTCCTTGAGCTTGCCGCTCGTCGCGATCAGCGCATCTTTTTCGCCGGTGGATTTCTGCGCGGCAACGATGCGGTCGCGATACTTCTTGGAGTCGCGGAATTTCAGCGGATCGGTGGGCTCCATGCTGGCCCAGTGTTCTTGCGTGCTGCCTTCATCGAAGAAAGCCAGCAGGCGCTCGCGCGCGCCGATAGCATGGTGATGGCTGCACTTGGGGCAAACCATCAGGTTGCGTTCCAGCTCCGGCCGATAAAGCACGGCGCCACAGCCACCGCACTTCTCCCATACACCCTCGGGCACTTTGCCCTTCCCGCCGGGCGGGGGGCTTTGCGTCCGTGCACGGGGCGCCATGATTTTTTGCAGCCAATTCATAAAAACCTCAATCTGGAATCCAACGGTCCGGAACCGTCAGGACTTCATGGGGGCGACTTCGTACGACACCAGATCCTGTTGGTGATAACGCGGGCTCCTGCCCCATCGCGTATGTGTGACCGCTCAATCAGCAGCGCGTTCCATTGCCGCGCTTGGTCGAGGGTCTGCCCCACACCCCACTCCTCATTTTTAAGAGGAACTTGTCGGCGCATCCAGCGCCGCACGGATCGGACCGAGGAATTCCCCAACCCGCGCCGCGATTTGCTGCGCCGTCGCCGCGCCATCGAGCCGTTCGACCAGCGCACTGCCGATCACCACAGCATCGGCGAAACCAGCAATGGCTTTCGCGCTCTGCGCATCTTTCACGCCGAAGCCCACGGCTACCGGTGACTTCGCATGAGCCCGGATATCCGCCACGCGTGCGGCGATGTCCTGGGTACTCAAGCGCCCCGCCCCGGTAATGCCGGCGAACGATACATAGTACAGGAAACCCGCCGCGGCCTCGCACAATTGCGCCATACGCACAGGTGCGGTGGTGGGTGCGGCGAGCAGGATCTGCTGCAGTCCGGCCGCGCGCAAAGGCGCCAGCACGGCTGCTTCCTCCAAGGGACAATCGACCACGAGCACGCCATCCACGCCCGCTGCGACGGCTTCGTCGGCGAAGCGCTGATAGCCGTGGATTTCGATCGGATTGAGATACCCCATCAGCACTACCGGCGTGTCCTTGTCGCGCTCGCGAAACGTAGCCACCCAGGCCAGTACATCAGCAAGGCCAACACCTTTCGCAATTGCGCGCTCGCTCGCGTGCTGGATCACCGGACCATCGGCCATCGGATCGGAAAACGGCACGCCCAATTCGATGATGTCCGCACCCGCATCGACCAAGGCGTGCATGAGGGCCACGCTGTGTTCCGGCGCAGGATCGCCTGCGGTGACGAAAGGAATCAGTCCGGTACGGCCCGCTACTTTCAATGCGGCGAAGCGACGATCGATGCGGCTCATACTTGCACTCCTTCGCGTGCGGCGATCGTGTGCACGTCCTTGTCACCGCGGCCGGAAAGATTGCAGAGCACGATGCCGTCCTTCGGCAGCTCGCGCGCCAGCTTCATGGCTTGCGCCACCGCATGGCTTGATTCGAGCGCTGCGAGAATGCCTTCGGTGCGCGCGAGCAAGTGAAAGGCTTCGAGTGCTTCGTCGTCGGTCACGCCTACATATTCAGCGCGCCCGGCATCTTTCAGAAATGCGTGCTCGGGACCGACGCCGGGGTAATCGAGGCCGGCGGAAACTGAATGCGTTTCGGTGATCTGTCCATTGTCATCGCACAGCACATAGGTGCGATTGCCGTGCAACACACCAGGACGTCCCGCAGCCAGCGATGCGGCGTGATGCCCCGTCGCAATGCCCTCGCCTGCCGCTTCGGCGCCCACCATGCGCACGCTGCTGTCGTTGAGGAAAGCGTGGAACAGGCCGATGGCGTTGGAACCGCCGCCGACGCAAGCGGTGAGCACATCCGGCAAACGGCCGTACTGCTGCAGCATCTGCGCGCGTGCTTCGCGCCCGACCACGGCGTTGAAATCGCGCACCATCATTGGATACGGATGCGGACCGGCCACCGTGCCGATGATGTAGAACGTGTCGGCCACGTTGGTGACCCAATCGCGCATCGCCTCATTCAAGGCATCCTTCAACGTTTTCGAGCCGGACGTCACCGGCACCACTTCGGCGCCGAGCAGCTTCATGCGATAGACGTTGATCTTCTGCCGCTCGATATCGACAGCGCCCATGTACACCACGCACTTCAAACCGAAACGCGCGGCGACCGTCGCGCTGGCGACGCCATGCTGGCCTGCGCCGGTTTCGGCAATGATGCGCGGCTTGCCCATGCGCTTGGCCACCAACGCCTGGCCGATGGTGTTGTTGATCTTGTGCGCGCCGGTGTGATTCAGGTCTTCGCGCTTGAGCAGGATGCGCGCGCCGCCGACATGCTGCGATAAGCGTTCGGCGTGATAGATCGGACTTGGGCGTCCGACGTAATGGGTGAGGTCGCGATCCAGTTCGGCCAGGAATTCGGGATCTTCCCGCAAGCGCACATAGGCCTCGGTGAGCTCGGCCAGGGGCGCCATCAGCGTCTCGGCCACGTACTGACCGCCGAAATCGCCGAAACGCCCGTGGGCATCGGGCCAGCTCTGGAAATCCTGGATCGTGGGCATCTGTCAGAAATCCTATGCAAATTACAGGTGCGAGCGGCAACCAATGGCCGCCAGACGGCCAAAATAGCGCGAATCGAGGTTCCGAAAAAGCGATATGATCGCCGCAACACGTCAGAAAAACTCACATAAACATGAGCCGCGAGTTGCCTTCCCTCAACGCACTGCGCGCCTTCGAAGCTGCCGCTCGGCTTGGCAGCGTGAGCCGCGCTGCTGAAGAGCTGCACGTCACGCATGGCGCGATCAGCCGCCAGCTACGGGTATTGGAAGAGGCGCTTGAGCAGCCCCTATTCGCCCGCCACGGTCGCGGCATCACGCTCACCGCCATTGGCGAAGAATTGCGCGACCGCGTGGCCGGTGCTTTTGATCAACTGCGTGATGGCTGGTCCGAATTGCGGCGTCATCGCAGCGATTCGCCATTCGTGCTCGGCTGCGCCAGCAGCTTGCTCGCGCGCTGGGTGATTCCGCGACTTGATCGTCTTGAACGCGATCTCCCGATGCTGAGGCTGCATCTTTCGCCGGAGGAAAGCCCGCTCGCCCCACAACACGCCGAGCCCGACGCCGCGCTTGCACTCGCCGCGCCACCCTGGCCGACCGGCTGGCAGGTGCATGAGCTGGCGCCCGAGCAGATCGGCCCAGTGGTCAGCCCACGTTACGCAGGCTTGGCGCGCTTGCTGGACCGGGACGAAACCGTCTTGTGCGATGAAGCGCTGCTGCACACCACCTCGCGTCCCCAGGCATGGCCGGAATGGGCGCAAGCGAGCAACCTACCGACCGCATCGCTGCGTTACGGCCAGGGATTCGCGCGATTGTTCTATCTATTGGAGGCTGCCGTAGCTGGACTCGGCGTGGCGATTGCCCCGGCGCCGTTGGTGCAAGACGACCTGCGTGCAGGACGCCTACTCGCCCCATGGGGATTTCGTCAGACGTCGGCGTTCTGGATACTCGCAACACCACGGCGCAGGAACGACGCGCGTATCGATGCGCTGGTTGCGTGGCTACGCAGCGAGTTGACGGAAAGCTAGCCCGCGGCACGCACTGCGGCGATGAAGTCGCGCAGCTTGTCGGGATCTTTGATACCCGGCGCGGATTCGATGCCGCTGGAAACATCCACTGCCCAGGGGCGCGCCACACGTATCGCCGCCTGCACATTCAGCGGCGTCAAACCGCCCGCCAGAATCAACGGCTGTTGCAGATCGCGCGGCATCAACGACCAGTCGAAGGTCTTGCCGCTGCCACCGGACTCGCCCAAGCCATGGCCATCGAGCAAGAGACCGGCCGCGCGTGGAAAGGCGCGCAGCTGGGAAAGCGCGGCAGCGCCCTCACCCATCGCGATAGCCTTCAAATAAGGCGTATCGAACTGGGCGCACCATTCATCGCGCTCGGCGCCGTGGAACTGCAGCAACGATGGTCGCACTGTTTCAATCACCGCACGCACGAAATCGGCATCGTCATCCATGCATAGCGCGACGGTTGTGACGAACGGCGGCATCGCGTCGACGATCACCTTGGCTTGCGCAAGGGCTACTTGTCGTTTGCTGCGTGCAGTCATCACGACGCCGATCGCATCGGCGCCTAGTTCCGCGGCGAGCAATGCATCCTCGACACGAGTCATGCCGCAGCATTTGATACGCGTCATGCGCTCACCTCGGCAGGCAGGCCCCAGCGTCGCTCGTAGCGCGGCCCGATGAAAGTCAGGCCCGAGGCAGCGGCCGTGGGGCCTGCTACTTCGCGATTGCGTCCGGCCAGCAGTGTCGCCACCCATTCCACCGGCTGTTCGCCGCGTCCCACCGGCAACAAGGAGCCGACGATATTGCGCACCATGTGATGCAGAAACGCATTGGCTTCGATCTCGATGATCACCTGCGCATCCTCCCGCCGCACCTGCAATGCCGTGATCTGGCGTCGCGCATGTTTCGCCTGGCACGACACGGCGCGAAAGGCGGTGAAGTCGTGTTCGCCGATCAATGCCTGCGCGGCTTCATGCATGCGCACGGCATCGAGCGGCTGACGCTCCCAGGCGACGTAACGTGCATCCAGGGCGGGACGTATGCTGCGATTGAGGATGGTGTAGCGATATCGACGGCTGCGCGCCGAAAAGCGCGCATGAAAATCGTCCGAGACCGGTTGCGCCCAAAGAACCGCAACGCTGGTCGGCAGGTTCGAAGACGTACCTAGCACCCAGCCGCGCATATCACGTTGCACGTCCGTATCGAAATGAACGACCTGGCAACGCCCATGCACACCCGCATCGGTGCGGCCTGCGCACGTCACTTCGATCGGTTCGGCGGCAACGAACGACAGCGCGCGTTCCACGCTCGCCTGCACGCTGGCACCGTGGCTAAGCCGTTGCCAGCCGAGGAAATCGGTGCCGTCGTATTCAATGCCTAGAGCAATACGCATGGTTATTCGGAAAACTGCGAGACGACAAGCGTAGCAGTTCGACGGTGATTCTTCGTTTGTAAGTGCTTATAACGCATCGGGCCGGCATAGCCGGCCCGAGTTGTGTGCATGCGAACGCGGGGATGATCAGTGGATCTTGGCCATCAGCGTCTTCGCGACATCTTTCTGGATCTGCGTGCCTTCATGCAGCACTTCTTCGAGCATGGCGCGGGCACCATCAGGATCGCCCATGTCGAGATAGGCACGGGCCAGATCGAGCTTGGTGTCAATCGGGTCGTCGTGCAGCTCGGCAAAATCCGCCTCGTGATCGGCGTGCGCAGCGTCGGACGCTTCGGCCGGTTCCTCGAAGTTCCAGGTCGAGACCGGTTCCTGCTCCACCGGCTGCGTTACCGCCGCAGCGTGGCCGACATTCGTGGCGGCCGTCTCGGCATGGTGCGGCGTCAGATCGAAATCGAAGTGATACTCACTGACCTTGGACGGCAGCGGCGGCGGTGCGCTCTTGGCAACAGCGGCTTCCGCTGCGGGTTCGTTGCCGTAACTATCCAGGTCGAAGTGGTGCGGTTGCTCGTCATGCGACGACGCCACACCACCCTGCGTGAACAACGGATGGCCCGGGACCAGGTCCTCGCCCATGTGCACCACGTCCTGCCATTCAGGCTGGTCGGGATTGGTGATGTGGGCGTGCATGGCCTCGGCAGCGGCTTCGAAATGTTCGACGTCGCGGCGGGTGTAATACAGGCTGACCAATTCAAGGTGCAGCTCGATGTCGTCGGGCTGTTCCGCCAGCTGGTCGAGTAGTTCGTCCTGATCTGGATCGGAATCCAGCGGATGATCCGCATCGACGGTGCCGAAGCGATCCGCGAGCGAACCCTTGGACGGCGACGGCGCCTTGGCCGGCTGGGTGCCTGACTTACCGCGGCGGGACAAGAAGGCCAGCACCGCAAGGAGAACGATGACGCCACCGCCAGCCGCCAATGCCCAGGTCTGCATGTACCACGGTTCTTCGGCGACGACTGGCGCCGGAACGCGATGGATGGGATGACTGGATTGTTTCGGGGCTGCCGGTTTCGGAGCCACCGTACTTAGCGGTGTTGTAACCGCTGCCGGATTGGCCGTCGTCGAACCGCTGGCAGGCGTTGACTTCGTCGCGCTGGCCACCGAAGCCAAGGCGGGATTAGCAGGCGTCGGATGCGTGGAGGCAGCTACCGCCGGTTGCACTGCTTTTGCCGGTGCCGAAGCGGCCGTCGCCAGGGCTGCTGCAGGTGCTGGTGGGAGACCTGCAGACTTGCGCGCGTCGGCCAGCTTCTTCTGCAGATCGGCTATTTCGTTGTCCTTGAGCGACAGCAAACGCTGATTCTTGCCGTTGAGGTCTTCCAGATCCTTCAAGCGGGACTTCAGCTCGTTGCTCTGCTGCTCCAACGAGGAGAGCGTTTCCTGACTGCGCTGCAGCTCCTGGCGAATAGCGGCGTTGGCGCCACCTTTGCCATTTGTGCCGCCAGCGGACTGGCCTTCGCTGCCCGGAGGAACCAGCGCGAGCCTATCGGCGTTACTGGTCGCGGTCGGGGCGACCGAAGCATTCGCGCGCGTGCCACCCGTGGCGACGGCTACCGGTGCGGCCACCGTGCCGTTGCGCCAATCGTTCTCTTGCTGACGCACGGTAGCGGCGGCCTCTGCCGCAGCGACGGCCGTCGCATCATCGTGCGAAGGCACGCGCAGAACCGCGCCAGCCTTCAATGCATTGATATTGTCGCGGTAGAAGGCATCCGGATTGGCGGCCTTCAACGCAAGCATCATCTGGTTCTTATCGACGCCCGGCGTGGCAGCCTCGACAGCCACATGAGAGAGCGTCTGGCCTTTCTCGACGGTGATCTCGCCGTTCTTGGCGGCGGCGTTGGCTTCCGCATGATGCGCCGGCGCGACAGCGGCGGTCTGGCGTGGGCTGGCTGCGCTGCTTGTCGTAGAAGAAGCGCTGCTCGCCGGGGCACGATGATGGGCAGGTGCGCTGCTTGCCGCCTGCTCCACCTTACTCGGCGGATCGAGCAGGATCGCGAATTCGCGCACGCTGCTACCGGTGCTGCTACTGACCTGCACGAGGAGGTCCAGGTAGGGGTCGTCGACCGTGGCGCTGCTGGTGATCCGGATCACCTTGTGCCCGTTGACATCGGCCACGCTGAAGTCGAGGGGTATGCTCGGGCGCTGGCCACCGGCCTTGGCAAAGGCGTCATTGGAGGCCAATTGGGCGTTCAGGCTCTGCAACTCGGCCGGGCTTGCCTGCGTGACGGGTATTTCGACCAGTAGCGGCTGTCCCAGCGCCGATTTGACGTGCGCCTGACCCAACTCCACGGCTGCCGCGTGACTGCTGCCAAGCGCAAGCGCCAACAGTATCGACAGCTTCAACGAACGATTCATCGCGTGCTCCCCCGAACGACCCCGGACGCTTTAGCTAAAAATCACCGCAGGTTGCGGTGACTTCCTCTTAGAAGGCGTCACTTTAGTTAGATAAACGTCAATCAACAATAGCCAATGCTGGTTCTGGCCCGTCCGGGGGCGATTTTTTTACTGGACGTGACGGGCGTCAATGCCCGGCCGCCGGAGCCTTCGAGGCCTCCTGCGCCGCCTTCAGCTGTTGGCGCAATTGGGCAATGGTACGGTCTTGTTGTTGCAAGCGCTCCGCCGCCTCGCGGCTGGCTGATTCCTGTTGCCCGACATTCTGTTGCAGGCGCTCGACATCGGCCTGATTCTTGGCCACGCGCTGGTCCAAGTTGGCCACGGATTTGGAAGTACTGGACGTGCCGGAAGCCTGCGGACCCGCCCAGACGCTGGCCGAGGCCAGCAGGAAGCTCAAGACAACCGACACGACGTACTTCATTACAGATAATCCTCGATCAGCAATTCGGCGATCTGCACGGCATTGAGCGCCGCGCCTTTGCGAATGTTGTCGGCCACGATCCAAAGATCCAGCCCGTGGTCGTGGGAAATGTCTTCACGGATGCGGCCTACGAAAACCGGATCCTGCCCCGCCGCATCGCCCACCGGGGTGGGATAGCCGCCCGGCTTGCGCTCGTCCTGCACGACGACGCCTTCGGCCTCTTCGAGCAAGGCACGCGCCTGTTCGGCGGTGATCTTGTCGCGCGTCTCGATGTGCACCGCCTCGGCATGACCATAGAACACGGGTACGCGCACCGCCGTTGGGTTCACCTGGATGGACTCGTCCTCCAGGATCTTGCGCGTCTCCCACACCATCTTCATTTCTTCCTTGGTGTAGCCGTTGGCCTGGAATTCGTCGATGTGCGGGATCACGTTGAAAGCGATCTGCTTCGGGAACTTGGCCGTTTCAACATCTTGGAAGTTAAGCAGCGCAGCGGTCTGCTTGCCCAACTCTTCCATGCCCGAGCGACCGGCACCGGAAACGGATTGGTACGTCGCCACGTTAATGCGCTCGATGCCGACGGCGCGATGGATCGGCGCCAGCGCTACCAGCATCTGCATGGTGGAGCAATTGGGATTGGCGATGATGCCGCGCTGCGCGTATTGCGCGATGGCATGCGGGTTCACTTCGCTGACCACCAGCGGGATATCGTCCTGATAGCGGAATTCCGAGGTGTTATCGATGACCACGGCACCGGCCTGCGCAGCGCGCGGCGCATGCTCGCGGCTGACCGAGCCGCCAGCGGAGAAGAAGGCAATGTCTACGCCGGTGAAGTCGTAGTCGGCCAGGTTTTGTACGGTGATCTCTTTATTGCCAAACGACACTTTGCCGCCCGCCGAACGCTCGCTGGCCAACGGCACCAGCTCGCTGATCGGAAATTCGCGCTGGGCGAGGATGCTCAGCAGCGTCTCACCCACGGCGCCAGTCGCGCCTACCATGGCTACCTTGTAACTGCTCTTCTTGCTCATCATTGGTCACTTGTCGGGGAATAGGAATCTAGCCTGCGCGGCGCACAAACGACACGGCGCGGCCTCGTCAGCGTGAGACGTATCACGTTTCACCGCCTTGCCCGCCCAGCAGTTGGGGATTGAGCAGCGAAGGCGGATGTCCCGCGTTAGGGCCATAGCCTAAGGCGGCGAGCAGATTATCGGCCGCCAACTGGGCCATCGCTCGGCGTGTATCGGCGCTGGCGCTGGCGATATGCGGGCTGAGCACGGCATTCTCGAGTTCGCGTAGCGCGGGATTCACCGAGGGCTCGCCCTCGAATACGTCCAGACCTGCCGCGGCCAACGTCCCCTCACGCAAGGCAGCAGCCAGCGCGGCATCGTCGACGATGCCACCGCGGGCAATGTTAACCAGCACGGCGGTGGGCTTCATCTGCGCCAATTCGGCCGCACCGATTGCATGATGGTTTTGCGCGCTATACGGCAGCACCAGCACCAAATGATCGGAGCGCTTGAGCAGATCGGCTTTCTCCACCCATTCGGCGCGGCATTCGCGCTCGGTCGCCTCGGGCAGCCGCGAGCGGTTGTGGTAGATCACCCTCATATCGAATCCGACCGCACGCCGCGCGACCGCCTGACCGATGCGACCCATGCCAAGTATGCCCAGCGTCTTGCCGTGGACATCCACGCCGAGCCAGTCGTCGAAACGCATGCCGCCGCGCCAACGCCCTGCCCGCAACCATCGCTCCGCACTGCTGACGCGTCGCGCAGCAGCCAGCATCAACGCCCATGCGTAGTCGGCCGTGGTTTGCGTGAGTACGTCCGGCGTGTTGGTAGCGAGAATGCCCGCTGCGGTGAGTGCGGGAAGATCGAGATTGTTGTAGCCGACGCCGAGGTTCGCGATCACACGCAGGCGGCGGTTGCCGGCCAGCACACTGGCTTCGATGCGATCGCTCAGGCCGACGATTGCGCCGTCGACGGCCGCCAACTTTTCGTGCAGTTGCTCAGGCGTGCGCTTGGTCTCTTTGTTCTCGACGCTCAGCTCGACGTACCTGGCCAGGCTGGCCAGTACCTCGGGGAACAGTGGGCGCGAGACCCAAACACTGTGCGACTTGCTCATAAATAAAATAAGACCGAATACCTTGGGCGCTTGCTACCTGCTTGCCGTACAGATGCTTCCTATAACGGCCTCTTGCTCCTTCAGGGAATGCGCGGTTTTATCTCGCCCACGTCGCCGCACTGTGCACGATGACGCAAGGCGTGATCCATCAGCACCAACGCCATCATGGCCTCGGCGATGGGCGTAGCCCGGATCCCGACGCAGGGATCGTGGCGCCCTTTGGTCACCACATCCACCGCTTCCCCAGCCAAGTTCACACTATGGCCCGGAATCAGGATGCTGGAGGTAGGCTTGAGCGCGATCGAGGCACGCACCACCTGCCCCGTGCTTATTCCGCCAAGAATGCCACCCGCATGATTGGACGTAAAGCCGTCCATATGCATCTCATCACGATGCTGGCTGCCGCGCTGCGCAACCGCATCGAAGCCATCGCCGATCTCCACGCCTTTCACCGCATTGATCGACATGAGTGCCGAAGCTAGATCGCCGTCCAGCTTGCCATAGATCGGCTCGCCCCAGCCGGGCGGCACGCCTTCGGCCTCTACGTTCACACGCGCGCCGACGGAATCGCCGGACTTGCGCAGCGCGTCCATGTATTTTTCCAAGGCAGGAACCTGTGCTTCGTGCGGCCAAAAGAACGGATTTTGTTCGACGGCATGCCAATCGAAGCCTTCGGGAACAACGTCGCCAATCTGGGCCAGATAACCGCGAACACGCACGCCGTAACGCTCGGCCAGCCACTTCTTGGCGATCACAGCCGCCGCCACGCGCATGGTGGTTTCGCGGGCGGAGGAACGTCCACCGCCGCGCGGGTCGCGAATGCCGTATTTCTGCCAGTAGGTGTAATCGGCATGACCGGGGCGGAAGGTTTCGACGATGTCGCCGTAATCCTTGCTGCGTTGGTCGGTATTGCGAATCAGCAGCGCAATCGGCGTACCCGTTGTGCGCCCTTGATAGACGCCCGAGAGAATTTCCACATCATCCGACTCATGCCGCTGCGAGGTATGACGGCTTCGACCGGTGGCACGGCGCTCGAGATCGGTGCGGAATTCGTCAGCCTCGATCGGCAAACCCGGCGGACAACCATCGACGACGCAGCCGATGGCAGGACCGTGGCTTTCGCCGAAAGTGGTAACAGTAAATAGCTTGCCGGTGGAATTGCTGGACACGGGGAAACCAGTAGCGAGGTGAGTGGCGAAGATGCGCTGCCCGGGAGCGCAACACGTGCGAATCATCCGGACCATACCCGCATCTTGCCACGCCCAGAGGCGTGGCGCCCTTCTGCTTCCTAACCGTGCATGTTGGCTGCGGGCCATTCCCGCGCCAAAAGGGCGAATATCACGTCATCGACCCATTCGCCTCGCACCTTCAGGCTTTCCCTGAAATGCGCTTCCTGACGCATGCCCAGCGATCGCAGCAGCGCTGCACTGGCGAGATTGCGGGGATCGATCGAAGCGTGCACGCGATGGGCGCCAAGGCTTCCAAACAGAACGTCGAACAGTGCCTGTACAGCTTCCCGAGCAAGGCCCTTGCCTTGATGCGAGGGCGCGACGGTAATACCGAACTCGTACGAATCTTCAGGATGCGCCGGAACATGCACGCCAAGATCGCCAATCAGCGCATTGTCGCTGGATAGCCGGATGGCTCGCTGAAACCAACTATCCCGCGTATCGATGGATGCATCTCGCTGCGAGCGAATGAAGTCGAGCGCATCCTCGCGCGTCGCGGGGCACCAGCCTTGATAACGAGCCACAGAGGGGTCCGCGCGATACTGGAACAACACATCCGCATCGCTCTCGCGCAATGCGTCCAGCCGTAGTCGCGTAGTCACCCATTCCATGGATGGATCCCGAAACTCAGCGTGCGCGACGAGCGGCAGCGGCAGCGCGGATTACCCCGGCATGCTCGATCAGCTCGCGATGCTCCAGCGCAAACACACCCATCTGCCCGACCTTGAACTCGATCCACAGGAACGGCACTTCCGGCAGCAAGGCATTGAGCGCGTGTTCGCTTTCGCCCACTTCAACGATCAATATCCCCTCTTCGCTGAGGTGATCGGCAGCCTCGTCGAGAATGCGCAGGCAGATATCCAGACCGTCGTCGCCGGAGGTGAGGCCAAGCTTCGGCTCATGGCTGTATTCGCCGGGCAACGCTGCGTATTCGTCTTCGGTGACGTAGGGCGGATTGGAGACGATCAGATCGTATTTGCGCCCCTTCAGACCCGCGAAAAGGTCGGAGCGAATCACATCCACGCGATCGCCCACATGCTGGAACGCCACGTTCTCGCGCGCCAGCGACAAGGCATCGTCGCTGATGTCCACGATGTCCACCTGCCAATGCGGGTTGTACTCGGCCATGGCGATGCCGATGCAGCCCGAGCCCGTGCACAGATCCAGCGCGTGCTCCACATGGCGACCATCCAGCCACGGCGTGAAGCCCGACTCGATCAGTTCGGCGATGGGCGAGCGCGGCACCAGGGCGCGGCGATCGCTCTTGAACTTCAAACCGGCAAACCAGGTTTCGCCAACCAAGTAAGCCACTGGCAGGCGTTCGTTGATGCGGCGTTCGATCAGGCCCAACACGCGCACGCGCTCTTCCGCCGTCAGCTTGCCCGCGCCGTAGGCCGGCGGGATATCCGGCGGCAGGTGCAGGCTGGCCAACACCAGGTGCGTGGCCTCGTCGATGGGGTTGTCGTGGCTATGCCCGAAGGTAAGCCCCGCCGCGGAGAAGCGGCTGGCGCCGTAACGGATAAAGTCGATGATCGAGGCGAGTTCGGCAGTCACGTAGGCGCGGTCCGGCTTGGGGGCTGTGAAGTATAGCGACTGCTCATCATTGGCCCCATGCAGGTTCATGCCGATGGCTCACGCCGCCTCGCCTCCCTGGGGACCGTAGAACATCACCCAGGCACTGAAATCCCTGCTGAAATCCTCGAAGTGATGCGGTGTCCCGGCCGGCACGAACAATAGCTCGCCAGGCCCGAAGGGCTGCCGGGTGTCGCCGCACACGAAATAGCCTTTGCCGGAAATCACCATGCAGAGCTCATCGCGCCGATGGGGCATCTGCGTATCGATACCGACCGGCTGGAAGATCTCCACCTCCAGCGAACCATGTTTGAACATGCCGACCATCGTCTTCTTGGCTTGGTCGAGTGCGGCCAACGCGGTGGCCGGGGTCATTCGTTGTTGCATAGCGCCTCCCCGGAAGTGAAACCAGCCCCCGTCTGGAATCGCTTCCTTTTCCTTATACTTGCCGGATGACTTTCAAGGTATTCCTGCAATACATCCTTCCCCATCGGGCACTTTCACGCGTGGTTTACTGGGCCACGCGCTGGACATTCGCACCCTGGAAGAATTTTCTGATCAGCCAGATCGTGCATCGCTACCAGGTCAACATGACCGAAGCTGCGCAACCCGATCCGCTTGCCTACCCGCACTTCAATGCGTTTTTCACGCGCAAACTGCGCCCCGATGCCCGCCGTGCAGATGCTTCACCAACTGCCTTGCTCTCGCCGGCCGACGGACGCATCAGCCAGGCGGGCCCCATCGTCGACGGTCGCATTTTCCAGGCCAAGGGACAGGACTACACGGCTGCCGAACTACTGGGTGACGAAGCCGCGGCGCTGCCATACCAACGAGGCCGCTTCGTCACGATCTACCTTTCGCCGCGCGACTACCACCGGGTGCACATGCCCCTTCGCGGCGAGCTGAAGGAGACCGTGCATATCCCGGGCCGAATCTTCAGCGTGGCCCCTTTTGCCGTGGAAGCCATCCCGCGACTGTTCGCGCGGAACGAGCGCCTGGTCTGTCATTTCGAGGGTGAACACGGCCCGTTCGCGGTGGTGATGGTCGGCGCGATCCTGGTGTCCTCCGTCGCCACGGTGTGGGACGGCCTGGTGATTCCGCCGTATGCCTCGTCGATTCGCCGCAAATCCTTTTCGGGACAAAACATTTCCTTGGATCGCTTCAGCGAGATGGCGCGTTTCAACATGGGCTCCACCGTGATCCTGCTGTTGCCTGAAGGAAGCGCGGAACTGGATGCACTGATGTCACAGCAAGCTATTCAGGTTGGTCAGCGATTAGGTGAACTGCGTCACACTTGATACGTTTTCCGATGCTCGTCTACACGCCTAATTCGCCGAACCTTGACGCGTGTCGTCATTTTGTGACGTTTTCGGCGCATCGCCGGGTGACAGTCCGCTATCTTCCGTGACTAATCCGCGCGCCCGTGCGGGACCTGTACAGTGAGGGGTCACATGCAGATCGTCACCCGGCTAATCGCGATGACACGCGCGCGGCAGTTGCAGCGTCAGTTCCTGAAGATCGAGCGCAGCATCGCTTCGCTGCCCGTACGCACCCGCTCCCGTCTGGGCCTCATGACGCTTCGGGAAATTGGACAGGCTTCCAAGTGCGAGTTTCCCTACCTGTACGGCACGGCACCGGAACAGCGCTACATACCGTGGGGCCAAGGCACCGATATCGGCTTCAGTCGCTCGCAGTCTGACAACGCTGAAGTTGCATTGCGCGGTATCGCGCTATGGCTGGCCGTGGCTTACCACGAGACGAAAGATTCGCAGCACCCCAGCCTGCAACTGCAGCATCGCCAGGTAATGCGCGTGTTGCGGGAGCTTCGCGACGCTGGTGGTGAACAGGCTGACGCCACGGCGCAGTGGATGCGCTCGGGCGCGGCCGCCTAAGAAAGCTCAGCAAAAACCGAACGGCCAAGCTCTCGTCACGATGTCAGGACGAAGGGACGAGGTACGAGTAGCGAGGGCGTCCAAGCCCCACTCTCCTCCTCACAGGAAAGGAATGGCGACGACGAAGGCATCCTGGCAGATTGCTCCAGGCGGCAGACTGTTTTCGAAGCAACCCTCGCTACTCGTCCCTCGCCCCTTGATAACAAGGCGCGCGCCTAGGACCGTTCACCCTCAAACGTGCGATTGGCTACGTCAGTGGCAACTCGGCAGTTTCAAGACCTGCCCGGTCTTGACGTGATTGAACTTGAGGTTATTGATGCGCGCCACTTCGTTCTCGCTCGAGCAACTGCCGTGCTTGTGCACGATGCTGGCCAAGGTGTCGCCGCGGCGAACGGTGTAATGAACCATCGGATCGGCCGCTGCGGCCGGCTGAGGGTCGGGAAACACCGGAACCACAGCGTTGTGCAGATCGCTCGCGAGAATCGGCCACGGGCCATCCACGCAACGCACGGCGTAGGCCTTCTCCAGCATCTTGGGCACTTGCAGCACCGAGCCGACTGGTTGCTCTTGCTGGGGATCGAGCCTCGGGTTGAGATTGCGCAGCGTGCGAAACCAGCCGCTCGGCATGTCGTTCACAGAACCGAGGCACACGGTGAGCTCCGAGATCGACGATGCACGCTTGAGCGTGATGCTGCCGGGTTGGCCGTCAATCTGCGGGAAGCGCAGGTTGTAGCTGTCCGGATGCAGAAATAGCCACGCCGCCGCGAGCACTTCCGGCACGTAGTCGCGTGTCTCCTGCGAAACCTGGCCGTAAATGCGCGGATCGTAGAAGCTCACCGACGTATCGTCGCCGACCAATCGACGCATGCGCCCTTCGCCGCCGTTGTAGGCGGCCAGGGTCAGTTCGAGGTTGTCGTTGAAAACCTTCAACTGCTCGTCCATGTACTCGGCATTCGCGCGCGCGGACTCGCCCGGATCGAAACGCGTATCGAATCCTTCCTGCTCGTTCAGGCCAAAACGCAAGCCGGTGGCGTACATAAATTGCAACGGCCCTGCCGCACCGGAGCGCGAGACCGCGTGCACCTTGCCACCAGATTCCTTGGCGAGGATGCCGAACAGCAGCGCCTCCGGCAGCCCCTGCTCCTGATACTGCGGCCACATTTCCTTGCGCAGGTATTGGTAGTTGACGTAAGCGTCCATCAGATTCGAACGCCATTGGGTCAGCCACATTTCCAGCGCCGCCTTCACCGGCCCATTCATGGCGATCAATTCGGACAGCTCGTGCCCGCGCAGCAAGGTCACGCTGCGCTGCGCCTCCGGCAGACTGGCCGCACCCGGCTGTCCTGTGGTCAGCGCTGGGGCGGTAGACTCGCTGGTGTCCTCGCCTGGCGTCTCGTCGCCGATAAAGCTGCCGTCCTTCAAGCGCAGCAAGTGGTCGAACACGGAGAAGAACCGCTGTGGATCGCAGCCCGGCGTGGTTCCGCAATGCGCCGCCGCCAGCTTCAACTGATCGAGTGCCGCATCCAGCGTCTTCTGCGCAGCCTGCGTGTCGCCGGCGCGTGTCTGCTGCAAGGCGGTCTCATAGCTTTGGCTGGCCTGATCCAACTGACCATAGAGCGCGTTCAGCGACGCGGAAGGAGGCTTGGTCGCCGCCGCACCCGATGCGCATGCGGCTAACTGCATCAACACTGCAACCACTGAAACCAGACGGAGGGAACGGACGATGGGGCGGTCGGGCATCTCGGGCTACACCAGCACTAAAGGCGCCACCATAGCGGGCAGCGCGGGCAGACTCAAACACCTTCTTTCGATGCGGCGATGATGGGCAAGCAAGTTGCGCGTACCATGGGCCACCATCTGGGCCAATAGATTCTGCGCGGGGTGCTCGCAGCTTCTTCGGCGGCAAACGACAAGGACTTCCCGTGGGCCACATCAAAACTATCGCTACCGATCGCCCTTTCTTTGAGCATGTCATCGGTGGATTAAGTTATCCCTTGCGCGGCGCCGCACTCGCAACCATCGTCGCGTTGACGCTGTCGCACTACGCCGAATTGCTACCCGGCATCGGCTTCATCGCCGGCTTCCTGGTTTGGATGGCAACCTGGCGCTACGCCGCGGACTGCCTACTGCACACCGCCCACGGCTATGCGCAGCCGCCGGATGTTTCGATCGAGATCAATAGCTCACAGGGCTGGTCGCTTACCCTGCTGCATGTGTTCAGTTTTGTGCTGTGTGTTGTCTGCGCTTTGCTCGCACCGCATGCACTGTGGGTATTGCTGCCACTGTTGATTTTCATACTGCCCAGCATCGACATGGCGCTAGCTTTTGGCGATGGCGTGCTAAGCGCACTCAATCCCATGCAATGGACAGCGGTAATCGGCAGATTTGGCGCTGCCTATTTCATCCCGGTAGGCATCAATTTGCTGCTTAGCGTGCTGATGGTGCTCGGCAGCAGTTGGAGCAGCCAACTGCCGCGCCTCTTGTCGATTCCCGTATCGGCTTTCGTCGCCACGTACCTGATCATCCTCGGCTTCCACTTGATGGGCGTGATGATCCACCAACGTCACGAGGACTTCGGTATTCGCGCCGAGGCCCACGATTTGGTCACATTGATCGGCCAAGACGACGACAGCATCTTGCTAAAACAGGTTGCCGCGCTGGAAACCAGTGATCCTGACGCCGCTATTGCGCTGCTGGTAGACCGCATGCAGGACCGCCATGCGCCGGCAATGTTCCATCAGGCTTATCAAAAGCTGTTGCAACGCCAAGGTCACCGCGAAGCCTTGCTCGAACACGGCCACATATGGATTGCTTCGCTGATGGTGGAAGGCGATACGCGACGCGCTCTGGGCGTCTTGCAAACCTGCAGCGAGATCGATCCGCAGTTCATGCCGGACGATCCCTCTACCGTCGGCAAGCTGGCCGAATCTGGCGCGCGGCTGGGCATGGCTCGACTCGCGTTACGTCTGTGCAAGGGCTATCTGGCGCATTGGCCGCGCGATCATGCTGCCTTGTCCTACGGTTTGCTGGCGGTTCGCTTGCTCAACGGCCCACTCGACCAGCCTGCAGAGGCGCGTGTGCTCATGGCAAAATTGATGGCTGCTTACACAGACCAGGTGCACCAAGCCGATATGGATGCCTTGAATCGCCAACTGCAAAACTCACCCGATCCCGCATGAGCCGCTGGCGCCCACCTGCTCCGCGCTCCACCGCCATCATCACCCGCGACGGTTTTGAGAGGCTCAAAAGCGAATTGGATCACCTTTGGCACACGCTGCGCCCGGAAGTGGTCAAGGCACTGGCCGCTGCCGCAGCGGAAGGCGATCGCTCGGAGAATGCCGAATACACCTATCGCAAAAAACAGCTCGGTGAAATCGATCGCCGTGTGCGTTATCTCAGCAAGCGCATCCCCTCTTTGAAGGTAGCTGAGGGTGCACCTACCGATCGCGAAACGGTGTTCTTTGGCGCAGTGATCGAACTGGAAAACATCGAGAGCGGCGAAACCCTGCGCTATCGCATCGTTGGGCCGGATGAAACGGATGCAAAGCGCGGCTGGATCAGCGTCGACTCACCGATGG
The DNA here is from genome assembly GCA_903970555.1 of Vulcanimicrobiota bacterium. Taxonomy (GTDB): domain Bacteria; phylum Pseudomonadota; class Gammaproteobacteria; order Xanthomonadales; family Rhodanobacteraceae; genus Dyella_B. Next base: position 26,410 of record CAJCJD010000038.1, read on the forward strand.
CGCTCGCCGTGATGAAGAAAAAACTGGATGACGAGTTCGAAGCGGAGTTGCCCGGTGGGCGCACACGTTTCGCCGTGATCGGCGTGGAATACGAGTAGGCATTTCTTTTGTTGCGCCGCTCCGCTTTTGTCGGAGTGGCGAATCATTTCAACACACTGAGCGGTGCGGGATAGCACCTGCCACTGCGCAGAGGCTGGTAGCACGCCGCAGTGAGATGAAACGCTTCACGATCATTTTCAGCATGCCAGCCTGGAATTCCCGAGAGCGGTAACGGGCGAAGCTCCAGCGGGTCACGCAATAGTCGGCCCGCTGCGATGGCGTCGGCGCAATGCGCGAATGCATCGGCGTGATTGGTGTCGTCATTCGACAGAACCACCAACGCCTTGCCGACAAGCAGCTTGCCTGGCGTAAGCGCATGCTCAAGCAAAGCATGGCCGAACAATTCCACGCTGATCGAACCATCGCGCCATGCTTTACGATGGCGCCAAAAAAGACCATACCAGTCGTGCGCATCCCAAAGCGCAAGCAACGCCGGATCGCGCAAGACAACTACCACACCCGCTTCATCGAAATGCGTTTGCGCATATTGCGGGCGAGATCTCTCTCGCGGCCCGACACGGGCGACATCCGCCATCTGTTGCTTGTTAAGCGCTCGCTTCACATGCCGATAGCGCAACCAGATCATCGCGTTGAACAGGTCGTGCCAGTTCGCCTCACGCGTGGCAATCAGGCCATGACGCGCAATGCGTTCTTCGTAATGCAGACCATCTTCAAGCAGGTCGCGCGTCTGGGTGACAAAACGCTCGCCAGCTTCAGGCGACCATCGCGTATTGAGATCGTCGATCGAGGGCCATTGCGGCCCTTGAATCCATGTCTGGTAATCGCGCCAATGCACCAAAGGCGCGAGCGCGAAGACAGCTGGGTCGACCGCATTCCGCGCTGGCGCGACGTAACGCATAGTCCCTTCGAATCAGTTGACCATGCGCGCGTGCAAGTCGTGCTCGTCCGCCGCTTCGACCAACACGTCGATAAACTGCCCTGGCTTCAGCGACTGACCGTTGGCAATGTGCACGACACCGTCGATCTCGGGTGCATCGGCAGCCGAACGTGCGACCGCTCCGTCGACACCAGCCTGGTCGACCAACACCTTGATCGTGCGGCCGATCTTGCGCTGTAGTTTCGCTGCGGAGATTTCCGCCTGCACCGCCATGAACTGCTCCAGGCGATCTTCTTTCAACTCTTCGGAAACCGGATTGGGTAGTTCGTTCGCCTTGGCGCCATCCACCGGCGAATAGGCGAAAGCGCCAACGCGATCCAGTTCGGCCTCGCGCAGGAAATCGAGCAACTCCTCGAACTCTTCGTCGGTCTCGCCCGGAAAGCCGACGATGAAGGTGCTGCGCAAAGTGAGATCCGGCACCAGTTTGCGCCAGCTGCGGATGCGGTCCAACGTCTTGTCGATATTGCCCGGGCGTTTCATCAGCTTGAGGATACGTGGGCTCGCGTGCTGGAACGGAATATCCAGATACGGAAGGATCTTGCCCTCCGCCATCAGCGGCATGATCTCGTCCACGTGCGGATACGGATAGACGTAGTGCAGACGCGCCCACACGCCTAGCTCGGACAGGCCTTCGCACAATTCGGTCATGCGTGTGCGATAGCTTTTCTCACGCCACGTGCGCTCGGCATATTTCACGTCCACGCCATAGGCGCTGGTGTCCTGCGAAATCACCAGCAGCTCTTTCACACCACCTTTGACCAGGCGCTCCGCCTCAATCAGCACCTCATCCACCGGACGCGAAACAAGATCGCCCCGCATCGACGGAATGATGCAGAAGCTGCAGCGATGATTGCAGCCTTCGGAAATCTTCAGGTAGGCGTAGTGCTTCGGTGTCAGCTTGATGCCGGTATCGGGAATGATGTCCAGCAGCGGATTGCGCTTGGGTGGCAGCGCCGTATGCACGGCACTCATCACACTGGCGTAGTCCTGCGGGCCGGTGATGGCCAACACATCCGGATACGCTTCGCGAATAAGCTCCGATCGCTTGCCCAGACAACCGGTGACGATCACCTTACCGTTTTCGTGCAGGGCTTCGCCGATGGCATCCAGCGACTCCTGCACAGCCGCGTCGATAAAGCCGCAAGTGTTCACCACCACCGCATCGGCGGCGCCGTAGCTGGGCACAATCTCGTAACCCTCTACCTTGAGCTGGGTGAGGATGCGCTCGGAATCGACCAGCGCCTTGGGGCAGCCAAGGCTGACGAAACCGATTTTCTGGGAGGTCTTTGACATCGCCCTGATTACCATAAGCACGCGAAGAACCCACAATTATACGCTAGACCAGCCATCGGAGCCCGGCGGGCAGGCTGGTGGGCACTTCCGTTCACATGACGACGCCGATCGCTTGGCAGAGGTCACCATGGTTACCGCAAAGCCGAGCGGGCTCTGCCTGAGCCAGGTATATACTAGAGTGGCTAAACCCTGATAACAGGCCGCCTGCGGCCGGGAGGGGGCCTCTATGGGATTCGTGGCATTCGCGTACGGACTCTTCGTCTATCTCTTCTTTCTAGCCACCTTTCTGTACACCATCGGCTTTGTAGAGCGCATTCCTGGAATCAAGACTATCGACAGTGGCCCGACCGGAACGGTTTGGACCGCGGTTATCGTCGATGTCGTGCTTCTGGGTATCTTTGCCGTACAGCACAGTGTCATGGCACGCCCTGGATTCAAGCGATGGTGGACGCGCTACGTACCGTCGTCAGTCGAACGCTCCACCTACGTGCTCGCCGCGAGTCTCGCGGTCGCCTTGCTTTTGTGGCAATGGCGTCCGCTCCCCAATGTTGTGTGGGCCGTGGATAATCAGGCCGCGAGAACGCTGCTGATTTCTATCTCAGTGCTCGGATGGGTCGTCTTACTCATATCTACTTTTCTGATTAGCCATTTTGAATTGTTTGGCGTGCAGCAGGTGTTTCAGCGCTGGCGAGGAACACCTGTTAAGACACTGGCATTCAAAACACCAGCTTTCTACAAGTACGTTCGTCACCCGCTGTATTTGGGATTTATTTTGGCATTCTGGGCGACACCGCTCATGACTCAGGGGCATCTGCTCTTCGCGGTGGCAACCACTGGATACATCTTCGTTGGCATCTTCTTCGAAGAGCGGGATCTCATCGCCCACTTTGGCGATGAGTACCGAAGCTACCGGCAGCGCGTGCCGATGATTCTGCCGTTTCTACCAAAACAGGCGAAGACAAAACCGACGGCGCCACTTCGGCCCAAGTCTTAGCGCACTCTCAAAGAGGCACTGACCGAGCTGCTCTACCTTGTGTCGCGTAGACTGATTGGAAATTCAGCTTAAGGACGACCCTCGATGGGCAAGCACATCAACCTTCCGACCAACGGCACCCAATGCATTGGCGCCTACCTCGCCCAAGCGCCCGGAAAACCCAAGGGCGGCATCGTGGTGATCCAGGAGATTTTCGGGGTCAATGCACATATACGCAGCGTTGCCGATCGCTTCGCCGAAGCCGGCTATACCGCGATTGCACCTGCATTTTTCGATCACCTGGAAACCGGCGTCGAACTCGATTACACCGAGCAAGGCATGAACCAGGGCAGGCAATTGGTGACCGAGCTTGGGCTTGATCGTGCAGTGGAAGACGTTGCCAGCGCTGCGCAGGCCATCGCATCGGCCGGCAACATCGGCACCGTAGGCTACTGTTGGGGCGGTACCGTTGCCATGCTTTCAGCGATTCGACTGGGATTACCTTCCGTGAGCTATTACGGCGGACGCAATGTGCCATTTCTTGGCGAAAAGCCGAAAGCACCGGTGATGTTCCACTTCGGCGAGGAGGACAAGGGCATTCCGCCGGAGATGGTCGCCAGGCATCGTGAGATGCTGCCGCAGATGGATGTATTTACGTATCCAGGTGCGGGGCATGCCTTCAATAGGGATATCGATCCCCACCACTATCACGAGGCGAGCGCGAAGCTCGCACTGCAGCGCACGCTCGCGTTCTTCGACAAGTACGTGGCCGGTGCATGACGCGCCCTGAGTTCAT
>CAJCJD010000039.1 GCA_903970555.1 Vulcanimicrobiota bacterium
TTCAGCTGGCTCGCCCCCTTTGCCGGCTACGACAACCCGGCCTCCAGTCAGCTGACGCAGCAACGATTGGGATGGCGGCCGACCCATCCAGGCCTGCTAGAAGACCTAGATCGCGAGGCGTATTTTCGCGCGTGAGCGCCACTCCGGGATGCCTGGGAGAAAAGCGTGTACTGGATATTGCCAGCGAACTGAGCATCCGTCGCCAGTACAGCAGACCAGTGGCGGCACAGAGCTTGACCAGCATCGCCAACCCGCTGAGCGTAAGTTCATCAGTAGGTCGAGCGGATGAAGCGCAACTTCGCCATTCCGGTTCCGCATGGCCAGTCTGAGTTCGTTTCATCGCACTGACTGACACTTGAGGGAAGAGGAGGGTCGTCTTGGCAGAGCACTGCGCGATGCAGATGGTTCGACTTTTTACTTCGCGGTATGACGCCTCAGAATGTGCCGAATCCGGCCTTACACCCAAGGGGCGGACTTACGCTAACACTGCCAAACTTGGGGATGTGCGCAAGCGGGCAATGTCTCGCGCCGGTGGTTCGCCGAAGAGCCGGCGATATTCTCGACTGAACTGCGACACACTTTCGTAGCCCACGCGAAAGGCGGCAGTCGCTACGTCGATCTGTTCTGCCAGCATCAGGCTGCGTGCGTCTTGAAGTCGGAGCTGCTTTTGGAATTGAAGCGGCGTCATCGCCGTCACGGCACGGAAATGGTCGTACAGGCTCGACGGGCTCATGCCAACTTCTGTTGCTAGCCGATCGATACTGAAGTGCTCCCTGAAGTTCTTTCCTATCCACGCTATTGCGCGGCCAATCTGGGCCAGCCGACCATGGCTAGACGTCACATGGCGCATTCGTGCACCGTCCGGCCCGGCCAGTAGGTGATAGAGGATTTCCTGTTCGGCCAGAGGCGCAAGCACGGGCCGCGCAGCCGAATCCTCCAGCAGGCGCAGCAAGCGCAGCACCGCGTCGAGCAAAGCAACTCCCGCGTCGGAAACCGTCTTGCCAATAGGTGTAGACCGCACTGCCGACGATGGCGGCACGCGTAGCGTCAAGTCGGCCAGCAAGACTGGGTCGAAATCGAGGTAGACGCAGAGGTAAGGCTGTTGGGGAGTTGCGTCAATGACGCGACCAGTTGCCGGCAGGTCGTACGTGATAACACCGTAGCGACCGGGGGAGTACTGAAAGACGCGATCCCCCAGCGTGACCTCTTTTCGCCCCTGCGCAACCAGGCACAGCTGCGGCCGGTACACATTGGGCATCGGCATGGTCACTGTGGAGGATCGCACAAGTGTCAGCCGCTCGATGGGGGTTGCCTGGAACCCATCTCTCGAGACATTACGGGCGATGATTCCCGCGATTTCGGCCAATGCTTCCATGGCGCCGATGATGACACGAGAACCGGAACGTGGCGTCAGAATTCGCGGGCGCTGGAGGATCAGGCATCAATTTTGGCAAATCAGGCTTATGGCATGGTCGCGCCGCGCGCAACGATGTCGCCCGAGCCAGGGTCAAATCGATCGTGGTCGAGAACCGAGGATGAGAGCAACATGAGTGGTGACCATTTGACGATTCCTACTGCCGCACTCGGCACATGGGCGTGGGGCGACAACGGCGAGCCGGGCTATGGCTACTTCGGCAGCGGCATTGCGCAAGCGGGTCTAGAGGAGATCGCCGAAAAGGCACATGCTGCAGGATTGCACTTGTGGGATACCGCCATCGTGTACGGGATGGGGCGTGCTGAAACGCTGCTCGGAGAGGTACTCAAGCGGTTCGCGCGAAGTGACTATCAACTCTCGACCAAGTTCACCCCGCAGGCGGCGGGGACGGGCGACCAGCCGGTGGCGGACATGCTTGAGCAGAGCCTGGCCCGTTTCGGCACGGACTACATCGACCTCTACTGGATTCATAACCCGGCCGATGTGGCGCGGTGGACGCCGCAGCTGATCCCGTTACTGGAGAGCGGAAAGGTCAAGCATGTGGGCGTGTCGAATCACAACCTCAGCGAAATCCAGCTCGCCAACCGGTTGCTCGGAGACGCCGGCTTTCGGATCGCAGCGGTCCAGAACCACTATAGCCTGCTTCACCGCAGCTCGGAGCGCGCCGGCATCCTGGATTACTGCCGCAGGCAAGGCATCCCGTTCTTCGCCTACATGGTGCTCGAACAGGGCGCCCTGAGCGGGAAATACGGCCCAGCGAACCCAATGCCAAGGGACAGCGATCGCGCAGGCACCTACAACGCCATGCTGACGCAGATTTCAGCGCTGACCCACAAGTTGGCGTCAATCGGTGAGAGACTGGGGGCCGCTACCCCAGAAGTCGCAATCGCTTGGGCGATCGCCAAGGGAGCAACGCCAATCATCGGCGTGACGCGGCCCCATCATGTCGATGGACTGGTCCGGGCCAGCCATATCACGCTGACGCTTGAGGACCTGGTGGAGCTGGAAGCTGTTGCCGATACGGTCAAGGTAAGCACACGAGGGTGGTGGGAGCGGGAGATGGCCATCTGAGGTCAAGCTGAGTTCGAAAGATGGATGGCATGGCGACAAGCCAGGCAAGACTGCTGCGCAATTCAGACCGTCGAGAAGCGCGGACGGTGTCTCAGTCCCAGTCCACGGCCGCATATATTGAAAGGCGCCCCATCCTCGGCAACGCAGACTAATTGCTCGGCCAGAGCGCCGCTTTGGGGGAAGAGCCCAGCACAGCGACCGTTTGGATTCACGTTCGCCAACGGAGGTCCGTACCGTTGGCGAACTCAATCCGTGTCGGGACATCCAACGGCATGGCGCCCCGCTCGAGCCGCAGAATCTGGTCGACCACCCGTGCATTTATTTGGGTTACGGCCGGTTCGGTAACACGTGGAGTTTTCGCCGCAAGGATGAATCGGTCGATGTTCTTGTTCCATCGCGCATGATGATCAACAACAGCAGCGCGATCGTGGCTGCCGCTCGCGCTGACGGAGGTATCGGACTGGTGCCGAGCTTCGCTGCTCGAGAATTTCTCGTAAACGGTAGCCTAGTGCGCGTGCTGCCCGACTGGGAAATCGGTAAGCCGTATGTTGGCGATATCCATGCGGTCTACACGCCCGGCCGCCACGTGGCACCAAAGATTCGAGCGCTTATAGATTATCTGGCGGGAGCAACCGAGTAAGTGTGGTGGTTACACGAGCACTACTTTGACGGCCAGTTGAATGATCATGCCGCCTCTACCTCCGGTACCGCACCGGCCAAAATAAGGTAAAACCTCAAGTTAAGCGGTGAGTCGAGCGCTAGCGATATCCAACATGACCCTGAGGCGATCCATCTGTCTCAAATCGCGGTGATAACCCACCCAGATATCGCGAGAGGGCGGAGCATCGTCAGGGTCGATCAACGTCAATCCAGGTACGGCATCACCCAGGGCGCGGGGCAAAACCGCCAAGCCAGCACCTTGCGCGCACATCTGTGCCTGCACCGATCGGCTCGTACTGGTAAAGGCCCGTCTCGCACGTGGATATTTATCGCGAAGCCATGCGACATCGGGGAAATAGGACTGCGCCGTATCCATGACAATCAGGCCCACCGAAGCGCTGTCTTTTTGAACTCGACGCGCGGTGGCGCGGGTTCCATACAGGCCATACCGCATAGTCATCAGGCGTCGCTGGACAATATCCGGCTCAGCAAAAGGCACGATCCGAAACGCGACGTCCGCATCGCGACGCGAAAGATCGAGTAGCCGGTAGCCTGCAATGACCTCAGGCGTGATCCCGGGATGGATACGTACCAGTTCAGCCAGGATCGGTGCGAGGACGTGGGCGGCGAACCAATCCGCGGCTGATATGCGCAGAATACCTTCAAGGCTTTCGCTAGCCCCGGTCAGTCGCCTTTCCACAGCGAAGGCTGCGCTCTCCATCGCTTCGGCAATCGCCAAGATCGAATCGCCCGCGTCGGTGAGCACCAGTCCGTTCGCCGTTCGACGAAACAGCGGCTGCCCCGTGTCGCCCGTCAGGACAGCGATTCTTCGGCCCACGGTAGGGTGACTTACTTTCAGTGCGCGCGCTGCGCTGCCAAACGATCCGCCCCGCGCCACTGCAAGGAATATCCGCACATCGCTCCATTCCATAATCAGGCCGTACAAAAATGTACACGTAATATGCGGCGATGTGAGTCTGCAAGCAAGTTGATTTCAATCACTATGCGCAGCCAGACGACTAAACCGGAACGGCGATGAACTTCCTTTTGAACATAATTGTTCGAATGCAAGATGTGGATGCCAGTACAAAAGGTACGCTTATGGAGCAGGAACATATTGCGGCGCGAGAGCACATCGCGAACGGTCAGCTGCGACACATTTGGCGGACGCCAGCGCAGTCTGGAAATTGGAGTATCTGGGACGTCGATAGCACGACGGAATTGCACGAGATCGTGTCAGGACTACCACTGTATCCGTGGATGACCGTCACCGTGCATCCGCTGGCTGCGCACCCCCTGATGCCCCACGTCAAAGAAGCAGGGTTGAGCGGGAGCGATACATGAAGATTGCTTTCGTAGGACTAGGCAATATGGGACGCGCCATCGTGCCTGAGCTGGTTGCGGCAGGGCACGAGGTGTTCGCGTGGAACCGCACGGCGGCGGCTCTCGACGATATCGAAGGAGTGAAACCACTCCGGGAGCCTCGTGACGCCTTCGCGCATGACGTCGTTATCAGCATGCTTGCCGACGATCGCGCCGTGCGCGATGCGTTGATTTCTACCGATGCGATATCACAGGGCCGCGCGGGCAGGATCCATATTGTCATGTCCACCATTTCATTGGCGATGGTGGACGAGCTCAAGGCGCTGCACGCGCAGTCAGGCGTGGCTTATATTGCTGCGCCCGTCTTCGGTGTGCCGGCAGTGGCGGCAACCGGGGGATTAAATATCCTCGCTGCGGGCCCTGTCGCGGCGATCGATCGGGTGCAGCCACTGTTCGACGTCATGGGCAAGAAAACGTGGCGTCTTGGAGACGATCAGGCCAGCGCCAATGTGGCCAAGATCGCTGGCAATCTGATGATCACACAGGCTATCGAGTCGATGGCCGAAGCTACGGCACTCACCGAAGCCTATGGTTTATCAGCCAAGGCTTTCCTCGACATCGTCACTCAGACCATGTTCGCTAGCCCCAGCTACCAGCGTTATGCCCATAACATCGCTACCGATACATACGAGCCAGGGTTCAAGTTAACGTTGGGATTGAAAGACGTCGGTCTAGCTATCGAGGCGGCGCAAGCGGCAGGCCTGGACTTGCCGATGTCGGAGGTCGTTCGAAGCAGTTTGTCCGAAGCCTCGTCGGCGGGCCTGGACGATAAGGATTGGTCGGCGTTGGCGAGAGCGGCGCGCGGTGAGCTCGTACGCGATTGTCATCACGCTGCAGAGCCGGTGTCCGTTCTGGTGACGTATACTGGCCAACCCGAGAGTCGCTTCGATAGTGCTTACTACGAAGCGCACCACATCCCGATGGTGGAACAGGCATGGCAGCCGTTGGGGCTGAAGCATGCCCATGTGTTGTACCCGTCCGATAGAAATGGCATGACCGTCGCAGCGTGCCTGTGCCAATTCCGCGATGCGGATTCCATGCGTGCCGCATTCGACTCCCCGGATACCGCTGAGATCATGGCGGACATCGCCGTCTTCACCGATATCGTTCCTATGCAGCACATCCTTAGACCTCGCTGAGGCTCGGTCATGCCCAATAGAGGGCTATCCATGAACCCATTTGATACATCAAATAAAACGATGTTCTCGCCGTTATGGGAATCTGTAGCGCCGCGATTCGTGCGCCGTGGGCACTTCTGGGTTACAGGCGAGCGTATTAAACGAGGCGGCCTCAGCTATCAGGCCGGCCCCATGTATGTTGCTTGGGAGGCGCCGGCCGAAGTTACCCGACCCTATCCGAAAGGTGGATCCCCTACTTCTACCGGTGTACGGCATTCGCGGGAACGGTCATGGCATGATTTACGAAAACAATTCTGACGATGTATTGAAAGTTGTTCTCGACTGGTTGATCCGCCTGGAAGGGTTGCAGTACCGCCGCCACTGATATCCGCTGGCCCGAGGCGCGCCGGCATGGCTTATGCGCCAAGTACCCTGAGCGCCTGCGTGATCGCGGCGTCCAGCACGGCGAGGGTGGCGCCGTCACGCGCGAGTGTCGACATGCCCAGGAGAAAGCTATCAAGCGCGGTAGCCGTGGCGCGTGCGTCGACAACAGCACTGAAATCGCCAGTGGCGATGCCGCGTTTGACACACGCCAGTATGCCGGCCCGGTTTCTCGCACGCGCCGCTCTGATAGGTGTGCGTGTGTTGTCATTTCCTGGAGGGCAGTCAGCCATTACGCCCAGGGCGACCATGCAGCCACGTGGATGGCCGCGCTCGACTTGCATCCTGGCCGAGCGGCGCAGTGCTGTTTCGATGGCCTCGCGTGGTGAAAGCGTTTGATCCCATAGGCACTCCATTACCTGCCCGTGGGTAGCAAGGTAAAGCGCAACCGATTCGTCATACAGCCCTCGCTTGGAACCGAAGGCCGCATAGAGGCTGGGCGCAGAGATACCACCGGCGATGCTGGCCTTCAATTCGGTAAGTGAAGTGGCTTCGTAGCCACGCTCCCAAAACAAATGCATTGCCTGCTCCACGGCGGTATCACGATCGAACTCGCGTGGACGCCCCATCTTGGCCATAGCTTAAGTTCCGTAGTGCAGACGACATAAATACTAGTCGATACAGAAGTTGTTGACAACGAACAAAGGGTCGTTAATATCTATACCAATCGGTACATATGTTGCCGCTATTTGGAAAGAAAATGTCTAGCGTCGCGAGGTTCGAAATCAAACAACAGACCACTCGCGAGGAGGGTGCTTTTCCCGTATCCGCGTTGCTGGCCCTCGCCTTGACGGGCTTCACCTGCATCGTCACGGAGACTCTGCCGGCGGGGCTCTTGCCGCAGATAAGCCAAGGGCTGGGGATTCCCCTTTCGCTGGCAGGTCAATCAGTGACCGCTTATGCGATCGGATCGCTCCTATCGGCCATACCGCTTACCTTGGCAACTCGCGCTTGGCGCCGTCGGAAGGTGCTTCTGCTCTCGATCACGGGTTTCCTCGTGTTCAATACGGTGACGGCCTTGTCGTCCAGCTTTCCCTTGACGCTTGCGGCTCGGTTCTTTGCCGGTGCGGCGGCCGGCGTCGCCTGGAGCTTGCTCGCCGGATATGCGCGACGTATGGTCTCTGTAACGCAGCAGGGGAAGGCCATGGCACTTGCGATGGTCGGAACCCCCGTGGCGCTTTCGCTGGGTGTGCCGCTTGGCACATGGCTGGGTGGTGCTATCGGGTGGCGCTTTGCGTTTGCAGCCATGTCGCTGCTGACGATCGCGCTCGTTATCTGGGTTGTATATAAAGTGCCGGACTACCCCGGTGAGCAAGGCCGTGCAGGCCATGATGTCAGAAGCACGTTGAAGGTACGCGGTGTGCGCCCGGTGCTCATCGTCGTCCTGGCCTGGATGCTTGCCCACAACGCGCTTTATACGTACGTCGCACCGCTAATAGCGCCTTCCGGGTTGGCGAGTGAGATTGGCCTCGTCCTGTTGGCCTTTGGCGCGGCTGCGCTCGCGGGCATCTACCTGACAAGTCGCTTCGTCGATACGAGCCTGCGGCGCACGGTGCTGATGAGTCTTGCCGCCTTTGCCACTATATCGTTGGCCATGGCGCTATGGATCCGAGTGCCTGTGGTCATGTGGCTGGCGGTGATCGTATGGGGCATGAGCTTCGGCGGTGCCGCGACGCTGATACAGACCGCGTTGGCGGATGCCGCCGGGTCTGCCGCGGATGTTGCTCTCTCACTGAACGTCGTCACGTGGAATGCCGCGATTGCCGGAGGCGGCATCGTTGGAGGCCTGCTACTTGAACATGCCGGTCCGTTATCGCTGCCCTGGACAGCGCTCATCCTCTCATTGGTCGCCTTGGTCTGTGTTTATCTCAGCCGCTCTCACGGCTTTCCGCCTGGGGCGCGACGGCCTTCTAGCCGTTAGTAATTGTTTGGGAGAACACCTTGGATGTGAACATGCGGTTCGCTTCGGAGCGGGATGTAGCCGTGTTCTTTAGTTTCAACTCCAGATGAAAACTGTCTCATCGATCAGATCGAGGTGGCTTGGCGGCCATTGCCTGCTGCTGCGCTCGTGCAAGAAGTGTTCGCCAGCAAGCTCGGCTTCGGGGCGATGCGCTCGTACATGCATCGGCCGCGCAATTCTGCCCGAACACGCGCGAAATCCGCTTACATGCGGCGCTTGATTCGGCGAAATTTAGCCTTTAGGTGTTTTTCGCTGCGCAAGCATGATGACGGTCTTGTCGATGCGTGCGGCGCGGGTTTCTGGTCTCTTGGCGCTTTCTATCCAATCAACAAACTCTTTTCTGTGAGAGTAGGACAGGGCTGCAAAAGCTTTGGCTTGGGCGTCTGATTTGTTGAGGATTGACTGTAGGTCATTGGGGACCACGACGTCGCGAGGCGCTTCGTCAAATTCAAGAGTAACCGTAACGGTGTCGCCAGGTACTGCCTTTGCACCTCGCTGCAAATCCTTGTTTAAGCCGAGGATGTGGCTACCGTCGCCGCGTGGCATAAGCGTATTGCGGTAGTCGAAACCATTGATAGCGCCGCGGACAGGAATTTGACCTTTACGCCCGAAAACTTCCAGTGCATTGAAAGGTAAACGGATATATGCCCATGCGCCATTGGGTCCGCGGCCCAAAATTTCTGCTTCAAAAGTGATCGGCTTTGCTTTAGCTAGTGGCACGATAGAAACTCATAACGGGCATCGACATATAGGAATGCAGCTAATGCGCTAGTAGGCGTATCCGCGATTAGTTAAGCATCTTTTATACGAATGCGAAGCGTATCGCAAAGCGCTCCCAGCCGTCTCTAGCTTATATTTGCTCGTTCTCCATGCCTGCCGACTTTCGAGCGGCGGTGCTAATTGTTCTGCACACTTAACCCACCGGTCCCGGACTGGCCGCTGGTCTGCTCGACAGCAAGGTTGCGATGCCAGTTTCTTACGCTCATTCGGTCGAATCGCCGAAAGGTGGGCACATCTATTTGGCGCCACCGACACGCTCTTCGCCAAATCAACGCCGATGGTTATAGTGTTCGTGGAGACTTCCTCTTCGAATGACGGTTGATCAGCATCACCATCGTGGCCCTTGAGGCCGAAAAGGGAGGGAGTCTCTTTTTTTACTCGTTCAAGGCGGACGGCTACGCCGCCGCTTAACTCAGCGTTGGGCCGCACAGGAGACCCCATCATGAGTATCACAGTCCGACAAGATGACCTGTCCTCCACAGAAGTTCAGTCGCTCATCGCTGAACATCTCTCTGGCATGCAGAGCAACTCGGCGCCCGGCCATGTGCATGCGCTAGCTATTGAAGGTTTGCAATCGCCGAACGTCACCTTCTGGGTGGCATTTATTGACGGCATGTTATGCGGCTGCGGAGCACTGAAGGAACTTCGGCTTCGCAGTGGGCGGCGGCTCCTGGAGGGCCCGCGTTCTATGCTTATTCAACAAACTGCCTGATCGACGTCGCTGCCCGAATCATCGCTGATGTCGAAGCGTCTCCGGCACGCCGCACCGACGAAGTGAATGCTATTCGGACCATGGTCAAGCGGGTCGAAGATCGCTTCGATCTCAAGCCCGCGCGTCTGATCGGCGATACGGCCTACGGTAGCGCCGAAATGCTTGGCTAGATGATCGATGACAAGTCGATCGAACCTCACGTGCCGGTATGAGATAAGTCGGAACGATCGGATGACACCTTCTCTCGAAGTGACTTCATATGGAACGAGGAGGACGATGGATATCGTTGCCCGGCCGGCGACCCACTAGGCTGTGATTGGAGGAAGTTCTCGGTACCGCGTTCAGGTATCACCAGGGACGACACTATCATTTACCGATCCAGCGTTCACGACTGCAAGCCCTGCCCGATGAAGGCTCAGTGCTGCCCGAACACGCCGACTCGTAAGATCGCTCGCTAGGTTAATGAAGCCGCGCGCGATGTCGCCCGAGAGATCGCGATACCAACAGTCCCGTAAAGACTGCAAGAAGGGTCGAGATGTTGTTCGCGCGCTTGAAGCGGATCTGTGACTGGATCGGCTGCGACTTCGCGGGCTGCTTGGTGCGTAAGATGAGATCTTGCTGGTGGCAACAGCGCAAACCTACGCCGAATGGCACAGTGGTTAGTGCCGAAAGCACCGACATTGGCTCACTCACTGCCCATAGGTCATCGCCCGAACACAATCTGTTTGCGCCAGTCGAGCTGCTTCAAGAAACCGAGTTTTTCAACGGAGTAGGCCGGAAGCGGACATTGGGCGTAATGCATCTACCGTTAATTTGACTTATCCGACGCATCGGTTTGCAACTGCTTGACCCTGCTTGCAGGCGGCTTGCCACTCAAGCACAGTCGCTCCTCCAAATAGGAGTCTTGACGTGGAATGGAATGACGTTCGCATCTTTCTCGCGGTCGCGCGTCAGGGGTCGATAGGGGCCACCGCGCGATCCACTGGTCTGAGCCATCCCACGGTTGGCCGGCGCATGCGCGCCCTGGAAAAAAATGTGGGTCATCCTCTCTTCCAGCGGCACAACACCGGAGTGCTTCTCACCGAGGTCGGCTCTAGGGTGCTACGGCTCGCGGAGGAGATGGAAGTGTCCGCACTGGCCTTTGAGCGCCGACTGATCGGTGAAGACAGCAGCCCCTGTGGTTCACTGCGTATCTCCTCGGCAGACTGGTTCGCGACTTATGTTCTGCCACCCGTCATCGAGGCGCTGCTGCATGATCACCCAGGCATACTGCCGGAACTGATCGTCAGTTCGCGGCGCTACGACCTTTCCCGTCGAGAGGCTGACGTGGTGTTCCGGGTCGTGCCGTTCGAGGAAGCCGGCATAGTGCAATGCCGACTCCTGCGCGTCGCCTACGGCCTGTACGCCCGGACCGATACAGTGTTCCCGGTACGCGGCGATGGTCGGGGTTCGAACCTGCTGATCATGGATACAGCGGTAAACAGCTACCCGGAGGTGGACTGGCTCCGAAAGATCCTGCCGCATGCGCAAACGGCTGTTATCGCCAATCATCGGGCGTTGCAGGCGCGATTATGTCAACGGGGCATGGGGCTGGCAGTGCTGCCGCGAGCAGTCGGTGACGCGACGTCCGGATTGACGCGAGTCGATCTTGGCGAATCGCCTCCCTCTCGACATATCTGGATGGGTTATCACGAAGACATGCGTGGGATGGACAGGGTCCGGGCACTGGCCGACGTCGCAAGGCGTCTACTCGGCGGCGACGTAGATGGAGAGAACGAACAATAGTGAAGGTGTGACGTACGTTCCTGTCAGTGTGCACGGAACGCTGCCATGGGCAGGCTAGAGATTCCCTTGCTCTGGATCCTTCTTAATGTGCGATGACAGTCTTTCCTTCTCTCCGCAGTTGATGTCTGACAGTTTTCCACCGACTCGTAAATCGGGCTTCCATCGCTTCCGTATCGGAAGGATGACGATCACGGCGTTGTGTGACGGATACTTCCCACTTTCTGCTCATGACGTCTTGCGAAGCGGCGAGGCATCGCTCGACCTACTCCTGCAGGAAGCCTGTCTTGGCAATATCGTGCCCAGCCACGTCAACGCGTTTCTAATCGATGATGGTCTGCACCGTATTCTTATCGACGCCGGCGCGGGTGACCTGCAGGACGTAACCCTGGGCCAGATGGCGGCGCAGATGACGTCGGCGGGCCATCACCCCTCCGACATCGATATCGTGCTGGTAACACACCTCCACCCAGACCATATCGGTGGCCTTACACGGAACGGCGAAGCGCTGTTTCCGCGCGCCACGGTTTATGTGCCACGTGAGGAGGCCGCGTTTTGGCTGGAAGCATCCCACTACGACAGCGTCGATCCCAGCGTGCGGGCGACGTTCGAGCATGCCCGCCTGATCCTCGCGCCTTATGTCGCCGACGAGCGCTGTTGCTTGTTCGATCCCGAGATGTCTTGGTACGGATGTCTCACGGCAGAAGCCCTTTCGGGCCACACCTGCGGCCATACCGGATACCGCTTGCGCACAGGCGAACGGGATCTCGTGTTCTGCGGGGACCTATTTCACGTTGTGTCAGTGCAACTGGCCGACCCGAGCGTGACCGTCTGCTACGACGACCGGCCTACGCAAGCGAAAACAACGCGAGAGACTTTTCTGGCAGCGGCGTCAAGGAGTGGCGATATTGTAGCGGCCGCCCACTCACCGTTTCCTGGGCTTGGACATATCCAGAAGGCGGCGCACGGGTACGCATGGTTTCCCGTCGCATGACCCCGCCGAGGGCCAATCAGTGAACGCTTTTTCTGGGAACGACTCTTTCTGATTAAGGCGGCACTCGCTTTGGTTTAAGCTAGAAAGTCTATATCTGTGCTAGCAACAGCTACAGCGCGTGGCCCGAAACTTGAGATATTTGTGAGAGTGGCATTGTGATGAGCAATCACTTGCAAGGCGGAGATAGCGGTGTTGCCAGCCGAAGTGTGCGCATCTGATACCAGCACGACGGGAAAGCCTAGGGAAAGAGCGCGGCGGGTAGTTGTGTCTACGCAAAATTCGGTGTGCATACCGCACACTACTAATTGTTCTATGCCGCGAGCTTTCAAGATTGCCTCAAGTTCGGTGCGAAGAAACGCATCAGGCGTAGTTTTGCGCACCTTGATATCTGTGCTCTCGAACTCTAAGCCCTTGGTAAGTTGCCATGAGCTTGAACCATGCTCAAGGAAGCCAGTTTTCGACTCGTGTTGTATAAAAATAACAGGTGCGCTAGCCGCTCTAGCTTTTTGGGTAACGACGTTGATGCGAGATATGGTGCCCTCGCAATCAAACGCCGCGCTTTCACCTTCACAAAGACCTTGTTGAACGTCAATTACTAAGACAGCTTTACTCATTTGCAAACTCCACTGAAAGCCTGATCAAGCGTTCTCGTTTTTCCGAGTCACCTGGAAGTAAAGGTGGTTGATGATGCCATGGCGTAAGCGACGGGTGAGAGACCGCCGAGCGAGCGATGGGATCGTTGGTGGTTGTAGCGGTGACGCCAATCCTCGGTCATGCGGCGTACCTCACGCGGAATAGTGAATACGCAGCGGTCCAGAATTTCGGCACGGAAGCTGCGATTGAATCTTTACACATTGGCGTTTCGAGTCGGCTTATCGAGGACGCTTCACGCACTCGAGCATGAAATTCATGCGCGACTCTTCATCAGCCGATTCGGCCAAGTATCTTGCACAATCCTTCAAGACCGATGCCTATCGTTCATCCTATAACCTACATAGGCTGCTGAGCAGATTAGACTATTTTAGGCGTCATTAGATTCAAGTATGGCTTCACGTCCAAACAAAAGCGTTTTTGTTGCCGGTGCAAGTGGCGCTATTGGCAGCGTGCTTTGCAAGCTTCTGCTTGCGGATGGCTGGCGAGTAGTCGGTACAACTCGATCGACTGCCAATGCATCTCTTCTTAGCGTCATGGGCGTCGAGCCGGTAATCGTTGATGTTTATGATCGTCATGCGCTGATCCGAGCCGCCCGCGCGGCCCAGCCGGACGTCGTCGTACATCAGCTTACCGATCTGCCCAAGACGTTTAACTCAGAGAGTATGGCGGCTGCTCGTCAACGCAACGCTCGCATGCGCGAGATCGGCACTGACAACCTTGTTGCCGCGAGTGTCGCAGCGAAAGCGAAGCGCTTGGTAGCCCAGAGCATTGCCTTTGCGTATGCCCCGGGTTTGCGGCCTTATTCCGAGACAGCTCCACTTGATCTTTCCACTGCATCTGCCGTCGCGAAACTCGAAGCGCTGGTTCTGGACTGCGGGCTGGAGGGAGTCATTCTTCGCTATGGCAGGCTTTACGGCCCACGCACGTGGACAGAGGGGCCTTCTGGAGAAGCACCGGTTCACGTTGAGGCGGCAGCCGACGCTGCCCGACGGGCTATGACGTTAGGAACGCCGGGCACTTACAACATCGCTGAAGAAGACGGAACAGTTACCAGCGCTAAAGCGCGCGCGGAACTCGGCTGGAATGCTGACTTTCGAGCAGGACCCTAATGTAACCCACCGCCTGATTCCAGCTGACTGCTATTCGCACCAGCCGAGCTCAAACGGTAGGGATGGCTAGTCAACGCTAATCAGAACGGCAGTGTCGAATAAGACTCACTCATCTCGCTTCCACATTTACCACCAAGGCCAAGCTTCAATGACTTCTGAACCTTTCGAGCCACTGCTGACGACCAGGCTCCGATTGCGGTGCGTTGCGCCGGAGGATGCCGCAGCAACATCATCGTTGATGACGCCGGGCGTGAGTCGATGGCTCGCATCGTGGCCTTTACCATTCACTCGTGAGATGGCCTTAGCTAGAATTGAAAAAATTCGCCGACTTGCATTTCGTGGTCACGCTTTACCATTTGCTGTAACCGACAAAACCGATGGCAGATTACTTGGCTGGGTCATCCTAGAGCGTAACGATAAGAGCCGGAGTTCGGCATCGTTAGGGTTTTGGTTAGGTGAAGAACATCACGGAAAGGGCTATATGCGCGAAATTGCTCCTGTGGTGATTGCGGCCGGGTTCGAGCTTCTTGCGCTGGATGTAATCGAGGCCGGGGCACAGGTGGACAATCTCGGATCGTTTGCGGTTATGAAAGCATGCGGTATGAAGCCGATAGGCGGACGCAGCATCTATGCACCTGCGAGGGATCGCGATGAGCTCTGTCACTTCTACGAAGTAAGGCGCTCTGGCAATCAATCTTTGAAGGGCGAGCACCGCAATGGCTGACGATCAAAACATCGACAGAGAAGTTTGCTTTGACTTCGAAGCCGATTTCTCGAACGGCGGGGCGAGATAGTGACAGGTACGGGTCAGTCGTCCGATGCTGACGCGTCTGTCGACATACTTTTTCTTTCCCGCTTCTACCACGCCACAGTTTGGCTACCCATAGCCCGAGAGAATGGGGCGGAAAAAGATTAAGAGATGTCTGCATTTGCTAGTGCCGTTTGCAAGGGCGGCGCCCTTTAACTTTCTATTTGGAGTAGCGCGGTGCCCGAATTTCACCACTGGCTTGCGTTCGCGTTCGTCGCACTCGGCCTCGTGCTGACACCTGGCCCGAACATGCTTTACCTAGTCTCACGCTCGATCTCCCAAGGTCGCAAGGCTGGCCTGATTTCGCTCGTCGGCGTCGGTCTTGGCTTTATTGTTTACATGTTGTTCGCCGCGTTCGGAATCACCGCGCTGCTCATGACTGTGCCGCTGGCGTATGACGCGTTGCGCGTAGGTGGTGCGCTATACCTGTTGTATCTTGCTTGGCAGGCGCTGAAGCCTGGCGGGAGGTCACCGTTTCAGATACGCGATCTACCAGTCGATAGCCCGAAGCAACTTGTAATCATGGGATTCCTGACCAATCTGCTGAATCCAAAGGCGGCGGTGCTATACCTGTCGTTGCTTCCCCAGTTTATTGATGCTGATCGCGGCAACGTGCTTAGCCAATCGTTGGTACTCGGTTTCACCCAGATCACAATTAGCCTCTCGATCAACGCGACGATTGCGATAATGGCCGGCACCATCGCGGGCTTTCTCGCCGGTCGCCCGCTTTGGCTCACGGTGCAGCGCTGGTTGATGGGTACAGTACTGGCGGGATTGGCTCTTCGGATGGCGACCGAAGCGCGGCGTTGACGGACCTTCCGCTGCAGACGTCCGTTTAGTCATGCCTGGAGCTGAAGTGAGTTGGCGACGAATTGGGACAGTCTCGTGCACCACTTGACGCAAGGAAACCATGAATACGCCCGTCATTTTCATCCATGGACTTATCGGCACATTAGACGTAATCGATTTTGACTACACACATGCTGCGCCCGATCTACTGGGCTACGGCACGGATTCCACCGCTCCCTTCCATTCAATCTCGTTGAATGCGCAAGTTGAGAACGTCCGAGTGTTCATTGATCGCCACTTTGACGGACGACCTGTCCATGTTGTAGGCCATTCGGTGGGCGGAGCGATCGCGATGCTACTCGCGCACGCTCACCCCGAATATGTTCGAAAGATCGTGAACGTGGAAGGCAATTTCACGTTGGACGACGCCTTCTGGTCTGCGTCAGTGGGACGTATGACTTCCGCCGAAGCAGACGCCATGCTGGAGGGTTTTCGGGAAGATCCCGTGGCATGGTTAAGCGGCGCTGTGGCCAAGCCCACAGAAAAAATGTACGAAACTGCCGTTCGTTGGTTGGGATATCAGCCAGCTTCAACGCTTCGTGCAATGGGACAATCGATTGTGGCAACCACTGGTAATATCGATTATCTCGCAGCCATCAAGAGCGTCTTCGAGCGGCACGCCGTGTATTTGATCGCCGGCGAACGCTCTCGTGGGGATTGGAACGTCCCGGAGTGGGCATTAGAAAAATGTGCCGACTATCAGACAATGCGACAATGTGGGCATCTCATGATGCTCGAGGATCCCGAGGCGTTCTCAGCAACGGTCAGGCAATGCCTCTTTATGTCCAATTCCTAATATTGAATAGCTTCGGCCTTATTTGAACGCTCGGAAAATATCGGCTTTCCGGTAACTCCGATGTACGACAATTGGTCCACACCAAAAGCCAGTTCATTGCCGTGTTCTACATCGACCGAGTTCAGATGTATTTGTCATTCTTGGCCGCGGGCGCCGATCAGGTATACCTGAAAAATCCTTGGCAATGGGCAGGCAGGGGAGGTGGCAAAGAGGTCTTCTGCCACCTTCCCTCATGTGTCACACAATGCTAGAACAAATCGCTGTTTTGGCTTGGCACTAGCGCCGTGTCGGGCGTAGAAGCGCATCGCATCAAGATTCCAATCCGGTGTCTGCCACTGCAGTTCGCGCAATCCTAAAACCCGCGCCTTTTCTTTCACCACATGCAATAACTTCGCACCGACAGCCTGTCCCCGCGCTTGCTCTTCGACGAATAAGCAGTCCATATGTAGATAGTTGCAGGCGGCCCAGGTCGAGAACTCGACTGTCGCTGTGGCGTAGCCGACGGGAACACCATCTTTCCAAGCCATCCATGCAAAAAGCCGAGCCGGATGAGTGAATATCGCGTCCTTGAGTAAACCAAGTTTGGTTGATGGATCGTAACTAGCGCGTTCGTATCGTGCATGCTCCGCACAAAGCACGATCAAACTTGGCAGATCGGCGGG
>CAJCJD010000040.1 GCA_903970555.1 Vulcanimicrobiota bacterium
CTTTTGCGGAGAAAGCCATCATGCCTATCGTTACGATCCAGATTACCCGTGAGGGCTCGGGTCCCGGCCGCGATGCCGCGACCACTGAGGAAAAGGCCGCCTTGATCAAGGGCGCCAGCCAGCTGATGCTGGATGTATTGAACAAACCACTCGATGCAACCTTCGTCGTGATCGAAGAAGTCGAGATGGAGAATTTCGGTTGGGGCGGATTGCCAGTCGCCGATTTCCGAAAGCAACTTGCAGCGAAGAAGAAGTAACACCGTCCCGCCGCGCAACGCTTGTTGCGCGGCGGGCATCCTTATCTTGATTCCGTGAATGGCGATGTTCATGTCGGCTCAAATGAACGTAGGCGGGTACAAACCGGGCGCCGAATCCGTGAGGATGAGCTATGCGGAGCGCAACGCGCCTTATTGGAGGCGCAATCTCGTTATCTGCGTGTTTGGTTCCTTCACCACGCTCGTCAGCCTCAGCATGTTGCTGCCGTTTTTGCCGCTGTATGTGCAGCAGTTGGGTGTCCGTTCGTCATCGGCGATTATCCAGTGGTCCGGTATCGCGTTCGGGGCCACTTTCTTAGGTACAGCGGTTACTGCACCAATATGGGGGCGTCTCGCCGATCGTTTTGGGCGAAAGCCGATGCTGGTGCGCGCTGCCATTGGCATGGCGGTGGCGATGTCCCTGATTGGTCTTGCGCACAGTGTGGTCGAGTTAGTGTTGCTGCGCTTGGTTGCGGGTTTGATCGGTGGTTATGCGTCCGCATCGATCGTCATGGTCGGAACCCAGGCGCCACGTGAACGCGCGGGTTGGGCTTTGGGTGTGCTATCCACCGGTGCGTTGACGGGCAACCTTGTTGGACCTTTGGTGGGCGGATTTTTGCCGGCTTGGGTGGGTATTCGCGGCACGTTTTTTGTTGGTGGTGCGATGATCGCCGTGGCGGCGCTGGCCACCATTTTTCTGATTCACGAGGATTTCGATCACGACGCCGACGTCAGGAAATACGCAACGGCAAAAAGTGCCTCGCGTGCAAAAACTTCCCACGCTGTCATTGCCGCGCTGCTAGCCACGGCGATGATGGTGCTGCTTGCCAATATGTCGATCGAGCCCATCATCACGGTGTATATCGGCCAACTCGGTGTGCCCCATGCTCATCTCACTCGCATTGCCGGCATCGTCATGGCTTGCTCAGCCTTGGGTAGCATGCTCACGGCGCCACGTCTTGGCGCACTGGCGGATCGCATCGGCAGTTGGAACGTGATCATCGGTTGTCTTGCAGCGACGGGATTGGTGATGGTGCCGCAAGCGTTTGTCACGCAATGGTGGCAACTGGCCGTGCTGCGTGTCGTGATGGGAATGACCATCGCTGGCTTGCTTCCCGCTATTGCCAAGTTGGTGCGTCATTCGGTGCCGGAACACAACTCCGGGAAGACGCTGGGCTATCTGCAGTCATCGCAGTTCGCGGGGCAGGTGATGGGGCCTTTGATCGGCGGACAGATCGGTGCGTGGGTAGGACTACGCGACGTGTTTTTTGTGACCGGTGCATTGTTGATGCTATGCGCGGGTCTGAGTCAGTGGGCGAGACGCCACGAGACGAAACACGTTATCGGTTGATGAGCGTTTGGTATCACCCGGCGCAAGGCGTGGTCGAGAACGCTTTCGTCGAGGCGGCGAGAGCGACATTCCGATTTAGTCTGGAGCTACCCAGCTTTCACTAGCGAGCACAACGCGATTGCGTCCTGCGGTCTTGGCCATATACAGCGCGGCGTCGGCGCGCCGGATCAGGTCGAATCCGTCGGGGTCTTCCGGTCGCAGCCAAGTCACGCCAATCGAGCAAGTCACTTCCACCCGCACGCCGTCGCCGCTGAATGGTGCTTGAGCAATATGTTGGCGCAACGTCTCGAAGGGTACGGGGTCATCATGAAGCACGCCGGGTAGCACGGCCAGGATCTCCTCGCCGCCGTAACGGCCCAATGTGGCGCCTGTCGAGAGCGCCTCGCGCAGCCGAATGGCGGCTTCGATCAGCACTGCGTCGCCGGCCAGATGACCATACTGGTCGTTGATGCGCTTGAAGTGGTCAAGGTCGATCAGCGCTACCGCCAGGGGCTGTCCGTGTTCACGCGCGTCCAATATGGCGTGTTCCAGGTTTTCCAGCACGCGCGATCTGTTGGGCAGGCCGGTCAGTGCATCGTGCGTGGCTTGTTGCCACAGTGCAGCGCGTGCTTCCTCCAGTGCTTGCTTGTCCACTTCCAGCTCGCGCGTGCGCAGTGCCACCAGATGTTCGAGCGTGCGTGCACGCGCGCGCAGATGCCGTGTGCGCAGTTGCAGCGCCAGCAAGATGCCCAGTGCAAATAGCAGCAAACCGATGACAACAGCTGCGGGTCGCTGCCACCAGGGCGGTACGATGCGCAAAGGCAACTGCACGACTGGTGAGGCTTGGCGGCTATCGGGATCGTAGGCCATCACTTCGAACACGAAGTTGCCAGGTGGCAGTGGCGGATAGTCGACTTGTGGTCGATCCGAGGTGACCCAGTCGCGCTCCAATCCCTGCAGCCGATAGCGGTATTGCAGCGTTTGGCGAGTCACCGCACCTAGCGTGGCAAGGCGCAGGGTCAGTGGCTGTTCGGATGCGTAGTGGAAGCGGTAAGCGGATGCCGGCGGCTGTGGCACGTCACCATGGGTTAGTGCGGAGACGACCACTTGCAGTGGGTTGGACATCGCCAGTGAAGCTGGACGAAGGATGTGCGAAATGCCGTTGCTGGTGCCGATCCATATCGAGCCATCGGTGTCCTCGAAGAAACCATTTTCGGCGATGTCATCCCAGATCAAACCATCGTCTTCGGTCAAGCGGCGCCAATGCTGGCCGTTGAAGAGTTCCACGCCATCGGTGCCGCCGATCCATAACCAGCCGCGGCGGTCGTGTTGGATGAAATAAATGTGTGTGTTGTCGAGGAGGTCGTCCGCCGTGTGTTCCATCTCTATGACGTCTGCACTGGTCACGTGGCCATGCCATATGCCGTCGAAATTGCCGGTCAGGTAAAGATCGCCGGTAGGCAACACGTCCAGGTGCCTGAAATTCTGACTGGGAGGCACGCCGGTAACGTGCACTTGTGTCCACCGACTGTGATCGAGACGAAACAGGCCCGCCTCACTGCTGAACCACAGACGACCTTGCGTGTCTTCTTTTGCATCGCTGAATACGTTGTCGGGGATCACACCGCTACCGGCGCGCTGCAGCGTGTGGCCGTCGTAGACATAGACCCCGCGCTCGGTACAGAGCCATGTCAGCCCATGACTGTCCACCAGCATGTTGTGGATATAGGCGGGCGAATGCGCCACTACCTCGGTAGTACCCGAGGATGCGCGGTAACGCACCAGCTCTCCCGAGTAATAAGTCGTCAGCATGTCGCCGCCGGGGAGCGGCTGGAGTGCCGTGGTTTCCTGCGCAAGCGGCGGCGCCTTCAATGGCCACGGCATGAGTCGCGTGGCACCAGGCGCAAGCACGCTGCCGCCTAGCTCATCACCAACCCACAATGTGCCGTCGCTGGAGCGTGAAATTGCCCAGCTCGGGCTGCTGTCCAAGCCTTGCGCGATCTGCCAGCTCTGGAACTGACCGTAGCCACGCCACTGCAATACGCCGTGGCCGTAAGTGCCGATCCATAGCACATGGCTGCGGTCGTACAGCAGCGCGTCGATACCGATGTTGGGTAGTCCGTTACCCGCGTCGAAAATATGCCAGCTGTGGCCATCCCAGCGTGCCAGCCCATCATCGGCGCGAGTGAGTACGCGCCCCTGATCGTCTTCAATGATGTCCAGATACGCCGTGACTACATGCGCGCCCGGCAGGTCGTGGCTCGTGAACACCGCGGTGCCGGGAGACAAGGCGCGGATGTAACGCGGACTACGGACCCAGAGCGTGCCATCGCGGGCGCGGAGATAGGACGTCCAGGTGTCTGCGGGAATGCCCTCGTTCGCGCCCCATATATGCAACTGCTCGCCGGTCAGCTGGCACAATGATTTGCCGCAGCCGAACCATAGCGCATGCCCATCGGCGAAGACGCTTGCAATATCCGCTAGCTCCGGCGTCGCGCGCAGAGCCGCGGCGTCGAAACGTGGGCGTGCATGCCATGCCGCACCCGCGGTTTCGATCACCCACAGATGATGCTGGCTTACCGCGTAGATACGGCCATCCAGATCGGTGAGCGTCGCGCCCGGATCGATCGGCAGCGGGGGTGTTTTTTCGCCGAACGGCGCGAAGCGTTGACTATCGCCTACATAAAGTTCAGTGCGCGTGCCCACCCACAGCCGACCCGCGGCATCCTGGTGCATGGCCGCGATAAAACTGCTGCGCAGCCCGTTCGCTGCACCGATGCGCTGGAACATGCGACCGTCGAAGCGGAAGAGTCCGTTCTCGGTGCAGGTATACACAAAGCCTTGACGGTCTTGCAGCAGGCAATTGTCTTCAAGACTGCCAAGCCCCTGGGATTGAGTGAAGGAGGCGAGGCTTAGGGCTTGGCCATGAGCATGAGTTGTCAGGCCCAGCATGACGATCCACGCGAGGATTGCGCACACTCCACGCCAACGGCGTCGAGTCCGCAAAGATCCGCCCGTCATGTCACCCGACCATGCTTTCAACGCCTCATGTCTCTCTGTCAGCCTCGTGCTTCCCGAGCACGCCACGCGGGTCTGTCTCAAACAATAGCGCAGGTTGGCGTTCTGACGTAGGTTTTTGAGTTGCCCGAGAAGCTAAGGGGCAGATGGGCATCATGGCCATCTAAAACTCAAGGCTGATGAGGTTGGGATGGGGCAATGGCTGCTTTCGACGAAGCATCTTCAGAAAGATGCCGGGCCCCGTGGGGTAGTCGAAATGATGCTATGCCGCCGAGGAATCGCTCTGCGGCATGCAGGAGCGATTCCTCGTAGGTAGACAAGAACATCAAGATGAACTTGCAGGCTTACGGTCGACGGAAAGCACCGTAGATGGTGCCGTTGGCGTCGAGCACAAAGCCCACTTCCTCCGTGCCGTTCTCGTGGCGAACCAGATATTTGTCCCATCCTTGGGGAGTGACTCCAATGAACTCATGCGATGTCACCGGGCCAAGCTTGCCTAGAAAGGATTCGGCCATCGGCTTCTGCTCACGGATGGCCTTCGCCAACTCCGGACTTAGCCGTGGTGCGTCGGGATTTTCACTAAGCACGATCTGCAAAACCTGTTCGCTATCAGGATAGGGTTGCTGAGCACTCACTCGTGCAGCGAGCGCGTTCTCGATAGTCTGTGCCGCTGCCGCATCAATACGTGCAGCGCTGATGTGATGGCCATTCTGATAGAACTCCATCGTGGTGGTTTGGCCTCGCGCATCCACCACAAAATTCAGATGCACCTTGACCATCTTTGCGAAGAACTCGGTGTTGCTGCTCGGATAAATCGGAAGGAACCGCTGCCCGGTGAGCTGCAAAGAAAGCTGCGATCCATCCAACTTCACCGTCATCACCGAATTCGGCCCGAATCTGTAGAAACCCACATAGCCGGCAAGCACGGCGGGGCTTACATTCACCTCGTGCTCTGCCGAGGTGTCTGCAGCATCCGGCGGCGTTACTTGTGCGGCGAATGCCGCCATCCCCACCGACGCACCGATCATTGCCAGCGCGGACAGGCGCGCCCATTTCCTTGGTTTCAGCAACATGATTTTGATCCTCTGCTCAAGAAACGATCCGGACTCCGACATGGCAGCCACAGCACCGATATAACTGGATTGGTTCTGCCCCACTTGAATCAGCGTTTCGCAGTACTCCGCCACATCGCGGCCGCTGCGCAAGACGCGCGCGTCGCAATCCACCTCGATGGCGCGGCGCAGCCGATGGAATTGCCACCACAACGGCAAGTTCCAGGGCATCGCAACTAGCAGGCATAGCGCGATGGTGAGCATCTGCGGGTCGCCCGCATCCAGATGGGATTGCTCGTGGGCGAGCACGGACTGCTGCCGGGCGGCCGACTCCTGCAGCAGCCACGCCGGAATGACGATACGCGGGCGCAACAAACCGACGACGGCGGGCCCTACATCCGGTGCGATCAACACCGACGCCCCACTGAAAATCCCTGTTACCCAAAGACGCTTGCGCCAATAGAGCAGGCAGCCGCTGAATACCAGTCCCGCCAGCACCACCAG
The DNA here is from genome assembly GCA_903970555.1 of Vulcanimicrobiota bacterium. Taxonomy (GTDB): domain Bacteria; phylum Pseudomonadota; class Gammaproteobacteria; order Xanthomonadales; family Rhodanobacteraceae; genus Dyella_B. The sequence continues at coordinate 6,159 of CAJCJD010000040.1, forward strand.
TGAGATGGCCAGCCAAATGCGATGAAACATCGCGTCGACCTGACGAGGCTGCGCATCACTATTTGGCATGCCAAGATCGAGGAACGCCATTGGCACGTGCACCGATGTCACGTCACGCAACGCGAACGATTTTTCAGTATTCGCCGGTTTGATCAGATCGGGAACCTGGATGGTGACGTTGGGAATGATCAACGGCAGCAGCAACGAAGCGATGATCGTGGTCATCCATATCCATCGTCTCGAGGTTCCGCGCTGTTTTGCTGCGTATTCGGCTATCAGCGCTGCTGCACTAAGCAGTACGCCGACAATCAGTACATAAACGATCATGGCCAGCATCACGGCTTCTCCTTGTCGGAGTGATCGGCTAACAGTTGGCGCATGCGCTTGATCTGTTCCGGGCTCAATTTCTGATCGGAAACGAGGTGCGAAAACAGCAGTTCTGCCGAGCCTTTGAATAGTTTGTCGGTCAAGTGCTGCAGGGCGTTCTTGCGTGCCGCTTGTTGCTTCACGCTTGCGAAGTAGCGATGCCCGCGGCCCTCTTCGTCGTGCCCTACGTAGCCTTTGGCTTCCAACGTGCGTAGCACGGTCAGCACGGTGGTATAGGCAAGCGGATCGCTCAATCGCTCGCGCACTTCGGCAACGACCGAGGGGCCGTGATCCCACAGCACCTGCATGACGTCCGCTTCACGATCGGTAAGGGAGATCTTCATCGCACCCACCTATCTACTATGGATGTAGTAGATCCTAGCGCGATCTGTGCCTTTGTCAACTAGATCTTTAGTAGGTGCGCGAATCTGCTTCGAAACGCAGGGCAGGCGGCAACGTGAGAAGGAGCTGTGTTGTTACGGTCGAGGTCGGCGATGCCGACCTCGACTACACTGCATGCGCTGGAATGCTTCCATCAGCGCACGAGTTGAATCAGGGTGTTTTGCCCGAGTGGATGTTCTGCACGATAGACAGCGATTTTTTCACGTGCTGGTCCGGCGTAAGGTGATCGGCGTCGGAGGAAAGCGTAGCGACGATCTGTCCGTTGCTGGCAATGACAAAAGTCACCCGTTGAATAAACGCATGATCGATCGCAGTGCCGCGCACATCATTCACACCTGACTGCGCGGCAGTTGTCTTGAGGTCGTAAGAGGCTGCGACCTTGCTGTCGGCATCGGAAGCGACCGGAAATTTTCCTGCGCAATAACTCGGATCAGATGAAAACTGGTTGAGCCGCTTGATGCTGTCGGCCGACACACCAATGATGGTGGCGCCAGCTGCAACGAACTTGTCCTTATTGTCCGCAAAGGTGTGCGCTTCCAGATCGCAGCCGCCGGTGTACGCGGAGGGATAGAAGTAAAGTACCACCGGCCCCTTTTTCAGGGCTTCTTTCAGGGAGAAGGTGAAATCCTTGCCGGCCAAGCTGGCTTCCAGAGTGAAATCGGGAGCCGCGGTGCCTGATTTGAGTGCAGCAAAGGATGGTACTGCCAAGAGGAGTGCAGCCAGCGCACTAACGGCAACGGGTAACGCAAAACGCTTTTTCATGACAAATACCCTCTAGATAGATGATCAGCTTAGCAAAGAGCATGTTCGTAAGTCCGTGGTGATCGCCGGACCGCAGCAGACACTTATGTATGAGGTTGCACGACGATGATTGCCATGCCCAAGAGCGCTACGCACGCACCGGCAACATCCCAGCGTGTCAGCGCCGCGCCATCGACAAATCGCAACCACAACAATGCGACCGCAATGTAGATGCCGCCGTAGGCAGCGTAAGTTCGTCCGGCTGCCGCTGGGTGCAGTGTGAGCAACCACGAAAATAGTGCGAGCGATATCGCGGCCGGTACAAAAAGCCATCCGGTTCTTCCTTGCTTCAACACCAGCCAAGGCAAGTAGCAGCCCACGATTTCGGCCAGCGCCGTGAGGATAAACAACGCCGTTTGTCTCAAAAGATCGAGCATTTTTCTTCCTGGTCTTTGTTCGGAGCGACTTGCCTGGATGATTTTCGTCTAGTTTTGACTCACCTCCCAGCAGTGCCGGCATCGAAGATCGGCCCTGTGAGGCAATGGTGCGTGCCCGAAAAAATCCACGGTAGCTGCCGCTGCAGGCCCGATGCGGCATGCAAGATTGGAAAGTGGGGTTCCATCTGATTTCTCGTCTTGATCGCACAACGTTAGCCGAAGGCCAAAACGGAGAAGCGTTATGAAGCTGTGGGCCATTGTTTTTTGTCTGTTGACTGTATGCGCAAGCGCGTATGCGAACACGACGGTTTGGCAGCCCGTCGCCGGACACACGCAAATTGCGATATGGCCAGGAGTGGCGCCTGACTTGCAACCAGTTCCAGGGGCGGAGACCGAAACGAATGGCGCGGTGACCAACGTAACCCAGCCTACGATGACGGTCTATGCCCCGAAGGGGAAAAATACGGGTGCGGCCGTCGTTGTCTTTCCGGGTGGCGGCTTTCAGATCCTGGCCATCGACCTCGAAGGTACCGAGATCTGCGACTGGCTGACATCCAAAGGCATCACGTGCGTGTTGTTGAAGTATCGCGTGCCGAGCGAGCCCTATAACTGGCGATGCGATTGTCGCCCGCACAATTTGGCGACATCGGTGCCGTCGCTGCAGGATGCTCAGAGAACGCTGAGGTTGGTGCGTTCTCGTGCTGCGCAATGGCACATCGATCCCCGCAAGATTGGCGTGATCGGATTTTCAGCGGGTGGATATCTGGTGGCGGAAGTTAGTACAAATTTCAAGCGTCGCTTGTATACGCCGGTGGATGCCGCAGACAAAGAAAGCAGCCGTCCTGATTTTGCGGTGGCAATTTATCCGGGACATCTCGCAACCGATGACGATACGTTGAATCCCAATGTTCGCGTCTCCCGCGATACGCCACCCACATTTTTAGCGCAAGCAGAAGACGACCATGTGGATGGTGTACATCAGTCGCTGGTTTACTACGCCGCACTGAAAGACGCTGGCGTGCCGGTGGAGATGCATCTTTACGCCCAAGGCGGGCATGCTTTCGGCCTCCGCCGAACGCAGTTTCCGATTACCGGCTGGCCCCAGCTGGTTGACGCGTGGCTGCGGACGATCGGCATCGTGCAAGATTGAGCACCAAGGCGATCTCCCAATATTTGTATGCGTTGAAAATCGAGCCGATGGAATGAAAAGCCTCATCTCAAATGTGGACGCAGGCTCCTGCAGAAAGCGCGGCGCGGAGTGACCGATTTGTCATTCCTTCAAATCGCTTTGCCCCCGTCAAATTCGTTAAGGGGTATAAACCCAGCTGTGGATGAGCCGCCCGGTAACTTTTGCCTGCCAGGGCCACAAAGCAGGTTGCATCGTTGAGCTTCAGCGGCGATTCGGAGTTTGTCGTGCCAGCCATGCTCGGCCATGGGGAAATTTGATATCCAAAACTGCGGGCCACGGATGTAGCGGAGTCAGGCGACTGCTATGCAGGCAGTATTTGGCATGGTCTATGCTTCAGCACAAGCGATACGGATATTTGGTGGCGCCACGGGATTGGAATCCGCGTCGCATGATTTTGCGATCGGGGCTATACATAGAGTTCACGCCAAGAATTAAAAGATTTGTGAGACGGGCCGATATATGTACGATTTGGCCGGGCAAGAATCTAACGGCAACTCATCTCGCCAAAAGGGGCACGGAGAATGGGTAAGGGAATGTGGAAGAGCGAAGGGCTAACGCAGCTCGCCATAGGCGTGGGCTATGCGTTGGCGTTCTTCGCGCTGCATCCTTTATCCGATGCCCATTGGCATCTTTACGCGGGCTTGCGCCTGATCTGCCTGTTGCTGGTCCCGTATCGTTACTGGTTTGCGCTCTTCGTAGGCGAGGCGTTGCCCAACGCTTACGTGGTGTACCCGTGCCTCGATATGTTCGGGCCCATGTGGGTCGCTGTTCGCATGGTGCCGCCGATCATTCTTGCTATGCCTATCGTATGGTGGTGCAAGAGTCGGCTCTCGATCTTCCCCACTAAACATTCGGTAGACATCAAAACGCTGTTGGTGTGCGTGCTGCTGTCTGCAACGGTGTGGACCGGGTACAGCTATCTGGCGATATCCGTGGTGCACGTGGCGTCAGGAACATTTACCGCCGTTCCCCTGATGGCTGCCGGCTACTTCGTAGGCAATTACCTGGGCCTGCTATCCATCGTGCCGTGGGCACTCATGGCGAGGCACGACTACAAGCCGGGTCACCTACAGGAGCAGCTGACTCAGCTCTTGTCGAGCAAGCTGATCCCCGATGCGCTGGGCATTCTGGCGCCGATGATCTTGCTTCTGTGCTGGATGAGCCTAAGGGCCGGCGCGCAGGAAAAACAGATTATCGAGATGGCGATGTTCCTTCCGGTCGCATGGCTCACACTCAAACACGGGTGGCGAGCAGCAGTCCTGGGTGGCACGTTGGTCATCGCATGCAATGCATTACTTCATCCCGATACGCCCGACCCTGTGCTGATCGAGACGCAGTTGTTCCTTGGTGTTGCCATCACGTGCCTGTTCGCGCTTGGCGCACGTATCAGTGCGCAGCTCCTGCAAGAGGAAGAAGAGCGGCGTGAGGCGCTGGAACTTCAGCACGTTGCGCGTCAGACCCTTCACCTCAGCGAAAGGCGGATGCGGCAAACCTCGCAGCAGTTGGAGTTCATCGCCGGGAACCTGCATTTGACCCACAGCCGCGTGCTGGAGCACATGCGTCGCATTCTGCCGAATGTCGAAAGCCAGGGTTTCTACAAGCAGGCCGTGTCTGCACAAAACCAGGTCTACCGTTTAGCTGAAACCCTCCACCCCATTGCATGGCGTGAACGTGGGTTGCCGGCTGCCCTCAACGAAACGATTGCACGCGCACTCGACGAAGCGGGCATCGCTTATTCGTGCCACATCACGGGACGTGGGCTTAGCCAGCTTGAACCGTCTGTACTCACGGCCACCTATCGGATGGCCTGCGAGGCCATCGTGCATGCTTGCTCACGACTGTCTTGTACGAGAGTTCGACTCGTGCTTCGTGGCGGTCTCACGGGTGGAAAGCGCTGGGTAGTGCTTCGCGTGGAAGGAATTGTCGAGCCAGACGGCTCCAATCCCGAGGACGTCTCCGAAGAGCGCCGCAGGCTGGCCTCGAAGCTTGGAGCCAGTGGGTTCGATGTGTCGGAGATGCGTAGCCATGTACGCATATTTGACGGTGATCTGCACTTGCGCCCATCAAAGGATCGGACGCGAATCACCGCGCTACTGCATGACAGCGCGAAAGAGGCGCGGAGGTTTAAGTCCTCCGCACCTTTACGCTTGGTGGTGAAGTAAATTCACCTCGAATCAGCCACCACCTGCAGAACAGGTGTACACGCTGCTGCACGTATTTTCGACAGCGAAGGTCGTCGTGCCATTGCTCTGAGGCGTAGCAGTAACAGTCGTTGTTGCGTCGCTATAGACGGTCTGTGTCGTGGACGACGATGACGTCGACGACGGTGATGTGGTGACATTTTGCGAATCCACACCTACAGGAAGCACAACGGTTGAACCATTGGCAGCGCCGACTGCGGCATGCACGGTGCCATTCAAATCATTGACCTGAATGTACTTAATGCCGTTCAGAAAAAACACGTACACGTGCCAATTCGGACTCGCGCTGAGATCCGTGGCGTTTGGCCACGACTGACCTAAGCCCGTGGATGGCGTTGATGTTTGCGCAAAAGCCGACGTTGTCAAACCAAAAGCAACGAGAATCGCTAGTGAGGCTTTGCGAGCTACTTTCCCCTGGATACTGGACATGGAAATCCCCTTCTTGAATTGGTAGACCACCTACCGGGAGATGAAATGTAGCAGGGGAAACGCAGGCGGACACATCAATACACGCGCGTAGCGACGGTGATTTAGCCGCAGCTAAGTCAGCAGGCGAGTGCCTTCACGTTTGCTAGACATTGCTGACTTTTTTGCTCGATCCAGTTTTCTTGTTCGGCTTTCTACTGACTGCTCAATCCATATGTGAGCACGGTATTCGCGGGGTATGGTTATTATCGTCAACGTGCCATTACGCGTTGCTTCGCGTTGACTTGAGACGCTGCCGATGCGCGGCTTGTTTCGCGCGATTGCCGCACATGGCCATGCTGCACCAACGGCGGGCGTGTCCACGCGTGTGGTCTGCGAACAACAGCGTACACGTTGGGCCTTCGCATGCTTTGACGTGCGAGAAATCTTCCTCGCAGACCAAATGCGCCAACGATTCGGCGATTGGAAGCAGCAATGCTTCTGGCGACGTCCAACGTCGCGATCGCAATAAGCGAAATGCGGCAGATTCATCGTTCCCGTTGGCAACGATTTCGTCGAATCCTTCATCGCGCTTCAGCAATTGATTGAGCGGTTCAAGCTCCGACAAATCTGCTGCAGTCAGCCGGTGTCCTTTGTGTTCTTTGACGAACGCCCGGAACCACTCTCTCAGGCTTCGAGCTTGCGCCGCCAGGCGATCAATCTCTCCCGGAATCGCGCGCACGCGCATCGAGCTGATCACTTCGTCAGGCACAAAGCGCGCCTGTTGGAGCCAGCTGAGCAGTCCTTCTCCGTCTTCGAGCCAATCGATGGGTGTATCCACCGGGGTGGCCACGGAGTTGAGGAAATCCAGTCCGAGCGAGTCGGCGAGGAAAAGGGCGGGAATCGGCTGCGTCATAAGGTTCTCCTGGTGGCCAAAGTAACCTCTTAGAAAGCACTTGACAAGTTACTTTCGTTTGAATAACCTCTCAAATGACATTGAGGCGGTTACGTAAATTTCAAGCCCACGAACTGCCTCCGATCTCGGTCCTGACCGCATAGGAGTCGCCAAAATGAGTAACGAGAAAGCAACTGTGGTGCTGGCCCATGGCGCATGGGCGGATGAGTCGAGCTGGAGCAAGGTGGTTACTCTACTCCAGGCTAGAGGCATTAAGGCAGTTACGTTCCGCCTGCCGCTCTCGTCGCTGGCTGACGATGTGGCCGCCCTCGACGGCGTGTTGGAACAGGTGGACGGCCCCGCGGTGCTGGTCGGTCACGCTTACGCCGGCGCAGTGATCGCGGCCACGCACAGTGCCAAAGTGCGGGCGTTGGTCTATATCGCCGCGCTGGCTCCGGATCAGGGCGAGACGGTCGCCGATGTGTTCTACCGCAACGAGCACGATGACAAGGCACCCAAACTTGCTCCAGGGAGCGACGGGCTGATCTGGCTGCCGACCGACGCCTTTGCTACGGCGTTTGCGCAACACGCAACGCCGCAGGAACAAAAATCCCTCGCGGCGGCGCAGCTTCCCATTTCGCCGGCATGCATCACTGTCCCGGTCGGGCATCCGCTCTGGAAGGAGGTGCCTGCCTGGTATCTCCTGGCGGAGCAGGACCACATGATTCCTGAAAAAACGCAGCGCTTCATGGCCGAACGCATGAAGGCGCGTATCAGCGCTTATCCCGTCGACCACCTGCCAAGTGTTACCGCGCCTGAGCTCGTTGAGGCGGTGATTGTCGACGCGGTGCGAAACACTGACGGTTGACCGGATTTCGATCCATGTTTTCACAACAAAGCATGTACGCCGTGTTTCTCGTGAAACGGTTCTAGTCATTTCCCCCTTACATACCAATCCCTTCCAAAGGAGAAGTCACCATGTCTGCCATTCGTTATCGCCGCGCCAATGTCGATGGTCTATCCATTTTTTATCGCGAAGCGGGCAATGCAGGTAAACCAAAGTTGCTGCTGCTCCATGGCTTTCCGACCTCTAGCCATATGTTCCGCGATCTCATTCCGCTGCTCAGCGACTCGTTCCATATCATTGCGCCCGATCTCCCTGGGTTCGGTCAGTCGGATATGCCATCCCGAAGCCAATTCACGTACACGTTCGACAACATCGCCAATACCATCGATCGCTTCACAGAAGTCGTTGGGTTTGATCGCTTCGCTGTCTATGTCTTCGACTATGGCGCGCCAACCGGCTTTCGTATTGCCGCCAAGCATCCGGAGCGCATCACCGCGATCATTTCGCAAAACGGCAATGCCTATGTGGAAGGTCTCAGCGATGGTTGGAATCCCATTCGCGCGTATTGGGAAAAACCGTCCGATGCAAATCGCGAAGCGTTGCGCGGCTTTCTGAAACCGGAAGCGACACGTTGGCAGTACACCCATGGCGTCGCCGATGAGTCGCTGGTTTCACCCGATGGTATCGCGCTCGATAACTACTATCTGGCGCGCGAGGGATCCGACGACGTCCAATTGGATTTGTTTCTCGATTATCAGAGCAACGTTGCTCTTTATCCGACATTTCAGGCTTATTTCCGCCAGCATCACCCGCGCTTCTTGGCGGTATGGGGCAAGGGCGATCCGTTCTTCCTGCCACCAGGTGCAGAAGCGTTCAGGCGCGACATACCCGATGCACAGGTTCGTTTCTTCGACACCGGGCATTTCGCGTTGGAAACGCACGCGAACGACATTGCCGACGCCATCCGCACATTCTTAGTGGCCTAACAGAACGATGACAACTCGCGACGGGAGAAAGCCATGTCCAACGCAACAGCAATAGTTACCGGCGCAAGCCAGGGTATTGGCCGTGCAGCGGCGATTCGTTTAGCCAAGGACTTTAATGCCGTCGTGCTCGTCGCGAGAAATCGTGATCATCTGTTGGAGACTGCCGAAGCCGTGAAGGCGAAGGGTGCCGAAGCGCTTATCGTGGATCTCGATCTGGCGGAACAGTCTGCGGCGAAGATCGTCGTTGAGAAAACACTGGCGACTTTCGGCCGCATCGATGCACTACTCAATATCGCGGGAGCCGTTCCCCAGATCGACCTTTTCGACATGACGGATGAGCAGTGGGACGCCGGCATGGCACTGAAGCTACATGGTGCAAGGCGATTGACGATCGAAGCGTGGCCAGCGCTCAAGCAAGCCAACGGTTCCGTCGTGTTTACTTCAGGCAACTCGGCGATCTTCCCGAAAGCTCCGTATGCCGCAGTGGGCACGATCAACGCCGCCATCGCTGCGTTGGCAAAGGCATTCTCGGACCGGGGTATCACGGATGGCGTGCAGGTCAACAGCGTCCTGCCGGGGCCTGTGATGACAGGCCGGCGACGTTCCTATCTCGAACATTGGGCGCCTTTGCACAACATGACGGTCGACGAAGCCATGGAGCGTTTTCCGCGCGATGCGGGCATTTCGCGGTATGGCCAACCCGAGGAGATTGCGGAACTGATGGCCTTCCTGGTGTCACCTGCGGCCCGGTGGATGACTGGCTCCATGCTTCGCATGGATGGTGGGGAAGTGAAGTCGGTCTAGTTTGGAGAGCCAGCGGAGGAGGGGGCTACCCACTGACCTGATTTCTCGAGCTTGAACGCGGTGCTATTCGTCCCATCTTTAAAAAGGTGGGGCGGTATCTGCCCATCATCATTCCACGAGGAGGCACGACCGTGACGAACTCAACTTCTCCCGCCAGCAGGCCCGCCAAAATACCCGGGCCGGATCACCCGATCACCGTCGAACCGAGTACGCGCCGCGTCGTCGTCAAAGTCGCTGGCCGTGTCGTCGCGGATACGCGCAACGCGCTCGTACTGAAAGAGGCGAATTATCCTGCTGTGCAATATATCCCGCGCGAAGACGTCGATATGAGCTTGCTGGAGCGGACGGAGCACGCGAGCTATTGCCCGTACAAGGGTGAGGCCAGCTATTACAGCATTCCATCGGGTGGCGAGCGCGCAACGAACGCTGTCTGGACCTATGAGCATCCTTACGATTCCGTTGCATCGATAAAGAACCATGTCGCGTTCTATGCCACTCGCATCGATGGGATCGAAGAGCTTGAGGCCTGATTTTCTTCCGTCGTCTGCAAACGGAAAGGCTTCATTCGTGTTCTTGACGGTAAAGCGCCTCGGGTAACGTGGCATTTGTCCAAAGAGTCGTTGCAAATTGAAGCCGAGTCTCTGCAATGCGTTTCCATCGCAGAGACTCGGAACGTTCTCTTAGCTGAGCCGTTGGAGATCGGAGATAAGTCCAGGCCCTGTTGGACGCCAGCCCAGTTGCTCTTGCGTCCACTGACTCGACGCGGGAATGTCGAATGCAGCGAAGTGCGCGAGCCAGCCAAAATGATCGGCCGCTTCTTCGGGAGACTTGCTGACGACAGGCACGTTCAGATGCTTGCCGATGACTTCGGCAATGTCGCGAAGCGGAACGCCTTCCTCATCGACCGCGTGATATCGGGCCCCTGCGGAACCTTTCTCAAGTACGAGCCTATAGAGATGAGCCGCATCAAGCCGATGCACTGCAGGCCAGCGGTTCTGCCCGTCGCCGACGTATACCGAGACACCTTTCTCGCGCGCCACATCGATCAGATAAGTGATAAGCCCTTGTTTAACCGGATCGTGGACTTGCGGGAGCCGCATTACTGAAACGCGCACACCCAGCGCTTGCACGGACGTCGCAGCCTGCTCCGATGCGATGCGCGGAATTTCGGAGTCGGGCGCATCTTCCTCGGTCGTAAGGCGGCCCGGTGTGCGAGCAATCCCCGTACCGGAGGTGACAATGAAGGGGCGATCAGAACCAGCGAGTACTGAGCCGATTGCTTCAATGGCACGCCTGTCTGTTTCGCAGTTAGCTTGGAATTTCGAGAAGTCATGAATGAATGCGGTGTGTATCACGGCATCCGCAGCGGCGGCTCCGCTGCGCAAGCTATCGAGATCTTCCAGTGAGCCGCGATGCACATCCGCGCCTGCCGCGACAAGCGATGCGGTAGCCGCATCCGACCGCGCGAGGCCGAGTACCTTGTGCCCTGCGGCGATCAATTCATCGACAACGGCTGAGCCGATGAATCCACTTGCACCGGTGACAAAGACACGCATAGTGAAACCCTTTTTATTGGACCAAGGGCTACTCTCGGCGCATAATCTATCGGGGTAAAGTAGTGGCTTTATACGGGTATAACGACTAACAGGATACGTAATGCCTGTCGCAAACGAAAACTTGCTGGGAATCTATCTCAGGGATCGGCGCACGAAACTCGATCCGGCAGCATTGGGCTTTGCCGCGACACGCAGACGTACGCCAGGGCTGCGGCGCGAAGAAGTGGCGCAGCGCGCGAATGTCAGTCCAACCTGGTACACGTGGCTTGAGCAAGGGCGTGGTGGTGCGCCTTCGGCCAACGTGCTCGATCGCATCGCACACGCCTTGATGCTGACGGAAATCGAGCGCGAGCATATCTTCCTGCTCGCTCTGGGGCGTCCGCCTGAAGTTCGTTATCGCGCAGTCGAAGGTGTCACGCCACGATTGCAGCGCATACTCGACGCGCTGGAGTACAGCCCTGCCTTGGTGAAGACCTTCACGTGGGACATCGTTGGATGGAATCGCGCAGCGGCGGCAGTATTAGGCGACGGTAGAGAACTTGCACCCGAGCATCGCAACATTCTGCGCAGAATCTTCTGCGATCCTCAGGTTCGGGCGAGGCAGACGGATTGGGAAAGCGTTGCACGCTTCGCGGTAGGCGCATTTCGTGCGGATGTAGCGCGCGCCGGAGCATCCAAAGAAGTGGAAACGCTTGTCGATGAGTTGAGTCGAATCAGCCCCGAATTCGAAGCGATATGGCGCGACCATGACGTGCGCGAGCATGGCGAAGGCATCAAATCGCTGAAGCATCCGCTTGTGGGTGTGATCGCATTGGAATATTCGGCGTTCGCTGTCGATGGCAGGCCCGATCTCAGCATGGTGATCTACCATCCGGCGACGCCCGAGGATGTGCAGCGGGTCAAAACGCTGATGAAATCCCTGCCTAAAAAAGCCAGGTAAGCTATTCCAACACTCCGCTACGTTGTACATCGCGCCAAGGTTGCTGCCGCACGCGCCGCGAATGGATGGATTTGGCGCTCCCGAGGGCTTACAGCCCCTACCGGGAGCGCCACGTTTTAGCTTAGAACGTCCACGTGAAGCTCATGCGGGCCGACTGGTCCTTGGCGTGGCTGGCGAATTGGCCGTTGTAACTGACGTCGGCGGAAAACGACGGTGCCAACGCGAAACTCACACCGCCATCCACCACGCCGGCATGATGCGCCAACGGCACGCCTGCGACTTGGAAGGCATCGCCGCCGCTTTGGAATTGCAGGGTGCTAGCGGATGCCGTCGCGCCCCATGCTTGCTGCCAGGCCACGCCAGCATGCGCGTTGATATCGCCGCGGGCATCGAGCGCAAACACGCCACGAACACCTAGCGCCGCATCGGTCGAGGAGCTGGTGTTTGCGTTGATGTTGAGCGCGGCGGCACCGCTGTTTTCTGACGCTGCGTCTGTATGCAGTTGCACACGTGCAACATTTAGGTAGGGCGCGATGGAGTTACGGCCGATGGTGAAAGCGTAGCTGCCATCGACATAAGCCTGAGCAGTGTCGGCGTCGTAGTGACTTCCGTTGCTGCTCGAAAAATTGCCGAACGCGACATCGCGATTGGTATTCACGCTTTGCCACGCATAGGCTGCGCCGCCTAGCAATTGGAATGCACCCGCATGCACGCTGCCGTAGATGCCGAAGTGCGTGCCGGTGGTATGCGAGGACGAATCGAGTGCGTCGACGCGTGCACTGTTCTGACTTGAGCCAATCACTGCACCGAGACGAGCAATGCCCAGGGGCAGATCAGCACCAACCAGCAATCCGCTGCCATCTGCTTGCAGGCGTGCGGCATCGCCATTGCTATCGTTTGCGCCCCAATGCCCCCATCCGGAAGTCCAGGCGGTCACGCCACCATCGGTGGCAGCGCTCAGTCCGTTAGCGCCGTTGCTCAGGCCGAGGAGGTGATTGTTAATGGCGTCGCGGATGTAACGGCTATCGTCGATCAGCGCAGTGCGAGTGCTGGCATAGATCTGGCCCGAGAGCAGGTCAAAAGCATGCTGCGCCGTCAGCGCGTCGGTCTGCACCAAGGCGTTATAGACAGAGCTGTTCCAGCCGAGCGCTTCGACAGCGTTGGCGGTGGCCTGTTGATTTGGAGTCGCTGCAACGCTGACGAAGCTGATGTCGTTGCGCTCCAGCGACAAGGTGACGTTGTTGCTGCCATAAGTGAGTACAGGAGTCAGGAAGGTAAGACTCGAGGTCGCCGATGCAAATTGACCTGTAACGCCCTGGCCTGCAGTGAGAATGATGTAGTTTGTGCGGGGAGTCCAGGTGCCGGCCTGTGCCAATACCAAGGTGCTACCGCCTTGGATGGTTGCCTTGCCGCTGACTGCGAGTAGATCAGATTGACCACTGGGCGTTGCATCAATGTTGAGCGTACCGCTCGCGGCCTGCGTGTAGTTGCCCTGGATCGTCAGCGTGCCGATCGATCCGCCAGGCCACACGGTGCCGTTGTTCACCACGTTGCCGTCAATCGTGCCGTGTCCGCGTAGGGTGCCCGCTGTGGCGACGGTGACATTGCCGTCGAGCGTTGCCGAAGGAGTAGTGCTGTCGCCCACCTCAAGGGTGCCGCTCTGCACGGTGGTGGCACCACCGAAAGCATTGTTGCCATCGAGCACCAGTGTGCCACCGCCGGTCTTGGTGAGCGTGTAGCTGCCACCGGTTTCCGTCACATTGCCAACTTGGGTTGCAGTGTTGCCGCTATCGACTTCCAGGGTCGTATTGCCTTGCACACTGATCGGATTGCTGATGCTGAGATCATTGGCGTACGTCACCGCCGCGCCTGTCGTCACCAGTGTTCCGGTGCCGAGTGCCGCATTGTTGCCCAGTACAAGATTGCCGCCATCCAGCGTGGTCGTGCCGCTATAACTGCTGGCGCCGTTCAAGGTGGTCGTGCCTGCGCCAATCATCACGCTTGCGAAATTGGAAATCGCACAGCTGTAGCTGAAGCTGTTGCCGGTGCCAGGCGTGATAGTGAGGGTGCTGGTACCCGTACCACCCGAAATATTGCCGTTGATCTGCGCCGTGCCACCGAGAATCTGCAAGCTGCTGTTGCCGCTGCCGAGGTCAACGGCAAGATTGCTGCTGTCGGCAGTGATCGTGCCGTAATTGATCACCGTGGCGTTGTTGCCGCCGGTGTAAACCGCCGCCGCGGTGCTGCCGCCGCCTTCAAGCGTGCCACCGGCAAGATTGGTGATGGTCACCGTATACGCATTCGCCGCGCCCGTGACGGCGATCGCCGAATCGCTTTGGCCGCGAATCAGCCCACTGTTGGTCACGCTGGTATTGCCGTAGATGCCCTCGATCGGAATCGGCAGATCGGTAGTCGGATCTTTGTCGATGCCGGCGAGCGTAATGCCGCGACCGATGCCGGTGTTGGCGGTGCCGTCGGCATTGGTGGCGGAGTTGAGGCCGAGGATCGTGCCGGAGTTTACGATGGTACCGCCGCCGACCGTGATGCCTTCGCTATTGTCGTCGTAGGCGTGCAGCGATTCGATCGTGCCGGTGTTGGTAATATTGACCAGTCCGTCGACGTCGACACCATCGCCATCGCGGGTCACGCCGTTACCGATAATCGTACCGTGGTTGACGACCGTCACGAGCTCATTGCCGTTGAAGCCATCGATGTTCATACCCGAGCCATCGTCACCCTGAATCACGCCACCCGCATTATTGGTGACCGACATGGTGTAGGCGCCATTGGTGGTGACGTCGGTATTGCCACCCGTAATGCCATGACGCGCACCTTCGATCTTGCCGCTGGTGTCGTTGACGACGCTGATTCCCGTATTGCTTTGCGCATCGACGCCATCGCTGCTATCCGTGCTGCCGGGATTGTTGGTCGCCAGGATAAGGCCGTTGTTGTAGACCTGACCGTTGATCCCCGGACGCGCAGCGTCAGCCTCGTTCGCTTCGATGATGCCGCCGGCATAGTTGTTGACGATGTTTGTGCCGGACGTGATGGCGTTGAAATCGATGGCCTGTGCGCCGCCAGCCGACTGGTTGAGTGAATTGAGCGTGCCGTAATTATTGAACGTGACATTGCTGTTCGACTTGTTCATCTGGATGACGTCATCGTCAGCCGTCTGCATCAAAGCGCCTGCATTATTGGTCACGGTGAGCGTAAGGCCACCGGTATTGTCGCGAATGTCGCGCGCTGCATTTGAGCCAGTAGCGGTTTGCTCCAGGATGCCGCTGTTAACGATGGTGGCATTGCCGGTAACGGTAATGGCATTGCTTCCGCTGGTCGCTACGATTAGCGACGCACCGCTATCGATGGTCCCCGTGTCACCGGTGGCCAACGTTTGCGCCGTGGTATTCGTGCCTGTAGTTATCGTGAAACTGGCTGCGGTGGGTGTCGGGTTCTTGGCGGCCGCTTGGCCATAGTCAAACAACGCAATGAGAATGACGGCAGTGAGCGCTTTCTGCTTCATGAAGTGGCTGTCCCCTGGGTTATCGCAACCCATAATCTTTGAGGGGCTGTGCGCACTTTTGATGACAATGAAATGACATCGTCAGATTATTGTCAGCGATGGCATCGCTCGGGCGTAAGGCTCTATTTCATACGTCAATCGCAGGCGAGGGGAGCGTAAGCTTTTACGTCGGCTACTCGGTCGATACGCGGTCGGCAATTACGGCGAACTGGAAGCTGTCTGAGGGCCGGTGGAAGGTGGCGTAGATTCCCCCGGGGCAGGTGCGGCAAGTTTTTGTTCCGCAGGTGGCAGGGTCAGCGAAGGGTTGGATTGTTGCATCTCCAATGCACGGATGCGTTCTCTGACCGTGTCCAGTTCGCTGTTGGATGCGCGCAGGTCGGCGGTAAGCGATGAACTTTGCTGCGTGGCCTGCTGCTGTTGTATTGCCACTTGCTGGGCCTGTTGGCGTTGGTATTCGGCATCCTTTTCCAGGTTCTGCAAACGTTGCTGATTCATCGCGACCAGGTGATCGGTGTATTGCTTGGTTGCCTGCAGGCGAAGAGTATCGAGATCGACCTTGGCCAATTGCTCCGTCTGCGTCACGAAGGTGTGATAGATATTTTCCGCGCCATCGTAGTCATCGGTGCGGATGACGCGCCAGAAATCCTTGCCGTGAAAGAGCGCGACGTAGTAGTTGAGCTTGTCAGGCTGGAACAGCAGGCTGGCGCCGTAGCTGCCGTTATAGGTCGTACGCATTTCGGTCAGTTGGTGGTTGCTGATCAACTGGTGAAAATCATCCAGGATGCCGCTTGGCGTTTGACTGGTAGGAACGCTGCTAGCAGGCGCGGGATTGTCACCAGCCCACGCTGTGGCGCAGCCCAACGCCGTCACGAATATCAATAACAGACGATGAGACTTGTTGGCACTGCGAATCACTGCACTCATCTTGGGTTCCCTTGATAGTCGTATTTGTCAGTGGGCGGTGGCCCGTCAATAAACCAGTTGTACGCGATGGCATTCGAGCGACTGCATGTTCACGGTGTTCTGACCGATATCTAGCCCCAGCGTATTGGTCAGGATCGGGCTGAGCACGCTTGAGCCGAGGTCATTGAGCGGCGTCTGCAGTGCTTGCAGCAGGAAACTGAGTAGACCGACGAAGGCATTCGAGTTGGCGCCGGTGCCACCGCCAGAGATTGCGCTGCTGATTAGCGCGATGCACTGATTGGTGCCTCCAAGCGCACAGCCGGCTTCATTGAGTATCCCTGAAAGTGCCCCATTCACGCCGCTAAGCAAACTACCGACATCGGTGAGTAGGCCCGGCACATTTAGCTCCACGGTGTTGCCCAGAAGATCGGTCACACTGGACGTAACATTGCCGAGCAGCCCTTGAAAGCCTTGGGATGCCGTCTGCACTTCGTTCAACGCCTGTTGAGCGCGCTGCAGATTGGAGTTGGTGGTAGTGGTGTTGTTCCAGAGATCCGTCGCGATCTGCGTGGCGGTCTGCGATGAGCTAGCGGGTGGTTGTGTCGCGGAGTTAGTCAATAGGGCGGCGGTGAGGGCGGTGACTAGATTGTTGACGCTGGTGCCGATGGCGAGCGAATTGGTCTGCGGAATAATCGCGGTTTGACCTGCTGCAAGCGTTCCGCTGCCACTAGCCGGTAAGGCATTCGTGACGATGGACGTATTCAGGCTGGCCAAATTGGTTGTGCCAAGCGATACCTTGAACAGCTGCTGCGGTGTACTCGCTCCCGGAATACTGTCGCAACCCAACGCTGTGGAAAAAGCGCCGGCCTGCGTGATGTTTCCAACGCACATCTTCAACACGGATGCGTTGACGGCGACAGTGGCTTGCGGCTGACCGGCGCTATTCGTGGTGTTGCAAAGGCTGGTTAACGTGGCCTGGGCGTTCACCAGGTCGACCGCAATCGGCAAGTTGACGGAAAGATAAATAAGGCCGCCGAGTAGCGATGTGCCGTTGGTGGGCGTGGCGATATCGATAAAAGTGCGAATCTGAGCCGTGTATGCCGTGGTACCGACGCCGCCGATACCAACAGATGGCGGCTCGATCACACTCGTCGACGCGGTGACGTTGATACCCAGCGGTGTGGTGATATTGATCGGCGAGCCATAGATGGCATGCCCGTTCGTCGCCACGCCGATTGCCGCATTCAACAGCTGCAGCGCGTTGACCTGCGTGTTCAGTGCGGACTGCGCTGTGCCGTCTGGCCCAATGATCTGAGCAAACAGTCCAGTAGGAGTGCTTCCAGTCGAACCCAGCGTAACGTTCAACGGAATATTACCCACGGCTGCATTAATCGCATTGAGTAGGCTCACATTGGCGCTGGTCAGTTGCTGTTGGCCACCGACGGTGACGATGGCATTCAATACGTCGATCAGCGCATGCGTATTCGTTTGCGCGGCTAGCAATGTGTTCAATCCGCCAACGGTGATATTGGTAGGCACGGTGATGCCGAGCTGCTGTAACAGGCCGGCCGGCGTGATCGTGACGTTGGCTAGCCCCTGGTATCCCACTAGCGACGTACCATTGAGATTGATCCCTATGCTCTGCAGGAACTGCTGCAACGTGGCGGCGCCATTTACGCCCACCAAGGTTGAGCCGATTGAAAAAGCGGCTGCGGGGCTAACTTGTGTGGCGACTGCCTCCGTATTTACACCCGGCAACGAACTGGTAAATGCGAAGAAAGGTGTCACCGGCCGTGCTGCAACAACCTTGACTGCGTTTGGTGCCGTACTGCTTGCGGAAGTAGAGAAATGATCCACGATCCCGGCATTGGCGACGGGATCCCAGGTGCCGCAGGTAATGGTCAGCGTTCCGCCAAAACCGTTCTCCGTGCCTGCATTCCCGCGCGCCGCCGTATTGTCGGTATTGGCCGCATTGCAGTCTTGCAATTGTTGCGCGCCAGCCAATGATGAAAGGTCCGCCACCTTCTGTGTGTCGCGCTTGGCCCAATACAGGTAGCCGATTTCGATAAGTCCAAGCATGCCGACCAAGCCGATCAGCATCAGCATCATATTGATAGCCATCGAACCTGACTGTCGTCGGCCGTGGCTAACGCCTGTCCGCGGGCTGGCGCCTAGCATCGACATGGCTGCTTATCGTCCACCCTCGTCGGTCTTGCTTAGTGTGGTTTCGTAGAACTCGGGAATGGGATGTTCGAAGCTCTTCAGGTAGCGGCGATAGCTTGCCGTGGCTTCGTCACCCAGCATCGGTAGAGGCTTGCCCGCCTGTGCGCCGCTTGCTTGAAGTTGCAGCACGTAGCGCGTGGTGTCGCCAACATCAGCCGGATAAAATGGTTTGTCCGCGGTGGGTGGTGTTGCCGTAGGCGGTGTTTGGCCGCTTGGTGCTTGCTGGGCGACGGCACTGCCCGATACGGCAAGCCACGCGACTAGGCCGATAGCGTTGCGCATGTTCATGGATGAGCCTCGCTGGATGAGGCGCTGCTGAAATGATCGAGCAGCGACGAAGGAATGCCTTGGGCTGGCGTAGCCAGTGCGGCCTTATCGTTTGCAGATGGCGGGATTGGATCTGCTTCAGCATCGAATCTAGCCTGCGTGCGCAACTGCAGAGCCATTTTGCGCACGACTTCTCTCGTTGCCGCCGGAAGATTGGCGCGCTGCATGATGGCCTCGGCTTGCGAGTCGTCGCCACGCAGCGATGCCCACAAGGCAAGGTTGGAGATAACCTTGGCGTTCGTCGGCTCAAGTTCCGCAGCTTCGGCGAGCGGTTCGTGAGCAGATGCAACGTCGCCGGCGGCGAGCCCAGCGTAGCCGAGGTCGTTTAAGTAGGTAACATTGACGGGCTCGATATGCGTGGCTTGCAGAAGATCCTTTTCCGCTTCGCTATAGCGTTTGTCACTTGCCGCGATCAAGCCTAGACCGTGCCATGCGGGGCCGGCCTCCTCGTTGTGCAGCATGCCTTGGTAAACCTTGCTCGCGGCATCGTTCTGGCCTGTTTCGCGCAAAGCTTCTGCCTGCAAGCGCTGCAACTCTGGCGGGTTGCCGTAGCGCAGGCGGAAGGCATCGATATGCGCCAGCGATGCGTAGTACGCGCCTTGCTGTTGCATCTGACGGATCAGATCAAGGTACATGCCTTTGTTGTCGGTCGCCGGTTTGGATGGCTCGGCCAGATTTGGTGCGGTCGCGCGATTGGGATAACCGTTGTGAAATGCAGCGCAGCCGCCTAGCGACATGCCGCCGAAGGCCATGAACACGATTCCGATGCGGTATGTCACGGGGCGCATGTTCAATGTCCTCTCAACTTGGCCAGGGTGCTAGCGAGTGAAATCACGGCTGGGCCGGCCAGCACTAGCATCAGGGCCGGAAGCAGGGTAAGCATCATCACCAAGGTCATCTTCACAGACAGCTTGCCGGTGCGTTCCTTCATAGTCATCTTGCGCTGCTCACGAAGCCGCTCGGCAAACTGCCGCAGCGGCTCTTGCACTGCGCCGCCATGCGCATGCACCTGAATGATGATCTGCACCAGGTTTTGCAGATTGTGATTGTCGAATGAGTCGGCCAGACGCCGTAGCGATTGCGCGCGCTGTCGTCCGTGTGCGTAAGCAACGTTGGCATCGTGGATTTCGCGCCCGAGCAGTGGCAGCACTACGCGAAAGCGTTCGTCGATGATCTGCAGGCTCTGGTCCATGCTGACGCCGATACCTTGCAGCAGGCGAAGCAAGTCGATCAGTAGCGGTAGTTCGTTATCAACGCGTTTGCGAAGATTGCTGGCCCAAGCATTGAGGATGAACTTCGGCAGCAACAGCCCGCACGCGAAGGCAGCGAGCAGAGCGGGCACAAGCCGTGGACCACCCGATGGCAACCAGAGCAGCAATACCAGCGGCAGCGCGATCGCGAGTGCCAGCCGCAAGCCGAGATAGATGGCACGCCCCGCTGATGTATTTCGATTGGCCTGATCGAGCAGCAAGCGGTCTTCGGACGTCAGCAGAAGGCGACCGATGCGGCCGCTTTCGAAGCGTCGTCCCAGCGCTTCAAGCGCCTGCAGGCCGCGTTGCCACCAGCGACGCTCCGTGCCTGTTTCCGCCTCGACAGCAGGTGTCGCAGCTTGCTGTTTTAGGGCGCGATCAATGGCTTGCGCCACTTGTTCTTCTTGACGCGAACGTTGCAGCAAGATTGCGCCGATCAGCGCCAGACCCAGCAGCAGAGAAACCGCAGAAAGCGCTAGAAGAATGGGCGCGCTCATAGCGATTTCGCCAGGCGATAAAGCAAGCCGCCACCCAACAGCTCCAGTCCAAGCGCCATCAGTAACACCTTGTGCCCTAGCGGCTGCGTGAACATCGGCATGAAGAAGGCGGGGTTCGTAAGTGTCATGAAGGTCGCAACAGCGAGCGGCAGCAAGCCGATTACCCATGCGGAAAGGCGCGTCTCGGCAGTAATAGCCTTCAATTCCTGGCGTGCCTGGCTGAGATCGCGCATGAAGTCGCTCATGCGCTGCAATATCTGATCGGCGCGGCCGCCCATGCGCATGCCCGTGCCCAATATCACGTGCAGCAATTCCAGCTCTTCCATTCGATAAGGACGCGCTGCTGTCTGCAGTGCGCGGTCCAGATCGAGCCCCGCTCGCACCGATTGCATGGCGTGGTCGAGCACTGCGCGTAACGGCATTTGCACGGTGGCAGTCGTCGCCTGGAATGCCATCGGCAAACTATTGCCGATATGCGACATGCGAACCAGACCGTCGAGGAAATCAGGCAGCTGCCGGACAAATTGCTGCTGCAGTTTTTCGGTGCGTGCGCGTAGCCACAGCAACACGCCTGCCACATACAGTCCCATTAGCAGTGGCACTATCCAAACACTACCAATGCGCCACCAGCCCACAAGCGCGATGGCCACGCCAATTACGCCGAGAAGCATCGGCATGCGCCAGCCTGTGGCTAGTCCTGCACGCAGGAACAAAGCATCTGTTCGAAGCTCGCCTTTGTCGGGTGATGGCATCGTCGTCGCAGTTGGAGCAGGGCGATGCGTTTCAGTGACGGTAGCAAGGCTTTGCTCGATATGCGCCAGACTCCTGCGCGATTGTCGACGCGCTTCGGTACCCCACCACAGCTCCACGGCGCCGGCAAGCATCAACAGGACGATGCTCATGATGGCAAGCCCCTGGATCATGGCATGCCCCCGGCTTCGCGCAGAAAGCGCCGATAGGGTTCCAGCTTAGGCGTATGCGGTTGAAAACCAAGTCCCGGCCAGCGATCGTGCTCCACGCCTTCAAGATCGATCACCGACTCGTGGTGATACATTTCTTGCGTAGTGATCACGTCGTCGCCGGTTCCGATCACTTCCGTGATCGATGCGATGACGCGGCGCCCATTGCCCAGGCGCGTAATCTGGATGATGAAATCGATGGCGCTGGCGATCTGCCGGCGCAAGCTGCCTTCATTGCCCTGGAAGCCGGCGAAGCCGCAAAGCATTTCCAGGCGATACAAAACATCGCGCGGCGAGTTGGCGTGGATGGTGGACATGGAGCCGTCGTGGCCGGTATTCATCGCTTGCAGCATTTCCAATACTTCGGAGCCGCGAACTTCGCCCACCACGATGCGATCCGGCCGCATACGCAGGCTGTTGCGCACCAAGTCGCGAATGGTGACCGCTCCATCGCCCTCGAACCCGCCAAGCCGGCTCTCCAGCCGTACGACATGCGGATGGTTGAGCGATAGCTCAGCGGTGTCTTCCACCGTAATGACACGCTCGGTAAATGGAATAAAGCTCGCCAATGCGTTGAGCAGCGACGTCTTTCCTGAACTGGTGCCACCGGAGATCACGATGTTGCAGCGTCCCATCACCGCTGCACGCAGCAGCGCATGAATTGGGCGGTCGAACATATTTCGCGTTAGCAGATCGTCCGGTGTGAACGGGTCTTTGCGGAACTTGCGGATGGAAACGCTAGGGCCCGATACGGACAGCGGTTCGATAATGGCATTTAGGCGGCCGCCGTCCGGCAAGCGTGCATCGACCATGGGGTTGGATTCGTCGAGCCGACGCCCCAGCGGCACCAAAAATCGACGCACGATGCGCAGTAGATGCCGGTCATCCGTGAAGCGTGCCTGGTCGCGTTCCAACACGCCCCGGCGTGACACGTACACATCCTTATAGCCGTTGACCAGGATGTCCTCGACTTCCGGGTCGTGCAGCAGGTCATCGAGCGGACCGAAACCAGTCAGCTCCTTGACCAATGCGTCAGAAATCTTGCGCATCTCCATCTCATTGATGGGAATGTGCCATTCATGGATGAAGGTTGCAGTTTCGATCTCCACGTATTTGGTGGTGGTATCCAGCGACCAGGGCGTGATGTCCAGGTGCTGGTCTTCGATGCGGTTGAGCAGGAACTCATGCGCGCCCGCCAGCACGTCATAGAACTGTTGGGTTTGCTCGAAAGGCGTTTCGCGTCGTTCGGCGGAGATGGCGGCATCGATATCCCGAAGGACATCTGAAAGATCGCCGGCTGCAGGTTTCATGGCGTTTTCCATCGATGATCCCCCTTGTGATGAAACAGCCTTTTCCAACGAGACGACTCGGTGTGGTCTTCTGCGCCGATATGCAATTTCGCGAGCAGTGGCGTTAGCGCGTGGATATAGGCATCTTTCGGCGCCATCTGATGGAGTAGGAGCCCCTGATTGGCGCTGCTGCGCAGTGCGCGACTGCGATCGGGAAGAGCGGCCAGCAGAGGCAACTCGAACCGTTCGGCGATCTGCCTCGCGCTGATGCCACACTCTTCGTCGTGCCGATTGACGATCAGCGACACGCGTCGATCGCGCGCGTTGTGCTGCGCAAGCTGATGTAGACATGTGTCCAACGACACCATCGAGGCGATGCCTTGATCGGCGACCAGCCAGATTTCATTGGCGGACTTTAGTAATTGCGGCGATAGTTGCTGAAGCGATCGACCACCTAAGTCGCACAGCACTAGCTCGAAAAGGGTGAGCAGGCGATCTATCAGTGCGCTCGTTTCGGCAGTGTTGAGCGTCTGTTCCTGAGTTTGCGAGATCACGGCCAGCCCGCTTCTGTGGTGCGGAATCGCCGTGCGGATCAGCGTGGCATCGATGCGCGTGGCGTGACGTAGCGCGTCTTCGTAGTGAAAGTCACCCTTGGCGCCGACATACAGCGCCGCGTCACCGTGTGGAGCGCCAAGATCGAGCAGAAGGGTATGCGGTGCGATCGTGTCGCTCGGCATCGTTCCGGCAGACTTCGCTGGCATCGACAATGCGCCAAGATGTGCGGCCAGCGTGCTCGTGCCGACGCCGGGCCTGACACCCCATAGCAGCACCAGCTGTCCGGGCTTTTGTATCGCCGGGGTTAGTGGTGTTTGCTGTGTTTCGGCGTTTTTTAGCGCTTGGCTCAGCAGCGTGTGTATCTCCTCGTCCGAGGCATCCATGTCGATGAAGTCGCGCACGCCCGCACGCAGCGCGGCGAGCACTCCGGCAGCGCGATCCGCTGCCGTAGACCCCACGCCTATCAACGGCAGATTCGCTGAAAGCGCGCTCAGCCGACGTGCCAGAGACGTTGAGGCATCCGCCGTCTCGCAGGCGTAGTCGAGCAAGACCAGGCGATGATCGTTCTGCAGTTGTGTCCATTGTTCTGGCGAAAAATGGCGGCTGTCCTGCCAATGCACGGTCGCTACATTGCGCAGTCGCGCGGAAAGGCGATGCGCACGTTGTTCGTCGGGTGAGTAGAACAGCAGCTTCACGCCGAGCTCCAGCTTGCCGAAAGGAAGGATCGAAGCAGCCGTCTGCATGACACGCACCCCTACCGGGAAAAACCGGGCAGTTGATCGGAGCCGGCAGGACTGAGCAGGAAGGAGCCCCAGACGGGCATGGACTTTTGTTCCTCGCGTTCGCCGGGCAATGGAAGCTTCACGCCACGGGCCACGGCATGCACCAGATGCGGTGTCACCATGATCACCAGCTCCTTGTCTTGCTTGCTGTACTGCATATCGCGGAAAAACGCGCCGATGACCGGAATGTCGCCGAGCAGCGGCATCTTGTTCATCTGGCTGGTAACGTCCTGGCTGACCAGACCGCCGATAACAAAGGTTTCGCCATCGCCGAGTTCAACCGTGGTGTCGGCGCGTCGCGTCGTGATGGCAGGGACCGATACGCCGCTGATGACGACTTCGTTGGTGTAATCGAGCTCACTCGCTTCCGGAGCCACTTTCAAGGCGATGCGATCGGTTGCGAGTACGGTCGGCGTTAAAGTGAGGCCCACGCCGTACGGCTTGTACACGATGGCAACGGTGCCGAGTCCTTGCGGCTCGGGTATCGGCAGTTCACCGCCGGCGAGAAAGCTCGCGCTCTGCCCGGACAGCGCGACAAGTGTCGGTTCAGCGAGCACGCGTGCCAGGCCATCGCTCTGTAGAAGGCTTAGATCGCTGAATAGATTGTGCGTGGTGGAATTTAAAATAAGGTTGAAGGCCGAAGAAATCGGCTGGGTAGCATTAAAGGTGACGCCGCCGATCTGTGAAGTGCTATTGCTGCTGCTGGCCGTCTGCGTGCCTACCTGTACAGAGCTGAGCGATGTCGGTGCAAACGTTCCGAAAGTGAAGCTGCCGTTGCCATTGCTCTTGACCAGGTTGAGGCCGATCTGGCTCATCGCGGTTTTATCAAACTCCACTACCTTGACGTCGACTTGCACCACTTCACCACTGTCAATGGTGGAGGTATCGGCCACGTTGGTTTTCACATCATCGGCCGTTGCGGCGCTTAGCGCTTGCTGATGGTCAAGCAGGCTTGGTGCTTCACCGTGAAGCAGGGCCGTTCCGTCCTCTTCGTCAACCTGTGTGGTTGCGCTGTTTTCAAGCTTCGACTGCACGGCGCTACGCACCAGTACCACGACGCGTTGCGGTTGAGGCTGCCCACGATGCCAAAGCAGTAATACCGTCTGTCCGGCGCGCTTTCCAACCAATAGCACTTCGCCGTGCGTCTTCAGCGTGAGCACGTCGGCTACGCTCGGGTCCGCAATGGCGATTCGCTCAAGATCGTTGGGAAGCTGCCATGGGCGTTGTTCGTGGGTTTGAAGGAGCACGTCAGCATTTGAGCTGGCCGCCATCAACGACGTTGCCGCAGTGATCAATGCACCGGCACTGAGTAGTCGTAGCAAATACGCATGGCGCATCATGGCGAATGGCTCCCGGCGGTCTGTGCGCCGTCATTCCGTTGGGTTCCGCGGATGATTTCCAGGCCAGGATTCAATTCGACGTGGCGACGGTAAGCGATGCGTGGTGCCACTGCAGTTTGGCCGGCGAGACCGGAGCCATCGATACCGGCAAACGCATCGTTTTCTGGGGATGCCAACGTTGGATGCTGTTCGTTTGAAAGATACGCAAGCGGTGAAAGCACGACAGGAGGTGTTGGGAATAGCTCGTTGTCCGGTCTGTTGGTGTCGCCCGGATAGCGAAGCGCCAGCGTGAGCTTGCCGTTCTGCACGCCAAGCAGCAGTTGATCGATTTCGGCGACCGGCACCGCAAGCACGGCGGTGCGCGCCGCCTCAGTATTATCCGGCTTAGGCTGCGACGATTCGCCGTTGCTTGCAGTGGGCTTGCCGGGCGCTGCTTCGGGAATGGGAAGGTTCTTGTCGCCGTAGGCCAATACGCGAAGGCGCGAAAGTAGCAGGCGGGTCTGGCTCAGGTCGCGATTGGGCCCGGTGTTTGCACTTGGTGGATTCTTCAGGCTTAAGAACACATCCACGTAGTCGCCCGGAACGACGTGATTGCCAACGCCGGCTACTTCATCCACTGGCACGGCGAGTGCTCTCTCACCCGGCATCAGCTGCATCGCCATGCCGTGCGCGAGCAGGGTGGTAGTGATCGGTGTGCCAGCCGGTACGCTCACCAGCAGCATGTGGCCAGCAATGGCATTCACATCGTCGAAGCTTCCTTGTGGCGCCTGAGCCTCGTTGACGACATGCAACGACGATGCGGAAATGATCTGACCGGCGGCCAACGCGTCTGCGGCGACCACCACGGGTGTCCCCGACGCCTGATTTGTGTTGGGCATTGTCGGTGAAGCCGCATGGCTTGTGGCCGAAGCCGCTGTCTGTTGCGCATTGTGACGTCCCAGTCCAAACGCCACGACCGCCAGCGCGAAGGCGAATACGACCAGTAAGAGCGCCACGATTCGAGTTATTTTCTGCATCAGTGATGTCTCCGGGTCGCTGGGCTCGCGCCCTCAATCGCCAGTAAGGTCGAGTTGAACGGTTGCAGAGCTGCGCATTACTGCGCCCATCACCCAGCCATAAATGGCCTCGGTGCCCGGAAAGAACGGGTGCGCGTTGTAGTTATAGGAAGCGACTACCGTCACGCACTCCATCGCCGGCGTGCTGGGGCAGGCGCTAGGCGTGGAAACAGCGATCGCCGAATAGGACGTGGTGCTTGGTGCCGAAGGGGTCGCGCAGTTTGTCGCGTCACCCGAAAAAGTCAGTAGCCATTGCATGGACGCTTGCGCCGCATTGCAGGCACTGGTCGCGCGCTGGGCGGTTGTTCCGTAATGCAAGGCGGCGCGCGCGCCTTCTGCCGCCGCTAGTGTCAGCGTTTGCTGTGCGGCGAAGATCATGACGCCCGAGAACGTCAGCAATAATAAAGGCAGCACGCCGAACAGAAACACCAGAGCGAATTCGATCGCGACCACACCCTGTTGACCGCGCAAGCTGCGGATATTGCTGTGCCGCTGGATTGAGGGTGATCTATGCATACCTGTCTCCACCCCTCACCAATGCGCCAGTGCGGGATCAAAGAGCACGATTAATGCGCCAACCGCCAAGCACGCTGCATAAGGCGTGCCGTGTCGTGTTTTCGACTCGGATGCACCGTCTTCCTGATGCGTGACATGACCGCCTTGCACGGCATGTGACATGCGAAAGCGATATAGAAGAACGGCGGCAGCGTGAAAGCCTGCCAGGACGCTTCCGATGATCCAGATAGGCAGAAGTGCTTTCGCGCCGAATAGAAATCCCAGTACGGCGAAGAACTTCACATCACCCGCGCCCATCCAGCCGACTGCATAAACAGGCAGCAATATGAGCAGGCCAATAAGAAAGCCACTAAACGAAGGCCAAGGAGGTGCGATTCTGCCGAGAGCCCAAAGCGTGCCGAATAAAACTGTAGCCAACAGCAATGCGATCAACAGCCATGCGTTCGGTACGCGGCGCGCGTAGAGATCGCTGATGGCTATCAGCAGGCAGAAGGGCGCGACCAATATCGACAGTGGGGTCGGCATCGTGGAACTCCGTCCGTTGAGCCTCGTCCAGGTTTGTCGCTTGGCGGTGAATCGGGCGCAATAATAGCCTGTGCGTCAAAATATTGACGCGCAACTTAGTTGAGCAATTTAAACGCCGTGAACGACGTTATCTGTTATTGGCCCGCCGCCAATTGCGATTAACCCTACGATGCGCTCGCTGCCGAGGTCACCGCTGTGGTCAATTGCGTCATCAGCGTCCCATATAGAGTTTTTAACTGCGGCAGAAACACGGCCACCAAGGCCGCTGCAACGATGCAGGCCAAAATGCCGTATTCCAGCGCGGTAATGCCGTCTTCCTCAACGAGGAACTTGCGAATTGAGTTATTCATAAAACCCCCGGGGCCTATTGCCCATGCGTCATTTGATTGACTAAGACACACGAATCACAGACACGCACTGACCGATGGCTCGCGAAGGCGGATCGCGGGCTGACCTTTGCCAGGCCTACGGCGACACCAAGCGGTTGGATCGCCGTTTTCCGGATTGCTAAAGGGTTCTTACTGGACTCCCCGATTTCGATGCTAGGTATGAGATTGTCGAGGTCATGTGAATGATTACTCATCGCTAAATACACAAATGCGCTAATGGCGCTTTGCGAAAATCATTCGGTTTTACCCTTATTTCCTGTCGCCAATAACCATGTAGACGCGCGCATTTAAAATGCGTATCACGCCATACAGGGTGTGACACCAAAATCGGTGCTGCTTCGAAAACGAGAGTGTGCGTGTTGGATGTACTCCGTGTGCGCACGTCGCTGTCTCGTAAAAAACGAATCAGCTTCGTTGCGCCGCCGTACCCGATACATAGCGATTGCCAGGGATACTCCAACGAAATGGAAGATCCTTGCCGACGCTGATGCCGATGCGCGGTCCGCCTGCAAGGCCTTTAGGGGGTGCCATGCCATCGTCGACGATGGTGAAGCCCTCATCGCCACTGACCAGATCGATTCCGTTTTGGGTTCCGCTGATGCCCATCGCTTGAGCGAGGCGCGCCGGGCCGCGACATAGATCACGATCGTGCCTTGCCGTTGGGCGCGCCGCACGCATTTGCTCAAGCCCCTGCAGTGGTTCCAGCGCGCGGATGAGTACACCGCAACCATGGCCCGCAGGACCGCTCACGCAGTTAGCGCACCAGTGCATGCCGTACGTGAAATAGACGTACATATGCCCTGGAGGGCCAAACATGATCGTGTTGCGTGGCGTCTGTCCACGATACGTGTGTGACGCTGGATCGACAGCGCCGATATAGGCTTCCACTTCCACGATGCGACCGGCCCGGCCATCCGATGCTGCCAAGACTTTGTTTAGCAGTCGTGGCGCTATCGTGGTGGCGGCGCGATTGAAGAAGGCTCGTGACAAGGGTGTGCCTGGCCAGAGCTTCGACGTCATTTCTTTTCTTACCACTCAGGCTCTCCGATGAGTGTCGTCTATATATGCAGACAGCTGACGGTACGCTTCGACCAGGCGATCGAGGGCAAATGCGCGATTTCTTCCACTGGGATTGGGCAGTATCCAAACCACAGCGCCTTCCATGCGAGTCGGCTGCAATCCCCAGGCGATCTCGCGTTGACCTGAAAGCCCGGCGTACGCAGCCTTACCTAGAAAGGCAACGACGCGTGGCGCATAGCGTGCGATCTTCTGCTGGAATTGCGCGGCGGCAGCGGTGAATTCTGCCGGCGAAAGCTGATCTGCACTTGCGGTGGGTCGCTTCACGACCGACGTTATGCCGCATCCGTATTGGAGTATCGCGCGGTCTTGCTGCGGCGAAATTTCCTCAAGGGTAAAGCCCGCCAGATGCATGACGCGCCAGAAGCGATTACTTCTACCGGCGAAATGATGTCCCGTCGCGGCCGCTGTCATGCCGGGGTTGATACCGCAGAACAGCACCTTGAGATGTCCGGCAATGATGTCGGGGAGTTCGTCAGTCACAGCAGACCTTGCAACGTCGGGGAGCGATCACGATCGGAAAAGGAATGGATGCTTCCCTCGCGGATACGAATCGCATCAACCATTCATCCGCAGATGACCTTCACTGCGTTCTGCGCGAGCATCCGCAGGTTCTCCCTCGACGTGCCGGAGCGAGCGCGGATGGCCATGGTATGCATCGTCGCGGAGGCGAGTAGGGCGAGGGCTTGGGGATCAGCGTCTTGCTTCAATTCTCCGGCGCCACGCGCCTGTTTGAAGCGCGCTTCGAAATCAGCGTCGAGCGCATGGAAACCGTCCGCAACAATGCGTTGAATCTCTGGATTGCCGGGGGCCTCGGTAATGGCTGTACCAACGACAAAACATCCAAGCACCTGGTCATCGCCAGAGAAGTAAATGGACAGTGCGGCGTCGTAAACCCGCATCAATGTCTCGGACAACGTTCCGTCGGTCTCGAATGCTTTGCGCATCGCAGCGAATTTGAGTTCCCAGTAGTCGCTCAGCGCTTTGACATAGATCTCGTGCTTATCGCCGAACGCCGCGCGAAGGCTCGGCCGGTTCATGCCGGTCGCAGCAGAGATGTCGTCCAGCGAGGTGCCGGCATAACCGGTCTTCCAGAACGCTTCCGCTGCCTGCCGAAGGGCGGTCTGGGGCTCGTAGGCGCGCGGTCGACCACGGGGCCTTTTTTCAGCTTTATCTTTTTTTGTTCCAAGTCGCATAAAAAGATTGACCTCTCAACTTCGTCGGTATTATTATCCGAAACGGTACAAAATTCAACATTGCTTGGAATCGGGTCTGGGCCTCGTTCCTGCAGTCATTGAGGAATCTGTGATGAGTCAGCAATCGGATGAAATAGTCGCCGGGGCGGGCGCGGGCGATCGCCCCAAGATCGCGCCCCGGAGCCTGAGGGCGAGGTTGCGTTGGCCTTTGATGCTGGCGTTGCCGGCGTTGTTGGTGATCGGAGGCGGGGCCAAATATCTCGCCGGGGCGCGGGATGTGGTCACCGATGATGCCTTCGTCGAGGCCGCGAAGGTTTCCATCAATGCCCGGGTTCCTGGTCAGGTGGTGAAGATCGCGGTGAGGGACAACCAACAGGTGCACGCAGGCCAGTTGTTGTTCCAGATTGATCCGGAGCCCTACAAGATTGCCGTGGAACAAGCCGCGGCTCGGCTCGGTAGCGCGCGTCTCCAAATCGAAGCGTTGAAGGCGACGTATCGCAAGCAATTGGCTGATGTCGAATCGGCCAAGGCTTCGGCTGACTTCGACGCGCGTGAATACGAACGCCAGAAGGCACTTCTTGCTTCTGACTTTTCTTCGCGCTCCGCCTACGAACGTGCCGAAACGGATGTCACCGTCGCGCGGCAGCAGATCGCGTCGGCGCAGCAGCAGGTCTCCAACACTATCGCTGAATTGAATGGCGACCCCAACATCGACGTCGATCAGCACCCAACGGTGCGTGAGGCGCAGGCGCAATTGGATCGTGCGCGGCTCGACCTCTCCTACACCACTATCACGGCGCCGGACGATGGCGTCGTCACCAAGGTGGACGATCTGCAGGTTGGCGATTTCGTCAATAGCGGTGCCACCGTGTTTTCGATGATGTCGAGTCGACGTATTTGGGTCGAGGCAAATTTCCGCGAAACCGGTTTGACGTATATGCGACCGGGGCAGGGGGCGACCGTCGATGTGGATACCTATCCCGGACATTCATTCAAGGCGCATGTGGTCAGCATCAGCCCCGGAACAGGATCGGAATTCGCGGTATTGCCGCCTGAAAATGCGACCGGCAACTGGGTGAAGGTGGTGCAGCGTTTGCCGGTGCGGTTGGAGTTGGACAATATCGATCCACGATGGCCGTTGTATTCGGGCATGAGCGTTACCGCGCAGGTTGATACGCGGCAGCACGGCCATGCGGCAAGTGCTGCCAACGGAGCAGGCCAGTGAACACCGCTCTCAATCCCGGCGCCACGTTAACGTCTCATCGATTCTTGATCATGGCCGCGATGCTTGCGACCTACATGCAGGCGATGAACATATCGATTCCGAATGCAGCGGTGCTGTATTTGGAGGGTGCTCTGTCGATGACCGACGATGAGCTTGGCTGGGTTTTTACTTCCTACATCGCTGCCAGTGCGGTTGTCTTGCCGATAACGCATTGGCTAGCCGGCAAGTATGGGAGGAAGGCTGTCTTTCAGATATCGATCACGCTTTTCAGCGTTGGCCTGATACTCGACACGCTGGCGACGACACCGCTGCAATTCGCAGCCGCGCGCATCCTTCAAGGGGCCGCGAGCGGTACGCTTGCTCCGCTATCGATATCGATATTGCTCGATGAACTGCCGCCACTACGGCACGGCCACATCGGCATTCTGTGGAGCGTGACGGCGCTGCTTGGGATGCTTAGCGGCCCAGGCATCGGCGGCTGGCTCAGCGAATATGCCGGATGGCGTTCGATCTTCTATATCAGTCTTCCGTTGGCCGCATTCATTGCGTTGACGATGGGGCTGTACCTGAAGGAAAAGAAGGCAGAGAAAAGTCCGCCATTCGATTTCTTTGGGATGGCTGTTTTCTCCATGGGCGTTATCGGATTGCAGATGTTGCTCGACCGCGGCGAGCGCATGGAGTGGTTTGCCTCGCCGGAGATCTGGGCGGAGGCCATCGCATCGGTGCTTGGCTTCTATCTCTACATCGTGCATGTGCTGACGAAAGACGAACACTTCCTGCACAAGGATTTGTTCAAGGATCGCAACTTCGGCGTTTCGACGGTGATTTTCTTCGCCTTAGGCTTCGTGCTGCTGCCGACCTTGGCGCTGACCTCGCCGATGCTTGAGGAGTTGCTCGGCTATCCGGCGCACACTGCGGGGGACATTACGATTCCGCGAGGCGTCGCATTGGTGGGTACCTTGCTGCTGACGTGGAGTCCGCCTGCACGTATCGATAACCGGTTGTTTGTGATCGTTGGCTTGGGCCTCGGCATCTATGGCAACTGGCAGATGCTCGGCTACTCACCGTTGATGGACGGGTGGCCTGTGGTTTTGGCGGGTGCCACGCAAGGTGCTGGCCTGGGCATGCTGATGCCTGCGCTCACCAGGTCTGCCTTCAGCACGCTGAATCCGAAATTTCGCTCGGAAGGCACGATGTTCTTCAATTTGTCGCGCCTCTACGGCAGCACGATCGGCATTGCGATCGTGCAGATCTTCTTATTCAACAACACTCAGGCCATGCATTTGGCCCTCGCCAAGAACCTTCGGCCCTATCGCATCGGTAGCGATGAGGCCAGCTCTATGTCGGTGCAGGGACTCGCGATGATGAACGACCTGGTCACAGGCCAGGCGGCAATTATCGCGATCATCGACCAATTCAAGATCCTGCTGGTGGCGCTGCTGATCGTGAGCCCGCTTGCTTTGCTCTTGCGCAAGCCGCGTCCTGCCAACTGACAATCCTGGAGTCGCCACATGAAACTGATTAGACCGAGTCTGTTGGAGCGCATTGCTCGAACGCTCATGCTTGCCTGCGCCACGCCCGTGCTTCTATCCGCGTGCATGGTGGGGCCTGACTTTGAAAGACCGGCTGCGCCTACGTCGCAACACTACGACGCGCGGGCCGAACAGCAACTCAATGCGCCCAACAAGAGTGCGGATGTTCCGCATGTCGACCTCGGCAAGAGAGTCGATGGCAATTGGTGGTTGGCGCTTGGCTCCGCGAAGTTGGACACGGTGATGCACAAAGCCATCGTCGGCAATCTCGATCTGGAAGCGGCCGACGCGACAATCGCCCAAGCGAACGAAGCGGTTGCTTCCGCCGCGGGCGGGCTGCGTCCGCAGGTTGGGTTTGGCGCGCAGGGTGGTCGTCAGCGGGCGAACTATGGCTACGACAACACTACGTCCAACTTCTACTCGGTTGGGCCGCAAGTGAGTTTCGATTTCGATATTTTCGGCGGCACAAAACGCTTGGTCGAGGAGCGGGCGGCGCTTGCCGAACTTCAGCAACATCGGTTTGACGCGGCCTATCTGACCGTCACCGGCGACGTCGCCACTGAGGCGCTCCAGCTTGCATCCGCACGAGCGCAGATTGACGCGGTGCAAATCCTGATTGCTGACGATCAGAAGAACCTTGAACTCGTTCGCACGGCGCATCAGCATGGCAGCACTACGCAAGTGGATATCGCGCTGGCTACCACGCAGCTCGCACAAGATGAGACCCTGCTGCCGCCGCTTGCTCAACAACGGGACGTGGCGCGGCACGCACTGTCGATCCTGGTGGGAAAAAGTCCCGGTGAGTGGGTGGCACCGGATTTCGATCTGAGTGATTTCACACTGCCGGAGGATATTCCCGTTAGTTTGCCCTCCGATCTTGCGCGCGACCGGCCGGATATTCTCGAAGCAGAAGCGCAACTTCATGCAGCGAGTGCCGCCATCGGCGTGGCGACGGCGGATATGTATCCGCACTTGCAGCTCTCCGCTTCGCTCACCCAAGCAGGCCCTGGCATCGGGACGCTTTGGGGTGTTGCAGCGGGTTTGACCGGGCCGATCTACGAGGGTGGAAGGCTCAAGGCGAACCGTCGCGGCTCTATCGACGGCTACAAGGCATCCTTCGCCGACTACCAGCAGACTGTTATCAAAGCATTAGGTCAGGTGGCCGACGTACTGCAAGCGATCAACCACGACAGCGAAGAATACACGGCACAGGAGCGCGCATTAAGCGCCGCCGAGCAAAGCCTGCTGCTGGATCGAAAAGGCTATCAAGTCGGCGAAATCGGTGTGCTGGGTGTGCTGGACGCTGAGCGCGCCTACGAGCGCGCGTTGATCGGCCAGATCCAGGCGAAGACAGCGCGCTACCTCGATACGGTGCAACTTTCCGTTGCCCTGGGCGGCCATTCCAACGGTGCTTTCGAGCAAAGAGTGGCGTACCGTGAGAAACCCTAATTGCCCGGATGAATACCTTTCACCCAGCATCTCAGCGGGCTGAGTCATCACTCGCCCGTGCCGCAGATGCCTTACTTCAAGAGGCACAAACATGCATCCCTTCGATAGCACAAGAATTTCGCTTGCCCATGGCGCGGGATCCATCCCAGCGGTTGGGTTCGGTACGTTGATCCCCAATGCCGTCGCGGCCAAGCAGGCCGTCAAAGTCGCGCTGGAAGTTGGATTTCGGCACATCGATGGGGCAGAGGTCTACCGCAACGAAGATGTGGTCGGCGAAGCGATGCACGAGGCCTTTGAAGCGGGAACGGTCAAGCGAGAAGAAATTTTCGTGACCACGAAGCTATGGAACAACAATCATCGCCCCGATCGAGTGAAGCTCGCG
Source organism: Vulcanimicrobiota bacterium (assembly GCA_903970555.1). Classification (GTDB taxonomy): domain Bacteria; phylum Pseudomonadota; class Gammaproteobacteria; order Xanthomonadales; family Rhodanobacteraceae; genus Dyella_B. Next base: position 40,919 of record CAJCJD010000040.1, read on the forward strand.
TTCGAAGCAAGTCTACGTCGTCTTCAGCTCGACTACCTCGATTGCTACTTGGTGCATACGCCCTTTGCGTTCCAGGCAGGAGACGAACACTATCCAATGAACGAACGTGACGAGCCAATCTATGATAAGGATGTAACGCTGGCCGAGACATGGCAAGCGATGGAGCGCCTCGTCGATGAAGGAAAATGCAAGTTCATTGGATTGTCCGATGTCACACTGGACAAGGTAAAGGAGATCGTTGCGATTGCACGCATCCAGCCTGCCGTCGTGCAGGTCGAGAGCCATCCTTATCTTCCCGAACAGGAATTGCTCGACTTCTGTCAGCAGCACGGAATCGTGTTGCTCGCCTACGCGCCCTTGGGTCATGGCATGGAACCGAGAATAACGAACGACCCGGTGATCAAGGCCATCGCTCAACGTGTCGGCAAGACCCCGGCGCAAGTCGCGTTGGCTTGGGCCGTGCAGCGCGGCACGGCATTCCTCACCACGTCAACCAATCCTGTGCACATCCGAGAAAATTTCGATATTTCCCCGTTGCCCGAAGACGCCATGACGGAAATACAGCATGGCATCACGACGAACCTCCGATTGAACGCCGTGGTAGAGACTGGAATGCCCGGATTTGTGCCTCGAAACCCGTGAATGAGGGAAAGCTACGGCAATAGCATTTGCACTCGCTGTACTCAGGTAATAGAAACCTCTAAAGCTTCGGTCTGATTTCGGTCCCTGCAACACAACGATGCGGAGGGAGCGTGTTCGGCGCTCATAGCCCAAAAGATCGCTCGTTCAAGGTAGTAATCATTGGGGCCGGCTTTGGCGGGCTTGCGGCGGCTATTCGCCTGAAGCAGAAAGGGGAGCATGATTTTGTAGTGCTGGAGCGTGCCGATGATGTCGGGGGCGTGTGGCGCGACAATCGATATCCTGGGTGTGCATGCGATGTTCAGTCGCATTTGTATTCCTATTCCTTCGCGCCCAATGCGAGTTGGAGTTATCAGTTTTCTCCGCAGCCAGAAATACTTGATTATCTGCGGCGCTGCGCGCAGAACTTCCAGATCCTGGAGCGCATCCAGTTCAACACGACGGTTCGAAATCTACATTGGAGCGAAGAATACGGTGAATGGATTGTCGATACCGCGCATGGGGAATACCGGGGCCGCTACGTTTTTGCAGGTATGGGAGCGCTTAGCGATCCGAAGATCCCCGCATTGAAAGGGATGGGTGACTTCAAGGGGCAGATCTTTCATTCGGCCCAATGGCCAAGGGATGTGAACCTGGGAGGCAAGGCTGTTTGTGTGGTCGGGACCGGGGCGTCGGCCATTCAGTTCATTCCGCAGATTCAACCCATCGTCTCGAAGTTGTATCTCTTTCAACGTACTGCAGCCTGGGTCGTCAAGCGCGGTGACTTTGCGATCGCGCAGAACGCCAGGAAGCGTTTTCGTCGATTTCCATGGCTGCAGCGATGGGCTCGCCTCAGCATCTACGTGCAACGCGAGTTGCTGGCGTTCGGATTTCGTCATCCGAGGGTGATGCGATTGGTTCAGATGCAAGCCATCAGGCACATGCACGCCAGTATCAAAGACCCGGCGTTGCGACAGAAACTCACGCCTCGTTACACGATGGGTTGCAAGCGCATTCTTGTTTCAGATGACTACTATCCAGCGCTGGCGCAACCGAACGTGTGCGTCGTTCCTTCAGGATTGGAGCGCATCACGGAGCATGGCGTCGTCGGCGGTGACGGCATCGAGCGTAAGGTCGATGTGATCATTTTTGCTACCGGTTTTCAGGTGCAGGATCTTCCGTACTCCCACTACATCTATGGGCGAGGTGGCAAATCGCTGGCCGATGTCTGGCAGGGTAGTCCTCGTACTCTTACAGGCACCATGGTCAGTGGCTTCCCTAGTATCTTCCTGCTGCACGGACCGAATACGGTTCTTGGACATACGTCCATGATCTACATGCTGGAGACTCAGGTAGAGCAAGCGCTTCGCCTCATGGGGCGTGCAGAGCAGTTGGGCGGTGCCATTGTCGAAGCTAGTGCGGAAGCGCAGAAGCGTTTCGTGACATGGGTGGACCGAAAGTTACGCGGGACGGTCTGGGCGAGCGTCGGCTGTAGTAGTTGGTATATGGACAAGACGGGGCGCAATGCATCGATCTGGCCGAGCTACACGTTTATCTACAGGAGCCGTGCACTCAACATTCGACCGGTAGATTACGAGTTTCGTCAGTTGTAGAAATAGAGAGGAACAGATTACCTGCGTGTTGGATGTGTGGCCCCTTAGCCCAAACATTTCGTTGATGGCAAACAACATATCGCTAGTGTTTCACTGTTGCTCATACTTGCCGTTGAGCTTGGTCCAAGCATCCAACTTCATGCCGTCTACGCCGGTGGTGAGATACGGGCCCACTGGCGAACAGCCGGGACGCGACTTGGCCCGCACCAAGTGCTGCTGTCCCTGCTGGTCGACCTGCGTATCGCGATCGGAAACGTCATTTATTGACATCGCACAGGAAGTGTCCAAGGCCTTTCGAGGCAAAGTGGGTAAAAAATCTACAAACAATTAGATGTCCGCTTCCCAAAGTGAGCATAGTGTGTAAGCACCCATGGAGTCCTTATGTCAAAGCGATCACTTTGTGCCGTACTGTTGATGTTCGCCGTCACGAGCATTGGCGCTGCTCCCGTTGCATCGCCACTGGAGCTGCTGGTGCTAGGGTCTGGTGGTCCCGGTGCAACAGGGAGAGCGGGTGCCGGATACATCGTGTTAGTCGATGGCGAACCTCGCATTGAGGTTGATGCGGGGCCTGGGACATTTGTCCGGCTGGGCGAGGCAAAGCTGTCGTTGGCCAAGATCGACATTGTGTTGCTAACGCATTTGCATATCGATCATACCGGCGAGTTGCCCGGGTTTTTCAAAGCGCGTGCAGTTTCAGGTGATGGCCCGGTCAACGTCCAGGTCTTTGGCCCCACAGGGCATCGTGGTAACGGCGACCAGGCCACCTTCCCATCGACCAGCCGCTTTATCGATCTATTGTTCGGCCCCGAGGGCGCATACAGCTATCTGCGCGATTTTGCTGAGCCGCTGACGATCGATGCGACAAATGTCGATGCATCCGCAACGGCTCCTAAGACACCGAAAGTCATTTATTCAGAGAATGGCCTGAATATCAGCGCGATAGCCGGTCACCATGGCGATGCGCCCGCGGTGATCTATCGCATCGACTATCGCAATCAAAGCATCACCTTCAGCGGTGATATCGACGCCAACGGTATCGACAATCTGCGTCGTATCGCACAGCGCAGCAGTCTGTTGGTGTTCAATTGCGTCGTGCTTGATCCACCGGGTTCTCGGCCTGTGCTCTACACCCTGCACACTCCGCCCAAGACGATTGGCGTGGTAGCCGCCGACACCGGAACAAAAAGACTTCTGCTCAGCCATTTGTCACCCTCGATCGATCAACAGAGGGCAAACGTGGAGGCATCCATTCGCAAGCACTACCGAGGGCCGATAGTATTCGCCGAAGACGGCATGCGCTTGCAGCTTTAGGAGATCTCTTGGTATTGCGCTAGGCATCGCCGATAGGCGCGATGGAGCGAGCAGTTTGTGGAAAGGGAGTTGGCTACTCACGAGGGAAAAACGCCAAAGTCTGTGCCACTTTGGGAGCCAAAGTACGTGTAGCCAAGCGCTGTTATTTAGGCACCTTGCTTGTCGTAGACTAGCAAAGCATGCGTGCGAATGGCTCAGTTAGGTACCCTGCGACCGATACCTTCCTTAAACCGGCTGGATTGCAGCTCTGTCATCGCGAGCCTGGTTCCTAGAGTCAGGCGCGAAAGGTCTCTGATCAGATAGCTTCGTCTTCAAGGCGTGATCAACGTGCGACGTGACAATGTCAAGGCGTGTATTGCGGCACTTAGGGCGTTGACATTGAAGGGTTCACGAATCGTGATTTCCTGATCGTAAGGCGGACGAACCATGCAGCGGGAACGGCCTTTGGCAAGAATGATGTCGATATGACGAAGCTTGAGTATATCCAGCAACGTATAAGCCATTTCGTCGCAAAAGTTGACGTCGACAATGGCAATGTCGTATTTGCCAACATTCGCCTTGGGCACCGCCGCACCTAAGTCACCAATGCAACTGCAGTCGTAGCCCAGTTCGCCAAGAGTCTTTTGAAGTTCGCTGGCAAGGGCTTCGTTATCTTCAAAGACGATCGCTCGAAAGTTAGTCTTCATGCGGCCTCCATTAATAACTCAAAGATCAGCGACGTAGAGGTGTCTTGAATCATCGCAAGGGTCGATGGTTTTCTGGAAGCCCAGGTGTTTGGCTAGATCGAAGATCCAAGTGTCTTCGGTTGACGCGATGGAAAATAATCGTTTGAAGCCATTGCTCCGTGCCAGATCCATAAGATTTCGAATAAATATCGAAGCCAAACTCTGGGCATGCCAGTCGTCGCTAACCGTCGCAATGCACTCGCAGCAATCGCTACTTTCTGACGTTTTGTAGTGGCACACTCCCACTTTGCGAGGTTCGCCGCCATCGCAAGTCAGTGCCACGAATGCGACGCCTTTGTAGTATTCGGCCGTAGCCAACTGATCGAATCGGTCAAAGCTGGCTTCGTCTTTCACGCCAAGGAAGCGAAAATGGCGGGTGGGCGTGGACAACTGACTTATGAAACTGTTTTCGCTCTCGCTGTCTTGGAAGCAGATCGGAAGCATCTGCACTTGGACACCATCCTCAAGCGTTTCAATCCAGTTGTCGCCCTTTGACGAGCGAATCTCGGTATCGCAGGCCGGATAGGGAATGGGCATGGTAGACATGGCGCGCCTCCGGGAATGATTCGAAAAGACGACCGTTGGCATTCTCTATGGATACATCCACGGAGGTGTGACGGCGCGGCATGCTGCGCTATTGGCGATGTGGCCTCGCCTGATCCTCCGGCGTGGTATTCCAGTAGCCGTTACGGCCATAGTGCCGATAGATGCTCTCTTCTTCCTGACGACTGAATGCCACTTCCGAATCGTAAAGCGGCGCATCTTTCACCTGCTGTCGTGTCAGGTTCACGTCCACCATGTGATCGGACCAGCTTATGTGACGAATCCACTCCGGCACGATGAGAACTTGATGACTGCCAAACCAGTTACTGGTGTTTATCACGATATATCGAATGGCCCAGGTGCGTTCATCGACGAGCATGTCATGGACATGACCGATATCGCCGTCCTTTGCTTCGATGTGGTAACCGGCCACTTCTTTGCAGCTGCGCAGATGAGGATCTTCATGCTGGGCTTTGTCTGAGCTAGATAGTTCCTGCTCACGCTTCGCGCTTAGCGACCGGTAAGAGTCATCGGCGGTATCGTCGCCCATTTTCTTCAACATGCTATAGGGATAGGCGCCACCGCCCCACAGGCCGCTCCCGCCCCAGTAGTACGGGTAGCCGTAGTAACCGAGGTAATTCATTTCATGCTGTCTTGAGACAGGTTTGTCGGTGTCGATATCCGGGCTGTCCTTGACCTGTTGCTGGGTGATCGTGACCGGAAGTATTTTTTGGCCCCAATCGGGACGACCGATCGATATCGGGGAAATAAGTACCTTCCGATTGGGGAGCCACGCACTGGTATCGACAACGAGGTATCGAATGACCCACGTGCTGTCGTCGAAATAAAAATCTTTGACGTGGCCGATATCGTCATCGGTGGCGCGGATTGAGTATTTCTCAAGATCTCGCAAGCTACGTAACATGATGCGTTACTCCTACGAACATTTAATGCATATCCCATGGTTCGGTATTTGCCATGGGGTCTGCTCTTATTTCCTGCCTGTGCGGTAGATTGGCGCTTACTTGTGTTTTAGTCGGTACGCGAACGTACACAGCAGCCACGCAAAACCTCGTACAGGCCCTTTAAATGCGGTCAAAAGGTCCTGCTGCGGCAAGAACATGTTTTAACAACAGTCGCGGTCAATGCTTCGCCTCGTCGTGGTTGCCACGCTGCCTCGACCCTGTCTTGACGGATGCCACGCGTTGCGTGGATCTGGGCGTGGAGGCGCGTTGTTGTGTCGAAGGGCCGTGACTTACGTTGGTCGTGGAGTGCGAGTGAATCGCTGACGTGCGAGCGTGCTGCGGAGCCGATGCCGCTGAAGACCTCGTCGAGTGTGTGGTGCGGACCGATGCAGCGTTCGTTCGCTGCGGACTTCCCGCGACTCGGGCGTGGCTGGCGTAGGTTGCCTCGCGTGATTGGCCGGCTGCGCTGCGACCCGGGTTTACACCATACGAGCCATTTCGTGGCGACTCAGATCGATACTGAGGTGCGAAGTGGCTCCAGCGGTCACGCTGGCCGTACCACGGCCGATTGCGGTAATAGTCGTTCCAATAGGTTCCAAACACGAAGGTGACTATCGGTATGCCGATCTGGACGCCGTAGCTAGGTATCAGTACGAGCTGGCCGCCATACTCTTCCTGTAGATAGCCGCCAGGCACCCATCCTCGATTGTCACCGACCTCAACGTCACACCATGACCAACCACCGATGCAGCCTTCGATGGCTACCGGAGACCCCGCGCTCAACATGAAAACACCCGGATAGCCATAGTCGGGGCCGGCGTACATCTGCACATTACCCCTCACATAACCGCCTGATGCGAACGCCGAAGCGCTTGTGAAAAGAGATAGGGCTGCCACAGCCATTAAATTCATGCGTTTCATCGTCGTGTGCCCATTAGGCCGAGAGCATCAGGTATAGGCCTTCATCGCTGCGAACACAGTACGCTGGCGCGCACTGCGTGACGACGTATCTCGTCTTCAGAGAAGGCCGTTGACGGAAACAAGATGCTTGTGCCGAGGCACGTGCTGTCGATCTACATGATTTGAATCGAATTCACATGGTGAGGGTGGCGCCGCAACCGGGATAACGCTTACGCGACACCACCCTTCCAACTGGCACCGTAGACAGCGCGTACTGCAAGGAGGCTCTTCCTGCGTTACGCGCTGAGACGATGCAACATCGCGCCAGGGCGGGATCATCGGGCGCTAAGTGTGGGGATCGCTATCTATAGCGAGTTCAGTGGTCGTTCTTTTTCTTGTCGGTTGGGACCTTGCCTACGTATTTTTGGAATCTTCCAACTCTCTTTACGAAGTGTCCGGACACGACTGTCCCACCTGGTCCGATCAATTTTCCAACCGGTTCTTCTTTGACGTTCTTTTTGTTGTCTTCAATACGATTCATGTCCATAACCTTCTCATACTGCGAAATGTCGACAGGTCATTTATAGCCGTGCAAGCAGGGGGCGACGGTGCGGTAGCAAACAGACCACCTTTCTTCATGGCAGGTAATGTGAACGTTGACGTTGAAGAGAGCTTTTATTGACCTCCTTGGCGCCACACAACACTCCCAATGAGAAGGCGATCGCCACGGACGAGTAGTTGGGATTAGTGCGGGATTTTCATGGATGATCGATGGCGTGGAGATCTAGTGATGAAAACGGCAGCTATCCCTCAATACAACATTACGCACCATACGCCCAACGCAAATCGCCGAGCCTGTCATCGCGATTATCGCGGCGACGATTCCCATTGCGAAGTTGAAATAGATCCTTCGCGGCCAGGTGTGTGTACAGGGGATGTCAGGAACTCGCCACTGAAGAAAGATTGCTATTTCCCAGTAAAGGCGATTGCTTGAATCCATTGGCACGTGGCTTCTTTACCGCGGCGCCGTGAAGCGCCTCATCTTCTATGTACATCTCCGTACAGAACAACACGGACGTTACGCCTACGATCCAGCGGATATGACGCCATTTCCAATCGCCGTGACGCATACGGTACGTCGAAATACATTTGCTGAGCGTGGCTGATGCGCGTGTCAGGAGGTAGCCATGACTCTACGAGACCGACAGTCCGGCCTGATTCTTTTGGTCGAAGACGATCGTCAAATCGCCGAAATGGTGGGCGTATTCCTTGAGCGACGAGGTTACTCAGTGGACTATGCCGCCGACGGCATGACGGGCTTGAATCTGGCTGTTTCCAACAGTTATGACGCGATCGTGCTGGACCTGCGATTGGCCGGTATAAGTGGTTTGGAAGTCTGTCGCAGGTTGCGTCGCGAGGCCAGAAAAGCCTATCCGGTGCTAATGCTGACAGCGTGCGACACGCTGGAGGACAAACTGCAAGGCTTGGACGCCGGTGCGGACGACTACATGGTCAAGCCGTTCGAGATTCGCGAGCTGGATGCTCGTTTGTACGCATTGATTCGTCGAAATCGGCGTCAAGTTTCCAATGAGAAACTCACTGTCGGCAACATGACGCTCGACCCGGAAGCGATACGGGTGACCCGAGACGGGAAGGAGCTCCGCGTAACGCCAACCGGAATAAAAATACTCGCGATCTTGATGCGCGAATCACCGCGTGTGGTCAGCCGACGGGATATCGAGCGCGAGATATGGGGCGATGCGTTGCCTGATTCAGACACGTTGCGCTCGCATATCTACAACCTTCGGCAGGCCATCGACAGGTTATTCGATCGGCCGCTGTTGCACACGGTACAGTCCTCCGGTTACCGCATAGTGGACTTAAGCGCGGTGCTGCCATTGGATGCGACCATGGTGACATCGTTGCCGTTGCCTCGATTCGACTCTGTTCGCTTTCGTACCGACGGTGAGATGCCCGTCATGCAAACTGACCCGCATCGGAGCGCAGGGCTGCTGGAAGTGGAAAGCATCTCGGCAGGGAGTTGACACGGCACGCTGCGCTCCGAACCTTGTTTGCCTGGAGAATGTCATGCGTAACACACTGTTTTTCCGAAAGTCCATGCTCATTGCTAGCATAGTGATGACCTTTGCCGTCCTGCCCCTCCCTCAGGTGATGGCACAGGACACGACGGCTTCTTCGCCATCTTCTTCCAGCAGTTCGAGCAATGAGACTGTTTCCGATAAGACCGACGACTCTTGGATTACCACCAAAGTGAAATCCGAGTTGCTGGACACCAAGAACGTCAAGTCAACCGACATTTCTGTGACGACGACAGAAGGTGTGGTCGCGTTGTCCGGTACGGTTACCTCTACCCGGGAGAAGATTCACGTTATTCACGTCACAAAGCTGGTGAAGGGTGTCAAGAGCGTTGATGCGAGCGCGCTGAGCGTGGTTCCCGCAAGTAGCGCTGGTGGCAGTCAGTAACTGAGTGTTAGTTCTGTGCAGCTGGCTACAAATCAGTGGCATAAGGCGACAACGTTGGTACCGATGGCTTAATGCCACTTCCTCTAGCTGTGCCGCGCGACTGCCACTGCCCCGTTTGCAGCACATGTGCCGGATCCGCTCCTGGCTGGCTTGGTTTGGCTCTCCGACCCTGCGTGCCGCGATCTTAGCGGCTGCCGAGCGTGGGTGTGTTGTGCCTTTAGCGCCCTTTGCGGTCGATCTATAGGAGATTTGTCATGGGAACAAAATACGAAGTACGACCTGATGGTCCGGTGATTTGCAAATCTTGTGCTTCGAAAGGGAACTCGGTGGAGATGAAGGCACACGCGATCAACGTGTCTCACACTGATGTATCGGACCGTACGGAGGATACGGGGCTGAAGTCGTATCGATGCCCTGAATGTGAAAGTGTTTCCTACTTCCGAGTCAGTTGATTGCATTCAGACTCAAAGACGAGTTTGATCGTACTGAGACCCCTCAGCTTCAGGCCATATTTGTAAAGGACATGTCTGCAGTGAGTCGGCGACTTGTCTGTAGCTGGCTTGTGAAAACGCGATAAGCGCCCCGCGAAGCAGTCCGTTAAACTAGCGGTGCCCGCCATCATGGTCATCGCTATGAAACGCCGCTTGGGAATCATCAGACGGACCTTTTCATCGGCGTTATCCGGATTTAGTGACGGGGAGCTGATGACGCGGGCGGCTGCGTTGGCTTTCTATTGCGCGCTATCTTTCGCGCCCCTACTGATTCTTCTGGTATGGCTGCTCTCGGTGCTGCACAGTGGATGGCGGCGCGATCTGACTCATTCTCTAACTGGCGTTATCGGCAAGGGAGCTGCGGATGCAGTTACCGATGTGATCGATAACGCGAAGAGTCGTCCGCATATTGGAAACGTCGCCGGCGCTATCGGCTTAATCGTCATGCTGTTCACGGCGTCGGCGGTATTTGCACAGCTTCAGGCGACGTTGAATCGGGTATGGCGAGTTAGGACGAAGCCTGGGGCTGCGGTCAATGCGTGGTTGCGCGCTCGGGCACTTGCTTTTGCGCTGCTCGTGGGTCTCGCTTTTATGCTCATCGTGTCGTTTGTGGTCAGTGGCGTCATTCACTTCGTTGTGCCAAGACATACGCTCGCCTGGCAGGTCAGTGAGAATGTTGTGTCACTGCTGATATTCGTGCTTGTTTTTGGCGCAATCTACAAGATCTTGCCTGACGCAAAGATCGATTGGTTGGATGCATTCAACGGTGCGGTCCTGACCGCCGTGTTGTTTATGGTGGGAAAATTCGCGATCGGTTTCTACATTGACCATAGTTCTGCGGAAGGGGCTTATGGCCCGGCTGGTGCGTTTGTTGTCGTGCTTACGTGGGTTTATTACTCATCAATCATTGTGCTGGTTGGCGCCGAGTTGACGCGCGTGCTCGCCGATGCGCGTGGCAAGCCAATTCAGCCAGACGAACATGCGGTAGTGATCGACGCCCCATCGCAGGGATTTCCTCCCAAAAAGTGAACGCGCGAAACGGATCGGTGTCCTAAATCGCCGATATGGTGGAATGTCGTGTGGTGATTTCGCGTCTAATCCATTTTATAGAGGCAAGTCGTCATTCAGGCGATAAAAATGTTTTTCTTTCGTCCAGCTTTGATTTAAGAAAAATCATTTGCGATTTTTCCTTGGTGAACGCCGTGTATTTCTAGGTGCGACAGCGTACGGACAGCTGTCTGGCCGCAGTCCTATCGTGTGCAGTGCGATGGAGATGGTAGGGAGACCGTGACGCATCCGCAATTTGTCAAAGACTGGCATTCACGATGGAGAAAATGATGAAAACGAAACTGATTTTGGCGATAAGTGCTGCGCTCGTGCTATCTACCGCAGCGAGTGCTGCACAGACCGATGATCAAAGCCGCGGAGATACCGTTCAAACTGTTAAAACGGTTACCACCGTTCAGCATATCAACGGTAGCAACGCGACGTGGTACAGGCAGGGTGGCATCGTGCCTGATGCTTATCGTGGCGATAACTATGCCGTTCAACACTGGCAAGACGAGCACTTGAACGAGCCCTCGGAAGGGTCGCATTGGGTGCGCGGCAACAATGGTGATTTTCTTCTGGTCGATAACGGAACGGGCACGATTACCAATATCGTCCAGAGCACCCAGCATTAAATCGCGGCTTGTATGCGATTGCTCGTAGCCTAGTTAAAAACGGACCCGCGCAGATCAAGGGTCCGTTTTTATAGTCCGCAATGGATGAGCTGCAATGCTTGGAAGTAGTCGATCGTATTCTTTCTTGACGACGGCGTAGCATTCGCAAGTGCGCCGCTCGAGACCAGCTCGATCAAGTACCGTAATATGCCCACGGCGGTATTCGATAAGGCCAGCACTTTGTAGATGGCCCGCAGCTTCGGTGACGCCTTCGCGACGTACGCCAAGCATGTTGGCGATCAACTCCTGCGTCATCACCAATTCCTTGGAATGCAGGCGATCAAGACTCAAGAGTAGCCAGCGGCAAAGCTGCTGATCCAGCGAGTGGTGTCGGTTGCATACTGCCGTTTGCGACATCTGCGTAATAAGAGCCTGGGTGTAACGCAGAAGCAGGTGCATCACGATTCCTGCTCGATTGAACTCTCTCAGAACCATGTCCGCTTTAAGTCGAAAGCCCTTTCCCGCGCTTTGAACAAGAGCACGGCTTGGTGTGGATGCCCCGCCCATAAAGAGCGAAATTCCAACGATGCCTTCGTGACCCACAACGGCAATTTCAGCAGAGGCACCGTCTTCCATCACGTAGAGCAGCGAGACGATCGATGTGGTGGGGAAGTAGACGTGCTCAACCCGGCTGCCGGATTCATAGAGCACTTTTCCAAGAGGCATCTCGACGGATTCCAGATACGGCATCCATCGCGCCCATTCGGCATCTGGCAAGGTGGCCAGAAGCTGATTTTCTCGCGGATCGGAAGCCAATGACATGTCGATCTCCAGCGCACCTCATGTAGACAGTGATTTGCTTCAGGCTCGTTCTAGGTGTCGGTTTGAAACTATTACGAGGGACACATTTTTTAGCATTGCTGCGTACGGAAGCGTACCGACTTGCAACAGTTATAGCACGCATAGTCACGACAAACCCGTTATCGAGAAGAACGATGCGCATTAATAGAAAGATCACATTTGTCGCGTTTCGTAACCTCTAGGGTTAAGAAAGTGGCTGATCTCATTGTCGCCAGATTTGACACTCAGTTCGCAGGCATGGCTGTCTATGAACGGTTATTAGCGCGCGGCGTGCGGCGCGACCAAATTGCCTTGAGCGTTGACGAGAGTGTGGGAAATTCGGCCGCAAGTTCAAGCGCTCCAACGACAGTAATATCGAGCATCAGTCACCTTGGTAAGCGAGAGGAACGAAGTGCTGCGGGGAAAACGCGGCGCGCCTCCAGCTTCCGCTCCCCAGGAAATCCGACGAGTCCAAAAACGTTTGGGTACACGGTCGTTACGATCCAACTTTCAGGCGTCCTTTCGGCGGATCAGGTCCGCCACTTTTTAGATGACTCGGGCGCAAAATCGATCGTTAGAGAGAGTGGCGCCTTGTTGGCCGAGAATCCAAGCATGTGGCCTGAGATTGGGCACGCGTCGAATATCGACGTGCAGAGAGCCATCGCGGCTGTTAAGGGTGGCGAAGCGAGGCCTGTGTAGTTGCGGCTTTGTACAACCGAGTTAGTACGGTTCTGCGCTGAAGTCACGGAGTGCGCCGGAGGTATAGCGTCGCCAGAGTGGGCATCAGGATCGATTTCCGCCCGCTTCAAAGTTGTGGACTTGGCCGCACGTGTGCTTCGATGCCGTGCCTTCCATCCTGCACAAACGGACTATGTCCGTAAGCGCACAGATACAAATGCTAAAACCATCGATAGTTCTTGGGCATCGCCGGGAAGCACTGGATTGGCTGGGATGCCCTCATGGGAAGGATTGCCCTTAGGTGGGCAAGGATGCCCTTATGAGGGTGGCATGCCGTATCGCAGGTAATCAGCAAGAAGCGAAGTAGTTATCCCGCATTGACCTACGCCTTCTCCTCGAGCATCTGATAGGGATCTTTCGATCCAAGTTGCTACGCCCTTATATAGGAGCACGCACTTGACGACTAAAAGCGAAAGGCACGTGGTTAATAGATTGATCGACGACCTTCCACCCAAGGAGCGGACAAGTGCGCTCGGGTTTTGTGATGTTGTAGAACTGGCTTTCGGAAATATTCTTTACGAAACAGGTTCGACTATTCGCCATGTGTACTTTCCGCTAAACGGCTTCGTATCACTGGTGACGTTACTGGATGGTCGTCAGCCACTTGAGATGGCGCTGATAGGAAATGAGGGCATGGTTGGCGTCACGGTGGCTCTGGGCGTAGCCGCAGCGCCTATGCGCATCATTGTTCAGGGTTCTGGTCAAGCGTTGCGGATGAAAGCGGCGGATCTTGCGCAGGTACTGGACGAATGCGCGACGTTGAGGCAAGTGTTGAATCGCTATCTGTACGTAACGTTGCGGCAGCTGCCACAAATGGCCGCTTGTACACATTTTCATGAAATCGAGCCACGTCTGGCTCGTTGGCTGCTCATGACACACGATCGATCGTCCTCGGATAGCTTCCATCTCACTCACGCGTTTCTTGCCGACATGCTTGGTGTTCGTCGAAGCGGTGTCACCGTTGCCGCAGGTTCGCTGCAATTGAAAAAGCTGATCGACTACCGCAGGGGGGAGATCACAGTCCTCAATCGCAAGGGTCTGGAAAAGGCGTCTTGTACCTGCTACCAGACGCTTATCAATGATTACGATAAGCAGCTAGGTCGAGGCCTTCGCATAGAGCGTCATTGAAAAATGCCGTCGACCAATGGCGTCATCACGGTTTTAAACCGTGCTCATGGCCACCGTGAGAGAGTCGTCATTAGGGCGCAGTCGCGCTAACAAGTAGTGTGCGCCGCCGTACGGTAATTTTTCCAGCTTGCGCGTAGCGTTCACCTGTCGCAATCAAGCGACAGGAGATTGTCATGGATAAGAATCGAATTGAAGGTACCAAGCACGAGATCAAGGGCGCCATTAAGGAAGCTACTGGGAAAGTTACGGGAAACGCATCCAAGGTCGAGGCTGGCAAGCTTGAGAAGCAGGTCGGCAAGGTTCAGAAAGAAATTGGTAAGGCGCACGATGAACTTCGTAAGCATTAGCGATTGGCTGACCGCATACCCGTCAGTTGTTGTTTATTCGCCTCATCAGTGCCGTTGGCAGCGGCATCTAGGGTTAAGCGATAGCTGAAGGGGTTTGGCGGTCTTGCGCCGCGCTTACTCACGTCGGAGAACGGTATGCTGTATTGGGCCATGATCTTTTTTATCATTACTATTTTCGGGGCGCTCTTCGGATTCACCACAATCGCCGTCGGTGCGGCTAGTATCGCCAAGATCTTTTTTGTGGTTTTCCTTGTTCTATTTGTAATTTCCATGACTTTTGGTGGAGTGCGTCGCCGGGGTCCTCACAGCTAACCGCATGAGGAATCGCCATGGGTTGTTCGAAAGTCCTGGGTGACCAGAACATGTCGTGCACATCACGGGGTCGCGTTTATTTGCTGCCTTGCAAATGCAGCGTTACCGACTAGGCTCGACAGCGGCACTAGCTGGCTGAGCAGGCGCCCCCATTGAGTGATTGCAGCCGCGCCGACGAATACCACATCGCCTGGACGCACCCGAAAGTTGTCCGCTAGCGCAAACGCTGCCGGCGATCGTGCATTGAGATGAAACACGGTCGCAGGTTCGCGTGCCAGATCCTTTACTCCACGAATGACATACACCGATTTTCCGCTGGAGGTCACCGGATCCAAACCACCTGCGCGGCCCAATGCCTGAGTAAGGCTCAGATCGCTGGTCTTGAAGGTAATTGCCAGCGGTCGTATTACTTCGCCCATGACATAGACTTCTTTGTTGTCGTTGTACGAGAGGAACAAGCGATCACCGGGCTTTAAGTAGATGTTCCGGGCGGAGGTCGTTCCTTCGATTCGATTGAGGTCGATATGGTAATCACGGCCATCGCGCGTCAAAACCAGGTCAGAGAGGTCGGCCTGTGAGGTGTTGATGTTGGCGCTGCCAAGCGCCTGTGCAAGCGTCAGCGGTATGGTGGTCAACGGCTGCGGGTCGGTTTTTGTAAATGCGCCTTCCAGGGTGATGAGCTGGCTTCCGTAGCCGATCACGCTGACGTCGACCTGCGGATTCTGTATGTACTTAGCCAGTTGGCGAGTGATTGTCTCGCGTAGCTCTTCAATATTCATACCGGCAGCTTTGAGCGTGCCTACGTAGGGGTAGAACAACGTGCCGTCCGAACGTACAAGTCGCCCATTGGCGAGTGTCTGTTGCTGGGAGCCGGCGGGCGACGTCAATTCGGGGTGTTCCCAAACCGTAATGTAAAGGGTGTCGCCGACGCCAATGCGATAAGGTTCCGGCTGATAGCTGAGCAATTCAGGCGCAATCGCTTGTGTTGATGCGGTGCCTTCGTTCGCTTCCAGCCACTCTGTCGTGATCTGCACCATGCGAACGTGCCCAGTTTCAGGCGCATTGCCGTGCGTTAACGCGCGCGCAGACATGTGTTGCCCGGGAACAACCGCGCAGCCTTGTACAAACAGGGTTGTTATGAAGATCGCCAAGACGATAAGCGCTTTCACGGGAGTGGCCTTTATGCAGTGTTGGCTTTCGAGAAAATCCCCGCAAAAGGCTAATTATTTGCTGAACCATGGTCTGTGCGGCAGCGTACATAGCTATTGGATGCAACGGCCTATACTCGTTCGCACTGTCTAAAGTGAACGAGAGAATTGGCTCAACGAAACTCCATGGGAATGTGGCAGGTCATGGAGAGCCAAGTATCAATGCTTGAAAGAGGGAGCCTTGCATTCAGTGATTAAGGAGCTCGCATGTACCTGTGGTCGTGTCAGGGATCGACTATCAAGCGGAGCTGCATATAGCTCCTAAACATCGTCGGTAAAAGGCGGGAGTCCACCGAAATACGTGTTCAAACATATTCTAGTTGTATGCATAGGCAATATCTGTCGCAGTCCCACGGCCGAATTTCTTTTCCGCCAGCAATTGACGCATCGCAGCGTCCGCGTCAGTAGCGCTGGATTGGGTGCACTGGTGGGCCGCCCGATGGATGGGCATGCCATTGAGATTTTGAAAGAACATGGAGTGGACGCGGAAGAACATCGTGCGCGACAGATCGATCCTTTGATGCTGCGCGAAGCTGACTTGATATTAGCGATGGAACGCAGGCACATGGCCGCGGCGGCGCGACTGGCGCCCGAGTCCAGTGGGAAGTTGTTTTTGCTAAGTAAATGGCTTGACGCTGGCGACGTGCCAGATCCGTACAGACAGCCGCGGCATGTGTTCGAGCACGTTTACAACTTGATCGAATGTGGCGTGGGAAGTTGGCTGCGTTATCTGTGAATGTTTAAGCATCCTTAGGAAGCGTGTCATGACCACCAAACAGACTTTTTCGCCGCGCGATGACGATATCGATGTCCGCGCTCTGCTTGGTACTGTGCTCGACAACAAGTGGTTGATTGTTGCAATTACCGCCACGGTCTTCGTCATCAGCGTGCTCTATGCGGTGCTGGCCACGCCGATCTATCAAGCCAGTGCGGTTGTGCAGGTCGAGCAGAAGACGCCAAGCCTCCCTGGACTTGAAGATCTTTCGCAGACCCTAGGCATTTCGACGTCAGAGGCGGTCACCGAGATTCAACTTCTTACCTCACGCCTTGTTATTGGGCAGGCAGTCGAAAATCTCAAACTGGATACCGAGAGTGAGCCTAAACACTTTCCGTTGATTGGAGCCTTCCTCGCACGGCGTTTCGCCTCAGCACAGCCGGGGGATGTTGCGGCGCCGCTCGCTGGCCTGAATCGTTATGACTGGGGCGGTGCGCAGTTGGATATCTTCCAGCTTGAGGTTCCAAACGATCTTCTCGATGAGAAATTACTGTTAGTTGCCGGCGCGCATGGTGCTTATACCTTGCAAGATGGCGACGGCAATGTGCTGGTGCGTGGGGTCGCAGGTCAGCTTGCAACGGGGCATGGCATCACCATGCAGGTAAAAACACTGCGTGCCAACCCAGGTACACATTTCGACGTCAAACAGCAATCGCATTTGGCGACAATCACTCAGCTTCAGAAGGACATCGAGGCGACGGAGCAAGGCAAGGACTCCGGCATCGTCGAGCTTACCTATAACGACACCGATCCCGTGCTCGCGACTGCACTGCTCGATCAAGTCACCGCCTTGTATGTGCGCCAGAACGTCGATCGTAGCGCGGCCGAGGCGGCGAGCAGCTTGAAGTTCGTACAAGAGCAGCTGCCAAAGGTTAAAGTGGAATTGGAGCGCGCGACGCAGGCGCTGGATACCTTCCAACTGCGCGAGCATTCCGTCGACATCAGCATGCAGACGCAATCTTTGCTCGATCAGAACGTGCAGCTGGACACTGATCTTGAGCAATTGCGTATGCAAATGTCCGATACACAACATCATTTCACGCCGGAGCACCCGCAATACAAAGCCCTACAGCAACAGATCGGTCAGCTGGAAGGAGAGAAGGGGGCTTTGCAGAAGCAGATAGGGCGGCTACCTGACACACAACAGGAGCTGCTGCGACTAACTCGCGATGTCACGGTGAGCAATCAGACCTACACCAGCCTGTTAAACCAGGCACAGCAGTTGGACATCGCTCGAGCCGGCTCAGTGGGCAATGTACGTGTGATCGATGTGGGCGCAGTGAACATCGCCAAGCCTTGGTGGCCAAGACGGATTTGGGTAGTGCTGGGCGGCTTTGTGCTTGGCGGCTTCCTTGCATTGGCTTTCATCTTTCTGCGTCAATTGCTTAATCGCGGCGTGGAAGATCCGGCAGCGATCGAGCGACTTGGGCTGCCGGTCTATGTGTCCATTCCGCTCAGCAGCATGCAGCGCAAATTTTCCTTCCGGCTCAAACATCGCCAGGCTGGAAATCAGCAGCGCCTGCTGGCGTTGAATGCTCCGGGTGACTTGGCTACCGAGGCACTGCGCAGCTTGCGCACAAGCCTGCATTTCGCGCGGTTAGAATCAAAAAACAATGTACTGATGATTGTCAGTTCCAGTCCTGGCGTGGGCAAGACGTTTGTAGCCTCCAACCTTGCGGTAGTAATTGCACAGGCTGGCCAACGCGTGCTGCTGATCGACGCGGATATGCGCAAAGGCGCGTTGCACAAAACGATCGGCGGCAAAGCAGAGCAGGGACTGTCGGAGCTAATCGTCAGCCAGACGGATTTCAGCAAGGCGATCCGCAGCGTCGATGGCGTCGAAAAGCTTTCCTTCATCGCCAGGGGCAAGCTCCCGCCGAATCCTTCCGAGCTACTGATGCACGCCAATTTCACAGCACTGCTCGAGCGGCTCAAGCCGCGTTTTGACCTGATCATTATCGATACGCCGCCGATTCTCGCGGTGACCGATGCTGCCGTCATTGGCCATCACGCGGGAACCACCTTGATGGTCGTGCGATTCGGGATCAATCAGGTGCGTGAAATCGCGCTGGCCAAGCAGCGTTTCGAACAGAACGGTGTGGTGATCAAGGGCGCCATCTTCAATCTCGTGGAGAAGCGCAGCGCTGGCTACTACGCCTATGCGTACTACGCATACACCACGGCCAAGGCGTAGCTGGCTCGATCAGATGCGCTTTCATCCAGGAATTTGCATGACTCTGAAAGTTACCCCGCTCGATATCGGACATTCGCTGCAGGCATCCATGGCATTGCAGCCACCCGCGATTGCAGCGGCCGGACGCTCGATTGTTGGTGCGTGAGACTCGCTATGTCCTCCCTCTCGTCAAGCAGCCGTCTTTCAAGCTATCTGCCGGAAGGTTGGGTTCGCGCGCTGAGTGCAATTTCAATGTTGTGGATCACCACGGCCGTCGGAGCGGGGGTAGTTTTTCTTACGCAAGTCTTGCTTGCACGTGAACTGGGGCCGGCGAAGTTTGGGCTCTTCACGTCATCGCTGGCGACTATCACCATGGTCGCGCCCTTGGCGGGTTTTGGGTTGTCACAGTATTGGCTTCAGGTTTACGGCGTGGAAGGGTGGGCGGCCAATCGTTGGCTCCTTCCTTCGTTGCGTTTTATTACAGCGAGCACGCTATTGACGTTGTCGATCATCGTGGTTTGGTCGCTAACTGGCGCACCAGCGGACGCCAGGGATACGCTGCTTCTGCTCTTGCCTGTGGTGTTGGGCATCTTGGCGGTGAATTTGCTCGGTAGCCAGCAGCGATTGGAGGAGCGCCACCATGCACTCGCTCTATGGCAGCTGATGACGCCGGGTAGTCGACTGATGGTCGCAGTCTTGCTGTTGCTGATCCCCACCTTGGCTGGACGCTTCGTGGCTGTCGGATTTGGTGCAATCTCGCTGGCCGTCGCGTTGCTGGCACTGCCTCCGTTGCTCACGATGCTACGTGGCGGGATGAAACTGAAAGGCCATGGGACCCGGCCGGAGGCAACGGCGGCTGCCGCGCCGCCTAGTGTCATGCATCTGTGGTCGCAAGCCTGGGCCTATGGTCTCCAAGCGGTGCTCTATCCAATCTTTTTCCAGATCAGCACCGTGTTGCTCAAATACCTCAATGGCAATACGCAGGCGGGCATCTTCGGTGTTGCGCTGGGCGTAATGACCGCAATTTATTTGATACCGGCTACGCTCTATCAGAAATTTCTGCTTTCAAAGCTACATCGTTGGGCCGTTCACGATCCTAAAAAATTCTGGATGGTGTATCGACACGGCAATATCGCGATGCTTGTCTCTGGTGTTTTCATTGGTCTGCTTCTCGTAGCGGTTGCACCGTGGCTGGTGCCGATGGCTTTTGGCGAAAGCTATCGACCAGTGGTTAAGGTGCTGCTTGTGCTCGCGCCATGTGTACCGATTCGCTTTCTATCTACCTCAGTCAGTTCGGCACTCCTTAACGAAAAGCACATGCGTTTTCGAGTGTATGCGATGGGGTTAAGTGCGTTGCTTGTTATCGTGCTCAACGTGCTGCTCATTCCCCAACACCACGAGATGGGTGCGGCTATTTCAACTGTCATTGGCGAGGCAGCGATGTTGCTGGCTTTCTATGTTGGCGTGCAGCTTTTCCACACGAACAGGGAGGGGCGAGCTTGAGCATTGATCTGCAGGTGAGAGACAAGTTGCGGCCGGTGCGCCATATCGCTTGGTCTACCTGGGCGCACAGTGGCGAAGATTCACGTGGCCCATCCATGGTTCCGATCTATCCGTCAACCGGTCATGGACACATGCGCATGGACATCTTGGGTTGGATGGATGGTCTGCAAGTAACGAGGCATCCTGTCTCGATCGCACCAGCAACCATCCGTGATGCTAGCGCGATAGATGCTGGTAACAGAGCACCGGTAAGCGTAGTAGTGCCGTGCTTTCGTTGTGCAGACACCATTAGTAGTGCGGTGGCTTCGGTTGCCGCCCAGGTGGTGCTTCCAGCGGAAGTGTTGCTGGTGGATGACGCGAGCGATGATGGGACACTGGAACGACTCAAGGAAATCGCTCAGTGTTATCCAGACGGATGGATCAAGGTCCTCGCAATGCCACGCAATGGCGGACCTTCCGGAGCGCGTAATCTGGGGTGGGAGCATGCCACTCAAGCCTGGATCGCTTTTCTCGATGCCGATGACAGTTGGCATCCCCAGAAATTGAGGTTGCAGCTCGAAGCACTGGCCGAAGACCCACGAATAGCACTGCTTGCCCACAGAATGAATGTGCAGGCGCGTTCCGATCCGCCGCCTGCATTGCGTTATCCATTGCGGGTGGGGGTGTCTCCCCGGCATTTGCTAACGCTGCGCAGCCCGTTTCCAACTGCCTCAATCATGTTGCGCCGTAATTTGCCGTTCCGGTTCGACGAAAGCCGCCGGCGCGCCGAGGATTTCCTGCTGTGGGCGCAGATCCTTCTCTCCGGTTACCGCTGCGCCAAGATCAATCAAGTGCTGGCTTCATGGCACAAAGCACCGTTTGGAGCGGGTGGTCTCAGCGGTGATCTGGGGGCCATGTATAGGGCAGCCGTGGACACGCGAAAGACCTTGTATGCACAGGGGCTGATTGGTCAGCCACAAATGTATGTTGCTCACGCGATCAGCCTCCTGCGCTATGCGCGGCGACGCTTGCTGACTTTCGCACGCCATCGTGCCGGCGCATTCGGCGCTAAACGCCGCCATTGACCCAGAGCCGGTGACCATGAATTCAGCCACATCGTACTCCGATAACTCCGTTGCATTGGGCTCGCGCACGATGCTTAGCCTGATGTTTCTTACGGTGGCGTGCCTCTTTGCCGATGTGCTTATCGGTATGCGCGGTGTCGGTGTTGGCACCGATACGTATAACTACGCCATGTACTTCCTGTCATCACGCGATGGCATCGCTCCAACCCGCTTTGAGCCGGGGTTCGTGCTGGTTACGCGAACTCTCAGTGCCACTGGAATGAGTGTGAACGGGTATCAGTGCTACTTGTTCGCCATATTGCTGACGACGGCGATTGTGGCGGCACGACACTACCACAAGTATCTGGATAGTGAGCGCAGTTTTCTGACGTTTCTATCCGCCGGGTTGATGTTTCTATTTTTGTCGCCGATGTTTGTGAATGCATCGATCAACGCGGTAAGGCAGGGCTTGGCGGCTCTCTTGGTATTTACGGCGCTGCTCGCATTTCATCAGCGGCATTGGCGAAATTTTTTCGTGTACGGCGTGCTGGCTAGTAGTTTCCACTACTCCTCTTTGCTGTATCTGGCGTTCGCGCCAATGCTGTTACTCAACACTCGTATATTGAGAATTGTTGCAGCATTGTCGTTCGTGGCTTATTGCACGGGTTTAACCCTTATCTTAGTGCGTTCGACAGTCCCGTTTGTCTACAACGCAGTCATGGATTACAGCCTTAGCGCTACCTATCGCGCGGGGGTGCGCATAGATTTCGCGGTGTTTTCCATCTTCTGGTACCTGCTTCCGCTGATGATGTCGCGGTTGGTGCGCGAGCCATTTAGACAACGCATTAAGGACAGCACGGCTGTCTATATGGTGATGTTGCTTCCGTTCTTCGTGCTTGGATGGGGCAACTTCTCTAATCGGTATCTATTGCCGGCGTATCTGGCGACATCACTGATCGTTGCAGCGATCTTTTTTCACAGCCGTATTTCCCTTCTGCGCAATCCGGTCCTGTTGCGTGGTGGCTTGCTGGTTTCCTGTGGAGTCTTCTGCTACTACGTAGCTCATCAGGTTATTGTATGAACGCTTCGCTCTGGGATTGTGCGGATACGGCTGTCCACGCCACCACAGTCAAGCGGATCCAAATCAATGCGGCGCCGAGTGCGGGGGAGGTGGATTTCTCGCCGCTTGGCGGCCACGGGCACGGTTTCGCATCGCTCGACCCGGTATCCATTGCAGACCTGCTGCGAAACGCCTTCGTCTATCCGCCGCATTCGATCTATCGGGATGTGAAAGTCGCCATTTCGGGGTTCAATCCGACGCAGGACTTGCACGGAAATCCGCAATTTCACTTTCCATATCAGTCTTCCGCGGCATCGGCGCGACCTTCGACACGTACGGCTAACGGAGCGGTGCTGTTGGAAACGTATCATCGCTTGTTGTGCGATGCGGTATCGCGATCGACAGCAGGCATGCAATCGCCATGGCTTCTACAGAGCGGCGGGAAAGATTCCACCTCTATGGCGATAGCCCTCGCCGAGGTCAAGCCGCAAACCACGTGCATAACCTATCTCGGTGGTCGCGAGGAGAACGAAGTCGACTCCGCCCGATTCGTCGCGCATCAATTGGGGCTTCGCCACGAACTGTTGGTTTGCGACCCGGGGCGTGCCTACGACCGTTACTTGGCACTCGTGCCTCGAATGCCTTTGCTGACCGCAGATTTCGCGACCCTTTCTTATGTCGATCTGGCGACTGAGATCGCAATAAGCGGGGGCGATGGTGTCGTCGATGCGTTAGGTTCGGATACGTATTTCGGTCTTCCAAGCCATTGGCGACAGCTGCTTGCGGCGCTTCTGGCGAATGGTCTGCGGTTGCCATCCAGCATTCTGGATTCCAGTTTGGTCGGCCGCAATTTCAGACTTTGCTACGTTCTTGGCACGTTGCAAATGAACCGCTTCGAACGGTTTTATCCGGGATCGCGCTTCACCGATGCCGAGGTGGATGCGCTACTTGGCTGTGACATCTCGGCGCAGTCACGGGCGCGTCTTGAAACCTTTCGCGCGGACATTTCGGCTGCCGGGTCGATGGAGGCTCGTCGCCGAGTGGCGGCAACCATCGTCGAAGCCGCTACCTTCGGCAAGGGCATCTACGCTGCGTTTGCCCTGGCGCTACGCCTGGTTTATCCGTATTGCGATGTACGACTGTGCGATTGGATATTCCACGAGGTTCCAGACGACCTGTTGATCGGCCCCGGCGGTGTCAACAAAGTGCTGGTACGACAGCACATAGCCCAGCGCTTTCAACACTTGCCTTATGTGCAGGCTAAGGGCTGCTTTCGTTTCGATTTATGCGGCTTGGCAAAGCAGCGCTTCGACCAGGTGCATACGTTC
Organism: Vulcanimicrobiota bacterium; assembly: GCA_903970555.1. Lineage (GTDB taxonomy): Bacteria > Pseudomonadota > Gammaproteobacteria > Xanthomonadales > Rhodanobacteraceae > Dyella_B. The sequence continues at coordinate 64,685 of CAJCJD010000040.1, forward strand.
GCGAGACAGACGCAGGCCCTACTGCCAGGGGTGCCGCGATGGTTGGAGGTGCACCGCAACCGGCTGGACAACAAGTACTTCGCGTCGAAGTTTTATCTTCTCGCGATGACGCTTCCGTGGCTGCTTAGTCGCTTGGACGAAGCGCCAGTACTTGCAGGAGTGGACACTGACGATGGAATTCTGTCGTGACTTTCAAATATCCGATGACGCTATGACATCCACCACGTTGCCAATGACAATGCAAAATTCTTCAGCACCGCATATTCAGGTCACCACGTCGCCCTATCAGGACGAGGTGGATTTTTCGGCGCTCGAAGGATTTGCGCATAGCAACGCCGTATTGGATGTGGTGTCGATTGCCGATCTCTTGCGGAATAGCTTTGTCTACCCACCTCACTCCATCTATCGAGATGTGAAGGTTGCGGCATCGGGTTTCGATCCGCAGCAGGATATGCACGATCATCCACATTTTCATTACGCTTACCAATCAGCATTGGCGCGGGCGCGGCCCTTGGCCAACGCGGTCGACGATAAAGATCTCTTGCAAACTTATCATCGGCTGTTATGCGATGCGGTATCACTCGCGACAGCTGGCATGCAGTCACCATGGATGCTGCAAAGTGGAGGAAAGGACTCCACCTCAATGGCCATAGCGGTCGCCGAGGTTTGTCCTAAGACCACCTGCCTCACTTACCTAGGCGGCGACGAGGAGAACGAAGTTGCGTCGGCACGCTTTGTCGCGAGGCAACTAGGACTGCGCCACGAAGCCCTGACCTGCGATCCAGGGCGCGCCTATGATCGCTATTTGGCAATGGTGCCGAGGATGCCTTTGCTGACGGCGGATTTCGCAGCACTGTCCTACGCTGATCTGGCGACGGAAGTAAGCCTTCACGGTGGCGACGGCGTCATTGATGCGCTGGGATCGGACCAATACTTCGGTGCACCTCTACATGGTAGGCAACGGTTGCTTGCGATGCTGGCGCGTCGCTTTCGGCTGCCGCAAAGCGTGTTCGAGTCGCGGCTTGTCAGTCGAAGCTTTAAGCTCTGCTTTGCGCTGTCCACGCTACAAATGGATGGATTCGAGCGGTATTTTCCCGGCTCGCGATTTAGCGATGCCGAGGTGGATATGTTGTTCGGCTGGCCTGTTGCAGCCCGCTCGCGACAACGATTGGAAACCTACCAGGCCGACATCGAGGCCGCGAAATCGGCGGAAGCGGTGCGACGCATTTCAATCACGCTGGCCGAATCAGCAGCTCTCGCCAAGGGCATGTACGCCGCCAGTGCGATGTCGCTTCGCCTGGTTTATCCGTATTGCGATGAGCGGCTTCGCGATTGGATTTTCAATGACGTTCCGGACGATCGCCTGATCGGGCCGGGAGGTGTCAATAAAGTTCTTGTTCGCCAACATATCGCCAAGCATTTCCAGCAGTTGCCTTATGTGAACGCCAAAGGCTGTTTTCGCTTCGACCTATGCGGTCTCGCTCGACTGCGTTTCGATCAGGTGCATGCGTTTGCGTTGCGGACGCAAGCCCTTCTTCCCGGCGCCCCACGTTGGCTGGAGATGCATCGCAATCGTTTGGACAACAAATATTTTGCCTCGAAATTTTATTTGCTCGCCATGACGCTTCCGTGGCTGCAAAGCCGACTGCATGGATCGTCACAATCCACTGAGAGTGCGCCGTTATGAGAGGGATGAGATCTTCCGGGCGTACGGCCATTACACGCCGCAACTTCCTGTGCTGCTCGATACTGCTCGCTTTGCAAGTGCTCGTTTTGCCAGTCACAGCTCGGGCAGAGGGAGATCAAAATAGCCAAGGTGCGGCCTCGATCAGCGTGCGGGACAAGGGCGCCACAGGCGACGGAGTGCATGACGATACCGCGGCGTTCCAGTCGGCCATCGATGCGCTTCCAGCCAATGGAGGCACTGTCACGGTGCCGCCTGGCAATTACATGATCGATACGGTACGTGCGATCAATATGCGGTCGAACATGCTTCTACAGATGGCGTCTTCCGCGCAACTCACGGCCATCCCCAACAACCTCCCGCGATCGCATGTGATCAAAGTTTGGAAGGTAAGCAACGTGCGGATCACTGGCGGCCATATTGTCGGCGAGCGCAGCGGGCACCTAGGTACGACTGGTGAATGGGGCTATGGCTTGAACATCGAGGCTTCGGACAATGTCAGCGTTTCTGACATACATATCTCCGATTGCTGGGGCGATGGTATCTGGATTGGTGCGCTTGGGCCGGACGGCAATGCGGTGCCGGCGACGCATGTAACGCTGGAGCGTGTGGTTTCCACCAACAATCGGCGCCAGGGTCTTTCTATCGGACCTGTGAACGGAGTCACTGTGTTGGATTCGACTTTCAGCAACAGCAACGGCACCAAACCTGAGGCGGGTATCGATATCGAGCCACAAGCGCAGGGCATGGCTCAAAACATCACCATCAGTCGTTGCGCCATCACCGGCAATCATGGAACTGGTTTTGAGATGCATGACAACGTCGTCGGAGTCGTTGTCAACCATTGCACGATTCAAGGCAACGGTGGCTACGGCGTGATGAGTGTGGGGACGACTCATGTAACTGTCGCCGACAATGTCGTTACGGGGAATGGGTTGGTTGGTGTGACGATCGCTGGCAAGACGAGCGACGCACAGGTCACGGGAAATGCCCTGACCGGCAACAGCGCTCGATATTTCCATCGTCTTTCTTCATCCATGACATCGACAGGTGCGAATGAACACGCTCATGACCTGCGCGTGGATGATTCCACCCGCAACGTCACGGTCTCTGACAATACATTCTCGCCTTAGTCCGAACACCGCGTTTATGCGCTAAGCGCATCGTCGGTTTACCGGAAGTGCGGCACCGTCAAGGATTCCGCCTTAATGAAATTCGCATTCTTTGCCAATACCGATTGGTATCTCTACAACTTCCGGCTCGCAACCGCACTTCGCCTGCAGGCCGATGGCCACGATGTGATTATGCTCTCGCCACCTGGCGACTTTGGTGTGCGCTTTGCTGCGTATGGGCTGCGCTGGGTTACATTATCGATGCGTCGCGCCAGCCTCAATCCCTTTCGGGAAGTGATCACGCTGTACCAGCTAGTGCGCGTACTTCGGCGGGAGCGGCCGGATCTTCTGCATAGTTTTACGTTGAAATGTGCGATCTATGGTGCGCTGGCTGCACGACTCGCGCGTATTCAGGTCACCGTGAACGCAGTGGCTGGTATGGGTTATGTGTTTACCAGCAACCATGCGAAGGCACGCATACTTCGTCCCTTGGTCAAGACCATGCTGCGTTTCGCGCTGGGTAGCGAACACTCGCTACTGATTCTGCAAAACCCCGACGACGCAGTCGCTTTCATCGCAGAGGGTTTGGTGGCGCCGCAAAAGATCCGTGTCATCCTGAGTTCCGGCGTCGACACCGAGCGCTTCCATCCAGTGGAAGGGCAATCAAGCGGTCACGCACGTCTGCGCGTGCTACTTGCTGCAAGACTGCTGTGGGAGAAAGGCATCCAGGAATTTGTCAATGCGGCGATACTGCTTCGCGAGCAGGGTAGGGATGTGGAATTTGTTCTTGCCGGCATGCCGGATGCGGGCAATCCGCATTCGGTTACCTTGGCGCAGGTGCAGCAGTGGGCGGATGCTGGTGTGGTGCGGTGGCTGGGGCATGTGGAAGACATGCCCGCGTTGCTCAATACGGTCGACCTGATGGCGCTGCCCAGTTATTACCGAGAAGGCGTTCCGAAAAGTTTGATTGAAGCGGCAGCCTGCGGACTCGCTATCGTCACCACTGATTTGCCAGGCTGCCGCGAAGTGGTTACTCAGCATGGAATCGACGGTCTGCATGTTGAACCGCGCAATTCCCGCGCGCTAGCTGAGCGAATCATCCAGCTCGACGATGATCGCGAGTTGTTGTTGCGATTGGGACGCTGCGCAAGGCAAAAGGCATTGACAGATTTTGATCAGCGATTGGTAATCCAGCGAACACTCAATGTCTACACCGAGCTACTACGTCCATGCACTGCCGCGATTCCGATCGCTCGTTCGGTGCCGTGAGTGCGCCGCGATTGGCGCAAATGATTGTGCGTGAGTAGAAGCGTTGTGTTCGATGGCGTACCAAAGACATGGGTCAAAAGCAATAGATAAGGCAGGCTGAATAAAATGTAATTGCCTGTAATGTGATGACAGTCACACTATTGAGGTTGCTTGATCACACCAAAGTGACGCACCGTAGGCGCAATTTTTGACGCCATGAGAATGCTGCACTGATGAAAAGTAAGAAGTTGCTGAAAAACGACAGAGTGAACAACGGAGGCTCACACGCGATTCCACGGAATCTTAACCTCAACTCAGCACGCAAGTCATGGATGATTGCAGCTGCGTCCTTCGCTCTATCGGCCTTGGCATTGCCGGCCTCAGCGACAAACTGGTGGACTCAAACACCGGCCCTATCGATCGGTTCCACCGTAATCAACGTACGTAACATGGGCGCCATGGGTAACGGCGTCAACGACGACACTGCCGCTTTCCAAGCAGCTTTCAACGCGTTGCCCTCAAGTGGCGGTACGGTCGTGGTTCCGAATGGCACTTACATGATTAACGCGTTGGAGGGGATCAGCATGCCGTCCCACTCGCGTCTTTCCATGACCTCCGCGGCAGTGCTTTCCGCCATTCCCAATAATGCTCAGCGTTCGTGGGTAGTGAAAGTATGGAACGTGAACAACGTGGAGATCGTTGGCGGCCACATCGTCGGTGAGCGTGTTGGGCATACCGGCACAACCGGTGAGTGGGGGTATGGAATCGATCTAGAAGGGGCGAGCACCGTCAGTGTGCACGACATCGCGCTCTCCAATTGCTGGGGAGACGGCCTCGTAGTCAGCGCCACCGGGAGCGGAAGCTCCGCAGTACTTTCGACCGGTGTGACGATCAACCGCGTCACCTCTACAAACAACCGGCGACAAGGTCTGACGATTGGCCCGTCCCAACAAGTTTACGTGGTCAATAGCAGCTTTACGGATTCAAATGGCATCGCGCCGCAGGCTGGCATCGATATTGAGCCGGCAACTCAGGGCTCGACGTCGCAGGTTCGTATCGAAAACAGTGTCTTGTCGAACAATGTCGGTAATGGCCTGGAAATGCACGCGAACGTGTCCGGTGTCGTGCTGACGACGAGCACGGCCGAGAACAACCAGGGTTATGGGGTGTTCGATGCCGATGCGGATAACGTTCAGATCACCAGCAATCTTCTCAGTGAGAATTATTTGTTTGGCGTTGACATGGCTGCTAGTACGAGCAATGTGCAGATCGACAGCAATACCATCACGTGGAATGGTGACGCGTGGTTCTATGCGCATAACGAATCCATCTTTACCGAGGGATGGGATCCGCGAGACATAACCATCGAAAGCTCCACGTCGGGCATTTCGTTGGCGAATAACACCATCTCCCCGCAACTTTGATGGGGCGCGCCGCGCGAGCTGCTATGACAGCGGCTCGCGCGACGATGACTCTTAGTGGAAAACCGTCAGTTACTACGACGCGATGGTATGCACTTCATGTATGTCATGTCTTTACTGCAGTCCCCTATCTAGACGACTGCGCCATGGCGCGCCGCCGGTCAGCGTTGCGTCGTTCATAAGAGAAGCCTGCGATCGGACCTGCACGCAATGGGATGACGATCGCCTTGCGCTGTACAAACGACGTTTGCGCCAACGTGGCAACAATAGCCTGACGCACCTGCTGCTGTTGTCGCACCCTGCCGCTTACGGCGATGTAGGTGATGGTAAGCGCAGCAAACGCCAACAGATTGCTGCCGGGAGCTAGCCCGCGGCGAGCCAGCGCGCCTATAAAGACCAGCGTCATAGCCAACCCAACCAGTGAGATCAGCGCTACGCGTGGAGTCAATCCAGCGTCCAGCAATAAGTGGTGGATGTGGCCGCGATCCGGTTTGAATGGCGACTTACCTTCGCGCATGCGCCGTATCATGACGGCGAGCGTATCCATGACGGGAAGTGCTACGCACCAGAGCACGTCAACCGTCGATAGTTGCGGAAGCCTACCCTGACTGAGATGGATTAGAGTCCAGGCTAAAAGGTAGCCCACCACCATGCTGCCAGCGTCGCCGAGAAAAATCTTGTGTCCCACCAGACCAAGATTAGCGGCCAAATGGGGCAAGAGCGCTGCTGCCAGTAACAACAACACAACGATGCTAGACCATTGCGACAGCCCTTCGAATAAGGTGATCGCGCCTATGCTCACCAAGGCCATCATGCCGGCCAAGCCATCGATGCCATCCATCATGTTGAAGGCATTTAGCAGCCCAATGACGGCTATCAGCGTTAGGGGAATGCCGAGGGCGCCTAACTCCAACTCGTAACCGAACAGATGCCCAAGTGTATGGATGTAGACGCCGGTGCATATCACCATGATCAGCACGGCACCGGTCTGCACCAGTAAGCGAGAGCGAACGCTCAGATCGAAGCGATCATCCAACGCACCGATCAGCGCGAGTACGGCCGCTGTACCAAGGAGGGCATTCGTAAAAGAGTGAAACTGGCCATTAAGGTACACGCCGACAAGTACGCCAAAGAATGCAGCAAGGCCACCAATCAGTGGAATGTTGCCGACATGCTGTTTGCGCTCGGTCGGCCGATCGACCAATCCCATTGAATTGGCATGGCGATACAGGATGACCAAGGCCGCCGTGGAGGAAAGAACGGCCACGACACACGAAAGAAGCAAGCGGTACTGCATGGGATAATCCTTCATCGACCAAGCCGTTGTCGATACGACGAGCGCATCAATACGGAACGGTCTGCCCCATGCGGCTTATTGCCGATGCGACGACTGATTACCCCTATTCCTAAGCCACTTAAGGCTACTTCTAGCGCGGGAGGGCGGTCTGTTCGCTACCGCACGTGGGCATGACACCAAAGTATGTGCAGTGCAGGCGCTTCATGTACATACTTTGCTTGCCGCTAGTAAGCAAAGTATGTACAGGGCTAATTCAATTAGATGCTCAGGTGACGATGGTTGCTAAGTGAAATAGTGATTTGGCGACCAAAGTATGTGCTCGATGGGTCATGAGCTAAGACGGTGGAGCGAGGTTGGCGCCGTTTTTCTACTTTCGCAGCCAAAAGCGGAGGTTCGAAATTATCCCGGCATCGCTCCGATTTGCTGCAATAGAGCCAATAGATCGGGCTGTCCGCGCTCCTCGATAAGCTTCCCATCTGACAGGCGATAGAAGTTCATCGCTTGAACCTGAATCTTCTTTCCCGTCGCGGGAATGCGAAAGAAGTTACCGTGATGCGTGCCTCGCATAGTGAAACGGGCTGCGATCTTGTCGCCCTCGGAGATGGTTTCTTCAAGAGCCCATTGGATATCGGGGAAGCCGGCACGCATCATGGCAATGACTTCTAAGTAGCCCTGCGGTCCCTTTACGGGCTCGGCGCGCCCAGGCAGCCG
>CAJCJD010000041.1 GCA_903970555.1 Vulcanimicrobiota bacterium
CTTCAGGAACCACGCCAATCACACTCAAAAAGGAGACCGGGTATCTAACATCAACCTTGATCTGAGCTAACCTGCAGCACAAAACCGGTGGCTCACTTTTCGATGAAAAACCCGGCTCAGTTTTCGGTGGAAATCAACAGCTATGCCATTCGCACAGTCGATGGCTTTATCGGTCGTGTGCGCGATTTTTATTTCGATGACGAAGTTTGGACCGTACGCTATTTGGTCATCGATACAAGTGATGGGCTTCCGAACCGTAGGGTACTTGTCTCGCCGATATTCATCGTCCAATCAGATTGGTCTGGAAGAGTCCTGTCTGTATCGATGACGAGAGAGCAAATCAAGAATAGTCCAGACGCCGATGTGCGGAAGAATCTACCGCGGCTGGACGAAATAGACTATCTCGAGAATGACGGGCATTCACCCTACTGGGGTAGCAGGAAGCCGCAGGTCGAAGTGACAACTCCACTTGCAAAAACGGCGGGCGAAAGATACGCCGGGCCCGATGCGGGGGGCCTTCAGTCACAGGAAGTTGATGCTGACAGGGCGTACGTGCCGCACGGCGAACCTCATTTACGCAGCTGTGCGGCGGTCACGGGCTACCATATCCAGGCATCGGATGGTGAGATCGGACACGTCAAGGAGTTATTGGTCGATGAAGAGACGTGGTCGATTCGATACCTGGTAGTCGAAACAAGTCATTGGTGGAATGGTCACCAAGTTCTCGTATCGCCAGATTGGATTGAACATGTGAGCTGGCATAGTCAGACCGTCTCTGTAAATCTCACGCGAAAGGTGTTGCAAGATGCTCCTTCTTATGACGCAACGATGGCATTGGATCGTGAACAAGAGGCAGACATCCATGAATATTATTTCGCGCAGGGGATTAAGCAGAAAGAGCAAGCCCCATTGACGCTAGAACAACGTAGTTGAAGTCAATAAATGGTAACCAGGATACCTACGGCTGATATCCAAAAAGGAATTGACGATCAGCTGATATGTATCCAGCGAAGTGCATTTCGTTATTTCGAGCGACAGATCAATCCTTCCAATGGATTAGTTCCCGATAAGTACGCCCCCGATAAGCCATGTGCTAAGGATTGGCCGTCGAGTATCGCAGCCGTAGGCTTTGCCCTGGCCACGTATCCCGTAGCGGTCGCTCGAGACTTTCTTTCACGAGATGACGCGGTTCAAAGGACGCTGACGACACTTCGCTTCTTTTTGAAAAGCGCCCATGGACCCGAGGTGGATGCCGCAGGATATCGCGGCTTTTACTACCATTTTCTTGATATGCGGACAGGTCGACGCACCTGGCAATGCGAATTGTCGACGATCGATACTGCATTGCTGCTGTCCGGCATGCTTACCTGTGCGGCTTTTTTTGCAAGAGACGTTCCGGAAGAGGTCGAAATCCGATCCATCGTCGATACACTTTATCGTCGCGTAGAATGGGATTGGGCGCTCAACGGTGAATTGACGATGAGCATGGGCTGGAAGCCAGAGAGTGGATTTCTCCGAATGCGCTGGAAGGGCTACAACGAGGCGCTGCTGCTGTATCTATTGGCTCTCGGATCGCCAACACATCCCATTACAGAAGAAAGTTATGGATCCTGGACGTCCGGCTACGAATGGAAGCAGATTTATGGCTATGACTTTCTCTATGCGGCCTCTTTATTTACTCATCAGTTTCCGCACATCTGGATTGATTTTCGTGGCATCCAGGATGATTTCATGCGGGAGAAGGGCATCGACTATTTCGAAAATAGTCGACGCGCAACGTATGTACAACGGCAATACGCCCTCACTAATCCGCTAGATTTCTGTGGTTACGCGGCTAACTGCTGGGGCCTTACTGCCAGTCAAGGGCCAGGACCCAAAACGGTTATGATCGACGGTGTGACTCGCCGATTTTGGGGCTATATAGCGCGAGGTGTTCCCTATGGACCTGACGACGGCACCATTGCGCCATCGGCTGTCGTGGCGTCCTTGCCGTTTGCGCCGGAAATCGTATTGCCGGCGGCGGATTACTTCGTCAACGATTTGAACCTTCATGACGTCAATGTGTACGGCTTCAGGGCGACTTTCAATCCTACTTACGTCGCCGCTCACGGCCAAACAGCTGGATGGGTTTCACCTTGGCACTTTGGTATCAACGAGGGGCCGGTCGTGTTGATGATCGAAAATCACCGTAACGGACTATTGTGGGATTTGATGCACGAATGCCCTTATTTAGTAATTGGGCTGAAACGCGCTGGTTTTCGTGCCACTCGACCTTGACCATCATTGGCTCTGTTTTTCGAGCGAGTGGATCTGATCTCGCCTTCCTTGAACTAGCGAGCGCTTCCCCGGATTTCCTAGCGTACACATTGCGACGTCCTATGCCTTGAGTCCCTTACGGATCAAGAGCAATTCTTTGCGACGCTCGGTGCTAATCTTTGGATAAGCCATGCTAATTCCGTCAAGTCGGTCGAGCACGATGCCCGAGACGATCAATCTGGCATTTTCCTTGTCATCGGCAGGAACGATGTACCACGGCGCGTGATGCGTACTTGTCGCCGCCATGCAGGCTTCATAAGCCTTCATATACGCCGACCAATATTTCCTTTCGTGAATATCAGCAAGGCTGAATTTCCAGTTCTTGTCAGGCGCATCGATCCGTTCGAGGAAGCGCTTTCGCTGCTCATCCTTGGAAAGGTGCAGAAATATTTTAACGATCAGAGTGCCGTTGCGATAAAGGTGCTCCTCTAGGTCCGCGATCGATCTGTAGCGCTCCTCCCAAATATCTTTCTCTTTGATCAATGTCTCAGGTAGACCTTGTTGATGGAGCAACTCCGGATGAACACGAACAACCAGAACCTCCTCATAATACGAGCGATTGAAGATACCAATTCGGCCGCGCTCCGGAAGGCGACAATTAGTGCGCCACAGAAAGTCGTGTTTCAGCTCCTCGGCGCTCGGCTGTTTGAAGCTGAAAACTTCGCACCCCTCGGGATTGACGCCGGACATGATGTGATCGATCGCGCCGTCTTTCCCTGCCGCGTCCATGCCCTGAAAAATCAGCAACAGGGCATAGCGCCCCGACGCATAGTGAAGCTGCTGCAGTTTGGACAAGGAAACTACATGATCCTCCAAGAGCTGCTTGTATTTTTCCTTAGAGTCGCAGATTGGTTTCACTTTCGATGGCCAGTCGCCAAGCGAGATAGCCTTTCCGGGATGCGCAAGGAAGTTTTTCGCTCTAATCTCGCTCTTCATTGTTTTGGCCATATCAGCGGGTTAATGAGAGGTATGCCTGGCTTGCGTACGGTTACTCCAGTGGAGCCGCCTTCGATTTCTCAAAGGCCTCGAGAGCCCTGATCTCCTCGCGACACCCATGGGGTACTCACTGTGTATTTCCATTGCGAGTACCAGCAATCGTGGTAAAACGCGCGAGACACATCGCTATTCCACGCGCGGCTTACCGGCATTCTTAGCCAGCGCCTCATAGCCTGAAATGACGTCAAATAATTCTTCATCGATAGCTTCTTGGCGTAGACGGTGAAATTTTCTGTTGAGATCCTCAAGAATGTCTTCGATGTTTTTTTCAGCTCGCTGCATGGCAGCCAGACGACTGGCGTTTTCACTGGCGAGCGATTCCGCGCAGGTCCGAAAGATCAGTACGAACAGGTATTCGCGGATCAAGGCCTCAAGCGTCGCGGTCAGCTCTCCCACGATCTGAGGGTGCGTTTTGGTAGGCCATGGCTTGGTCTTGAGTGACATCTCCCAGAGGCGATCGATGGGTAGCAAACGCTTACTCGTGCATTCATAGGTGGAGTCGGAATGCGGATGGTTGTAGAACAGATAAATATCTTCCACCTCGCCTTTCTCAATCGACGCTTCCACGTCGACAAGAACCTGACCCACGAGGCGCGCGATTTCGCGAACCGACGTGGGCACAGAAAGCAAACCCACATCAGTCGGGGCGATATGGGTGGCCAGTGCCTGCATACGCTCACCAGAAGCCCAGATTTTCCTTGCTTCGCCGGGCAACGCGTCCAATGTGTGTCTTGCGTATTCGAGTAATACTTCGTTGAAACTACCGACCAGGCCTTGATCTGAGCCAAAGATGATTGCACCGATCAGAACAGGCTTCGGTAACATTCTCGGCACGGGCGGTGCGGTTGTTGCTTCGCGAATACAGGCAGCGAGCCCAAGTTCGACCGTGCGGTAATAGTCGTCAAGCGACTGTAAGGCTCTCTCGTATTGGCCGATGCTTGAGGCAGCGAGCGCCTTCATCGAACGAACGACGCCCTCCAGATCGGCCGCGCCCGCGATCTTTCGTTGCAGGTTCTGTAAGTTGCCACTCATTTTTCGACCTTCGTCTCGATCGCTTCGTCGTGCGGCGGCTGGAAGGGGGCAAGTGCGCGTGTGGCCACGTCGAGGATAGCCTTGCGGTCTACGTTGCTAAATTTATCGGCAGATCCAACGCGCGTGGCCACATCTGGCGGGATCTCCGTGGTCGCCTTTCTTACCGTCATCTCCGCCTCGGGCATCTTTTCCAGCGGGATGCGGTCAAGCAAACCTGCGGTCAACGCGAGCAGTACAGTGATCTGTTCAAGCAGCGAAACCGGTTGCGATTCGGCTTGCTTGAGGCAAGCGCGAATACGTTGACCGTGATCAATCGACCGACGCGTCGATGCATCTAGGCGTGTGCCGAACTTGGCAAAAGCTTCTAGTTCCGTGAACTGCGCATAGGCAAGCTTGATGTTGCCGGCGACCGCGCGATATGCCGCACGTTGCGCGGCACCGCCGACGCGCGACACGGACTTGCCGACATCAACCGCCGGCAACACACCCAGTTCGAACAGGGTGGGAGACAAATAGATCTGGCCATCCGTGATCGAAATGAGATTAGTGGGGATATAGGCGGAAATATCCTGCGCTTCAGTTTCAATAATGGGTAGCGCCGTGAGCGAGCCGCCGCCGCGCTCGGCACTCAGATGCGTGGCGCGTTCGAGCATGCGCGAATGGATATAAAAAATATCGCCAGGAAACGCCTCGCGACCGGGTGGCCGTCGTAGTAGAAGCGACAGTTCACGGTAGGCGCGAGCGTGCTGAGTGAGGTCATCATAGATGATCAGCACGTCGCGGCCTTGCTCCATGAAGTATTCGGCGATGCTGGTTGCCGCATATGGCGTGATGTAGACGAGGCCTGGCGCATCATTGCCTTCGGCAACAATCACCACGGAGTACTCCATCGCACCCTTCTCGCGCAGATTGGCTACGACCTTTGCGACTGCCGAGCCGCGTTGACCGATGGCGCAATAGACGCAAAGCACGTTCTGGCCGCGTTGATTCAGAATGGTGTCGATGGCGATGGCAGTCTTGCCGGTTTGCCGATCACCTAGAATGAGTTCGCGCTGGCCGCGACCGATCGGGATAAGGGCGTCGATTGCCTTCAATCCGGTTTGTAGCGGTACATCGACGGATGCGCGATCCATGATCGCAGCGGCAGGTCGTTCAACTGGTAGTCGTTGCGTGCCGATGAGGGGTCCACCGCCGTCTATCGGGTTGCCCAGCGGATCAATAACGCGGCCGAGCAAGTCGTTGCCCACTGGCACGTCCATCACACGTCCGGTGCGTTCGACTTCGTCGCCCGCATGCAGAACTTCATAATTGCCGAGCAAGATCACGCCAACTTCGTCTTCGTCTACATTGAACGCGATGCCGAGCAAACCGCCAGCGAACTGTAGCAACTCCTCATAACCGACACCGGGCAAACCGGACACCGTGGCAATGCCAGTCGTGACGTTCTTGATGAGGCCGACTTCGCGCAGGGTGAGCTGCGCCTTGAGTGTCGACGCGCTGTGATCGATCGCATTGAACGCGCGATCGAAAACAGCATGCAGATCTTCCAGTTCCAGGCTCATGGCGCCGCTACGCTATGCACAGGTGCTGGTGCGGTGGGCGCCACTACCGCCGGTGGCGGCATCGTCGGTGGTGCCGCTGCGGCTTTTGGGTTTAGTACATCGTCGACGCCGCTCCTGAGCGAGCCGAGATAGCTATCTATCGTCCAGCCAAGTTTTTGCCCACCGGCCATGATCTCGATGCCGCTGACCAAATCAGGCACCGTTTCAAAACGAACCTTGACCGGTGCGGCAAAGGTCAGATTGAACGCATCTTGGATTGCCGCCTGTTGCGCGTGCGGAAGATCGAATGCGCTGCGAATCACTGCAGTTTCTGCGCCATTCGTCAGCGCGGCGCCCAGCGTCGTCTTCATGGCCGGGGGTATCGTTGCCAGGCGACGAATGAACACGTCAGCGACGCGCTCCTCGAGACTGGCATCGGCCAGATCGTTGAGTGTCTTGCGTGCAATCGCAAACACTTCCAGCTGCGTACGTTGGAGTAGTGCCTGATTGAGTTGGGCCGCCTCTGTGATTAGGGCGTCGTGTCGGCTCTTGCCTAAGGCATCGGCCGCTTTGCGAGCTTGTTGCAAAAGCCGGTCGTGCTCGGCTTTTGCATCATCCGTCGCCTTGCTCAATAGTGTGCCGCGCTGCTCATCGAATGCCTTGTTCTTGTTCGCAAACTCATCACGCTCCAACTGTGCCTGTTTCTGCTTTGCGTCGGCGTCGGCCAATTCCTTGGCGATACGTTTCTCGCGCACATCAATGGCATTGAGAACGGGCTTGTACAGGAAGCGCTTTAGCAGCCACACCAGGATGAGAAAGTTCACCACCTGGGCCCCGACGGTGAACCAATCGATAAGCATGGCCTACTTTCCCCTTGCCAAGGTGATGAAATGATTCCAGAACGGATTGGCGAAGATCAGAATCATCGAGACGACGAAGCAGTAAATCGCTGTCGATTCGATCATGGCCAGTCCGACGAACAAGGTGCGGGTAATCGTGGCTGAGGCGTCCGGCTGCTGCGCCAGCGATGTCATCGCGGTAGCGACGGCGCGTCCTTCGCCTAGCGCGGGTCCCATGCAACCGAATCCGGTCGTAACGCCTGCGGTGACGATGGATGCCACGGCGATCAGCATGCTGCTATCCATAAGAATTCCTGCGTAGGTTGTAATGCATGTTCAATGCGCGGCCAAAGGAGTTGCCTGCGAATCAGCTTTTTTCCTGCGCGTCACGGTGGCGGCTGCAATGTAGACCGCGGCCAAAATGCTGAAGATGTATGCCTGCACCATGCCGGTCAGCAGGCCCAACGCGGTCATCACGATCGGAAACAGAAGCGGTGTGATCGTGAGCAGGATGGCGATGATCATCGTGCCGCTCATCATGTTGCCGAACAGGCGTACGGCCAATGCAAGCGTGCGCGATAGTTCGCTGATAATGTTGAAGGGCAACATGATCGGCGTGGGGGAGATGTAACCTTTGAGGTAGCCGCGTAGACCCTGCTCACGCAAACCAAACCATGGCACAGCGATGAATACGCATATTGCCAACGCAGCTGTTGTCGACAGCGAGCCCGTAGGCGGCATGTAGCCTGGGATGATCGTGCAAAGACTGGCTGTGGCAACAAACAGGAACAATGTGCCGATGAAGCCGATGTAGCGTTGTGGGTCCGTTAGCCCCACTTCCTTGATCTGCTCATTGATACCCGTGATTATAATTTCCAGTGCAGCCTGCCAGCGCGAGACGGTGCTGTCGGTGCTGAGCCTATGCGTTATCAGGAAGGCGCCAAGCGACAAACCGAGCATCAACAACCATGTTGTGAGAATGGTGCCATCAAGTTTTAGGAAGCCGTATTGCCAGAGAATCTGCTGGTCGGAGGTGAGGTTCATGACATGCTTTCCTCGATCGCACCGGGCTTCTTTTTGTCGGTAATGTGGATCAGTCGCGTCACGACGATGCGCGTCACCAGGAACGTGATGAGCGCTGCAACCAGGCTTGGCCAGCCGCCCCGCAGTGCGATGTAGAAGCCCGTAACCGCCACAAGAGTTCGCAGCAGAAAACTGCCGAATATCAGCCAGGCGGGCTGAGCCAATGTCATAAAGCGCGCAATCGTCCACCACAGGCCGCCATAGAAGAATGCGCCGAGCAACACGCCAATCAGCAGTCCAGCGCCGATATGCAGATAGCTATTCATGCCCATCCTCCTCACTGTCCTGCATCGCCTTGGCTTCCTGTGCGATCCAGTGCCATGCATTGGCGCAGCCGATCACTAGTCCCGCTATCAGCAATGCCAACGTCCAAGAATGCGCACTAGCGTGGTGCTTGTCCCACCACAAGCCAGCCATCGCGCCAAGCAAGGTTGGTAGGGCAATAGACCAGCCGATAAGGCCGAACATGCCCAGCCCAAACCACACGCCCTGTTTACCGTCGCGCTGTACGCGTAGCTTGCGCACAAGCTTCTTTGACACCACTTTGTTGAAAGTGGTCTCGGAGGGGGATGATGCCGGTGTGCGTTCATCGGTCATGTTGGAATTCCGCGAAGCGTCCGACTAGGGCGCTTTCCATCTTTGTCACGGCCGCCCGCACGTCCTGTTCTTCTTTGCTCTCGGTCAGGAACTCGTGGATGACCGTGCCGTGTAATTTCGCCAGGTCGCTGCCACCGATCGCGCGTCGCACTGAAACCAATACATCGATCCCGGCTTTGATCAACACCCCTTCATCGACGGCCAGATAGTGCACGCCGCCTTCATGCGTTGCGTATGAAAGAATCCCCGGTGTGAGCGCCGCGACGCAGTCGAGTCGATGCGGCAGCAGACCTAGCGATCCTCCTCCCGTGTCGGCGACAATTCGAAGGACATCGTCCTCCTGCAGAAAGACGCCATACGGCAGCAGTACCTTCAGGTTCATGGGCTCACCGCCGCAGGCTTCGCCTGCGCAGCGGGTTTGCATGCCCCCGGTGGACTCTGCTTCTTCGCTTCACCGATGGCGCCGATCATGTACAGCGCACTTTCCGGATAGTCCTTGAACTCATCGCGCAGGATACGCTCGCAGCCATCCAGCGAATCGCTGAGGCTGACAAGCTTGCCTTTCATACCGCTGAACTGTTCGGTGGCGAAGAACGGCTGGGTGAGAAAACGTTCCAGTCGCCGCGCTCGCGCCACGACGTTGCGATCGTCAGGGGAGAGTTGCTCAAGCCCCAGCATGGCCACGACGTCTTTGAGGTCATCGTATTGCGCAAGCGTACGTCGAACTTCTTGTGCAAGCGCGTAGTGCCGTTCGCCGACAATGCCCGGCGTTGCCATTTTCGAATTGGACTGCAACAGATCGATGGCCGGATAGAGACCTTCGCTTGCGCGTTTGCGTGACAGCACAATCGAGGCGGAAAGATGCGAGAACACGTGCACGGCCGCTGGGTCGGTCAGATCATCGGCGGGCACATACACCGCCTGGATCGAGGTGATCGCGCCGGCGTTAGTGTTCGCGATACGTTCTTCCAACCCCGACAGCTCGGTACTCATCGTGGGTTGATAGCCGAGTCTCGATGGCATCTGTCCCATCAGGCCGGACACTTCCATGCCGGCCTGGATGAAACGGAAGATGTTATCGATCAGCAGGAGTACGTCGCGGTGCTCGTCATCGCGGAAATACTCGGCCATGGTCAGCGCCGTCGAGCCGACGCGAAAGCGGCACCCTGGCGGCTCATTCATCTGGCCGAAAACCATCACCATATTTGGCAACACGCCGGCCGCTTTCATATCGCGATAGAGCTCTTCGCCTTCTCGGCAACGTTCGCCAATGCCACAAAAAATACTGACGCCATGCTGATGGCCGACCATGTTGTGAATCATTTCGGTGAGTAACACCGTCTTTCCGACGCCTGCGCCGCCGAATAGGCCGGCTTTGCCACCGCGCTCAAGTGGCACCAGTACATCGATCGCTTTGATGCCCGTCTCGAAGATCTCAGACTTTGTCGAACGTTCGGACAAGGAGGGTGGGGCGTGATGCACTGAACGCCATTGAATGTCTGAAGGTGCCGGCAAATGATCGATCGCACGGCCAAACACGTCGAACATGCGCGAAATGATCATCTTGCCAACCGGCGCCCGCAGCGGCACGCCGGTATCTTCAACTGATATACCGCGTGCAAGCCCCTGCGTAGCAGTTAGGGCGATACCTCTGACGCGTCGTGCATCGATTTGAGTCATCACCTCGACGACGATGTGCGCGTTCTCGCCCGTTCTAAGCAGCGAATAAATGCTCGGCAAGTGATGCTCAAACTCTACATCGACAACGCTGCCACGAATCGAGACAACCTTGCCACGATTTATGAGCAAAGTGTCGTCGTTCGCGCCTTTTTTGGGTGTCTCGGCGACCCGGTTAAGCATATGCGACGTCCAGCTTAAATTTGCGCTCAGCGCCTTCTTAGGCGCAATCTGCTCCTCCTAGACACTTCCGTCTGTACGCAAGCGCGCCAACGGGGGCAATAACGCAAAAAAAATTGACCAGGGTGTATACGCTTACGCACGGACCGCGCGGAACGTCTCCAAGCACGGCGCCATGCACGATCAGTTATCTTTTCCACTTCCAATTAAGGATCTCGGGTAGATCTTGACCATGCTTATCAATGTAGCGCTTGTGTTCGATCAATTTGTCGCGCATCTGCTGCTTCAGATAAGCGCCCTTGGATCCCAGGTGCGGAAGCCGGTCGATCACGTCCTCCACGAGATGAAAGCGATCTAGTTCGTTTTGCACACGCATGTCGAAGGCCGTTGTGATCGTGCCTTCTTCCTTGTAGCCACGAACATGCAAATTACGGTTCGCTCGTCGATAAGTAAGCCGATGGATCAACCACGGGTAGCCATGAAAAGCAAAAATGATGTGCTTGTCGTCGGTGAAGAGCGAGTCGTAGTCTTTGTCGTTGAGACCGTGAGGGTGTTCCGAGCACGATTGAAGTTTCATCAGGTCGACGATGTTGATCACGCGAATCTTCAGGTCCGTTAGATGTTTGCGGAGGATGGATACGGCCGCAAGAACCTCCAATGTGGGCGTGTCGCCGCAGCAGGCCATCACCACATCGGGCTCCCCATCCTGATCATTACTGGCCCATTGCCAGATGCCAATACCTTTCGTGCAATGCACGACGGCAGCATCCATCGTCAGCCATTGCGGCAACGCGTGCTTGCCGGCCACAACCACGTTGACGTAATTCCGGCTGCGCAGACAGTGATCGATAACCGACAAGAGGCAATTGGCATCCGGTGGCAAGTACACCCGCACGATGTCGGCCTTCTTGTTAATGACATGGTCGATAAAACCAGGATCTTGATGCGTAAAGCCGTTGTGGTCCTGCTGCCAAACATGCGAAGCGAGTAGATAATTCAACGACGCGATGGGACGGCGCCAAGGCAGTTCCTTGGTGACCTTTAGCCATTTAGCGTGCTGACTGAACATCGAATCGACGATGCGAATAAATGCCTCATAGCTGTTGAACAACCCGTGTCGCCCTGTCAGGAGATAGCCTTCCAGCCAACCTTCGCATTGGTGCTCGCTGAGCATCGAGTCCAATACGTATCCTGTCGGTGCAAGGAATTCATCGTTGCTCTGTACGCGTGCATCCCATTGGCGATCAGTGACCTCGAATACCGCACCCAACAGATTGGAGAGTGTTTCATCGGGGCCGAAGAGGCGAAAATGGGGCCGATCCTGATTAAGCTTGATGACGTCACGCAGAAACTTGCCTAATACCTGCGTATCCTGAGCATCCACAGCGCCAGGCGAAGATACGCTTACCGCGTGCTCACAAAAGTCTGGCATGCGCAGGTCACGCAATAGCATCCCGCCGTTGGCATGCGCGTTGGCACCCATGCGCCGATCACCACTAGGCGCCAGTTCGGCCAACTCCGCTATCAGTCGACCATGTTCATCAAACAATTCCTCGGCCTTGTAGCTCTTCATCCAGCTCTCCAACTGCTGGACATGAGCTGGGTGCTCGGTATCCACCAGCAGGGGCACTTGATGCGACCGGAACGTTCCTTCGATTTGCAGACCATCGACGATTTTCGGCCCCGTCCATCCTTTCGGGGATCGCAGAATGATCATTGGCCAACGCGGCCGTTGGGGATCACTCTTATCCCGCGCGCTCTGCTGGATGTGGTGGATATCTTCGATGACGGTATCCAACGTACTGGCCATGAGCTCATGCATCGCTTCCGGCTCGTCGCCTTCCACAAAGTGCGGTATCCAGCCGCAGCCTCGGAAAAAGTGATCCAGTTCCTCATGCTCGACGCGAGCCAGCACGGTCGGGTTGCTGATCTTGTAGCCATTGAGATGCAGGATCGGCAGCACGGCGCCATCGGTGACCGGGTTGAGTAGTTTGTTGGAATGCCATGCGGTAGCCAGTGGACCCGTTTCCGCTTCGCCATCGCCCACGACGCAGGCAACGATCAAGCCGGGGTTGTCGAACACGGCGCCAAAGGCGTGGCTCAATGAATAACCCAGCTCGCCACCTTCGTGAATCGAGCCGGGCGTGGTCGGTGCAACATGGCTGGAAATCCCGCCCGGAAACGAAAATTGCTTGAACAGCTTCTTTAGTCCGGCTTCGTCCTGGGTGACATCCGGATAGATATCCGTCCACGTTCCCTCGAGATAGACGTTCCCCACAATAGCCGGGCCGCCGTGCCCAGGACCGGCCACGTAGAACATGTCCAGGTCATATTTCTTAATGACCCGGTTTAAATGCGCGTAGATGAAGTTCTGACCCGGTGTTGTTCCCCAGTGGCTGACGACCAGCGGTTTTACATGGGCCAGCGTCAGCGGTTCGCGCAAGAGCGGATTGTCGTAGAGATAGATCTGCCCGACCGACACGTAATTGGCGGCACGCCAATAAGCATCCATGTTGTGCAGCAGCTCCGGCGTGAGGGTGTTTACTTTCATGGCCCATGTCCCGCTTTAAGGTTGAAGGACACGAATGACTGACTTCGCAATCATGAGTTCTTCGTCCGTATGGATGACGCGCACTTTCACGCGCCCGGTGTCTGTGGAAATAAGAGGGGCAGCTTGCGCATTACGATCTGGATCAAGCTCGATGCCGAGAAAGCCCAGTCCCTGGCAAATGCGTTCACGGACCGGTGCGGCGTGTTCGCCGATGCCACCCGCAAATACCAGGGTGTCCAGCCCGCCTAATGCCGCACTGTAGGCGCCAATTTGCTTCTTCACCTGATAGCAAAACAGTGCGATGGCTTCGGCTGCACGCACGTCACTCCCCTCATACTCCAGCAAGTCGCGTACGTCGGAACTGGTTTCAGATATCCCGAGAAGTCCAGACTGGAAGTTGACGAGTTCGTTGAAGGACTTCGCGCTCATCGCCTCCGTGCATGCCAAGTACCAGACCAGTCCGGGATCAAGATCACCGGAGCGCGTACTCATCGGCACGCCGGCCGTCGGCGTGAAGCTCATACTTGTATCGATCGATTTACCATTGGCAACGGCCGCAAGGCTTGCGCCATTGCCGAGGTGCGCCAGGATCACCCGGCCCGTCGTTGCCGCCCAATCACCGAGGCGCGCCAGTTCCTGCACAAGGAAGGCGTACGACAAACCATGGAAGCCGTAGCGTCTGACGCCGAGAGCTTCATAACGACGCGGAATCGGCAACAGCCGTGCCACGCTAGGCAGATCATGATGAAAGGCAGTATCGAAGCACGCGACTTGATGCAGATCTGGGAATTGTTTGTGAAACGCTTCGGCTAAAAGAAGCTCTTCTGGTAAGTGCTCAGGATCGAAGGGCGTAAGCCGGCGCAATGTTTCGATCATCGCCGCAGTGATCCTCTGCGGTTGGTTGTAGGCAGGGCCACCATGGACAAGACGATGCCCGATGGCGATTAGCGATCCACCTAAGTCTTCCTTATTGATCCAGTCGACCAGGATACCCACGGCGGCTTTGTGGTCGGGCGCCTTCACAATGTGCGATGAGTTATGTGACGCACCTGTGCCCTTCAACGTAAAGGTGGTGTTGGGCTGACCAATGCGTGCCAGTTCGCCTGTAACGATCCGCTGTAATGGCTCGCCCGTTTCGAATAGCGCTAACTTGATGCTCGACGATCCGCCATTGATGGTCAGAATGTGCTGAGAAGCGGCGTCCATGGGTTCGGGAGCTCAGTCCGAGTCCTAAGCTGTTTTCGCTATCTCAGATTTCATCCGAAGATAGTCGTCCTGAGTAATTTCTCCGCGCGCATACCGCTCGTTAAGATAGTCGAGCGCTTCTTTTTGCGGAGGAAGACCATATTTTCGATGTGCGGAATACGTATAGCCCCAGTTTCCAAAGCTTGAGAACGCGAGGAAAAGGAACCCAAACCAAAGTAACCAACCCCAGCCGAAATACCAGTCGTTCCAAAAGGAGTGTTGCATTTGAATCTCCAAATTCTTAAGTATTAAATCCGTTGTGCTTGGAGATGATTTCCGTTCGATTTTCAATATCGAACGCGCCATTTCCTCACTGGACTTTCCACGTTTGGGCCGAGCTATGGCGGCTATTTCTGGCCAAATCGTTGTCCTAAGCTCTTATCGACGACGAAAGCCACGCGGAGATACGCGAAGCTAGCTCTAGCCGGCGCCGCCTGAGCAATGGTCTGCTCTTATAGGAAAGTGCTCTGTGCGTTGCCGCACCGTTGGCCCAAAAAGCCACTTACGTCGCATGAAGAGTGCGATCGATACAACGCCAAGGTCGACAAAGTCTTCTCATTCTCAGGCTTGTTCGGCGCGTCTTATGTGCGTCTTCGTACGGACTAATTGACGGATGTAGACGAACATAGGCCTTGGCCTGACAAGACTTGAGTCTCACGATTAATTAGCAGATCCGCCGTAAAGCCATATTTTATGGCGCTTGAATTCGTGATGTATGTAAAGAATGTTCATTTGGTCCGCTTGGCGGCCTCGGGCCGTGTTTCGAGGGCTCGGTGAAGGCACTCGACTTTTACGCTTGGCGGAGAACATCCCATGTTACGCAGTGTGCACGAACTTGAAGGCTATGCGATCCGTGCGACCGATGGAGACGTCGGTAGCATCAAAGATTTCTATTTCGACGACAAGGCGTGGGTCATACGCTATTTAGTTGTCGATACAAGCACGTGGCTTCCAAATCGCAAGGTGCTTATTTCACCCATTTCGATCAGCCTTCCCAAATGGCCTGAAATGGTCTTACCGATGTCCATCACGAAAGAGCAAATAAAAAGTAGCCCACGCATCGATACCGACAAGCCAGTTTCGCGGCAGGATGAAGTGAGTTATCTCAGCTACTACGGCTATCCGTATTATTGGGGTGGAGCGGGACTCTGGGGCGCAAGGACAGCACCCTATATGGTGATGTCCGGCATGGGCTATGGCGGACCTGAAGCCGAATATCATCGATTGAACGAGCAAGACACGCTAATAGCGAATAAGTCCGCCTCAGATCAGCGCGATGATCCTCACCTGCGCAGTTTCAACGAAGTCATTGGCTATCACATTGCAGCGACGGACGGCGACATCGGGCAGGTCAAGGGTATGCTCATCGACGAAAACACATGGGCTATCCGATATCTCATCGTGGAGACGGGTCATTGGTGGAATGGTCATGAAGTTCTTATCGTGCCCCAATGGATACGGAATGTAAGCTGGGGTGAACAGGTCGTTTCAGTCAATGTAAGTCAGCACACAGTGAAAGCCTCTCCAGAGTACAGCCACGCGGTAAACGTCGATCGCGAGCACGAGGTCGGCATTTATGCGCATTACGGACGCACCGGATACTGGGTGGAAGAAGGCAGCCGTCAAGGTAACGTGCCAAGCCGATAGCACTTATTTCGTTAATGCGTTATCGGCCAATGGAGAGAGATTGGCGCCATGGTTATTGATCTAACTTTTGAGCTCACCGTCTCAAAAAGCGCGCCCCTAAATTTTTTGCGCCCTTAGAAATAATTCGCTTAGAAACTAAATCCATGATCTTAAGCAAATCACAGCCTCAACGGAGGCACACCATGTCTACCAAGCC
The DNA here is from genome assembly GCA_903970555.1 of Vulcanimicrobiota bacterium. Classification (GTDB taxonomy): domain Bacteria; phylum Pseudomonadota; class Gammaproteobacteria; order Xanthomonadales; family Rhodanobacteraceae; genus Dyella_B. The sequence continues at coordinate 15,901 of CAJCJD010000041.1, forward strand.
CACTATGCACTCAACTAACAATGTAGGCGTTCACGTAGATGATAAAGATGGCTACATCGTCATGCTAAATGATGGAAGCCATGTCATAGTGCGCCCGATTCATGCCGACGATCGCGACCTTGAAGCAAATTTCATCAAGCGCTTGTCGTCCGAAGCTCGCCATTTTCGCTTCCTTGGAGCCATGCGCGAGGCAAGCGCCACGCTTCTCGATCAACTCGTAAACGTTGACTATCGCAGCAGCATGGCTTTTGTTGCATTAATCTACGACCAGACTTCGCCACGTGAAGTAGGTGTCAGCCGGTATAGCGCATCGTTGGGCGGCAATGATTGCGAATGCGCCGTAACGATTGCCGACGAATGGCAGCATCGTGGCCTTGCTGTAGTGCTGATGCAGCGCCTCATTGATGAGGCGCGCCAAAAGGGCTTCCAAAAGATGTTCTCAATGGATTCCATCGCCAACGAGCCTATGCGCGAATTGGCGCAGTATCTGGGTTTTCGTAATACCCCAGATCCCGAGGATGTCAGCCAAGTCATCTACACACTCGATCTACAAAGCACCTCGGGCGGAGAAAGTAAGTCATAGTTCGAACACAGCCTTCTCATATTCGTTGAGCAACTGCCGCATGTGTCTTCACTACATCACTGAAATCAGGCGCGCAAACAATTCCTCTCGTTAAGACAAGAGTGGTGTCATGGCGGAAGATATACTCGTCCGGGACAGCAAGTCTGGAACATCGTTCTGGCAAAATTTAAGTGCTGGCTTGATTACCGGGGCAGCCGACGACGACCCCAGTGGCATCGCCACTTATTCGCAAGTGGGTGCGGCGTTTGGCTACGGAATGCTCTGGTGCATTCTGCTGACTATGCCCCTCATGATCGCGATTCAAGCCATCAGCGCGGGAATCGGGCGTGTGACTGGGTACGGCTTGATGGATGGCATCCGTAAGTATTATCCCAACTCACTGGCATACGGACTGGTTGTTTCCATCGCTGTAGCCAATGTCATCAATCTTGCAGCGGATGTCGGTGCCATGGGTGCGGCATTGAAGTTACTTATTGGTGGCCCTGCATTGGCCTATGCCGCAGGATTCGCCGTGTTGTCACTGTTGCTGCAGATGTTCATTCCTTTTTCGCGCTACTCGCCGATACTTAAGCTGCTTACGCTAAGCCTTCTGGCTTATGTGGCAACCGTTTTGATCATTCATGTTTCATGGATCGCGGTGCTCAAGAGCATTTTCGTACCGCCTATTGTATGGAATTCCAAATATGCTGTAGGTATCGTCGCGCTACTTGGCACCACCATTAGCCCCTACTTGTTCTGTTGGCAGGCCTCGCAGGAAGTAGAAGAAATGCGTCCGGGAAGCGGTCGCAAGCCATTGAAGTGGACACCATTACAAGCACCGGGTGCGTTGCGTCGAATTGGTATCGATACGTCGGTCGGAATGATTTTTTCGAACGTCATTGCTTTTTTTATCATCCTGACCGCAGCCGTGGTACTGCACGCACATGGCAAAACGGATATTCAGACTTCTTCCGATGCAGCGGAAGCATTACGACCGTTGGCGGGTAAACTAGCTTTTGCACTATTTGCGGCCGGTATTGTTGGCACCGGTCTGCTTGCGCTGCCAGTGCTAGCAGGCGCCACAGCGTATGCCGCTTCGGGTGCGTTTGGCCAACGTGGCAGTCTTCAGCACAAGCTATATCAGGCAAAGTTCTTCTATGGCGTACTGATTGTGGCAAGCATCGCTGGTATGGCGCTGAACCTAACGTCGCTGGATCCGGTGAAGGCGTTGTACTGGAGTGCAGTGATTAACGGTGTAGTTGCTGTGCCGTTAATGGTCGTCATGATGCTGATGAGCTCTCGAGCCAAAGTGATGGGGCAGTTTACAATCCCTTGGGTATTAAAGATTTTCGGATGGCTCGCAACATTAGCGATGGCTGCCGCAGCAATCGTGATGTTCGTTACCTGGGGGAAGTGACCTTCTGCAGTAACTCATCGCTCGTAGAAAGAACATCTCGGGCTTGGCTATGACCTAAATAGACTTCTCGCGAATGGGTCACTTGCAGTGCGTGACCGGTAAAAGCAGCCTCATTTTAGCGCCTGCCAGAAGCGATCGAGCAGCAGTGCAGCGGTGCAGCGCTCAGTCGAGATTAGTCTGTGTGTCAGCCAACTCTGTCGCCGAGCGACAAAAACATCACTTAACCGTGTCGTTTGCCGACAAAAGATATCTAACGCTGTCGCGGGCCGACATGCTCAACAGCGATGGCAGAAATAAGTGTAATACATTCATATATCTAAGGCGATCGACAGGGTTAACCGATCCCGACAAGGGCAGCGGCTTAGCCGCGCAACAAATCGGGATGCTTGCGCTGTAAATCGACGATCAATTCGCCGAACAAGGTGTTGACCCACGCGAACCAGCTGCGCGTGAAGTGCGCGGGATCGTCCTGGTCGAACGATTCATGCATAAAGCCCGTCCCCGCATCGGTGTTTCGCAGCCATGCCAAGCATTGGCGGATTTGCGCGGGGTCGTTGCTGGTTTGGGCGTACAGGATGATCGACATTGGCCAGATCATTCGCAGCCCTTCGTGCGGGCCGCCAATACCTTCCGCCGCACGGCCTTTGAAGAAATACGGATTGCGCTCGCTCCACACCAGTTCGCGGGTGCGCTGATAAACCGGATCGTTACGATCGCAGCAGCCTAAGTAGGGAAGGCTTAGCAGGCTCGGTGCGTTTGCATCGTCCATGAACAGCTGATTGCCGAACCCGTCGATCTCATACGCCCAATAATCGCGGCCGTCGGTATCGCGCATGCGGCCGTGCTTGCGAACGGCCTGCTCCACTTCATCCGCCAACGCTTCGCAGTCCTGCGCAAAGGGAAGATCCTGATGAATGGCGCGGCTCATCTGCGCAAGCTGGCGCAGGCTCACGACGGCGAACAGATTGGCGGGGACGAACAACGGATAGACGCAGGCATCGTCGGATGGGCGGAACATCGAGTGAATCATTCCGTTCGGTCGGGTCGGATTGCCGTACCCTTCCAGGAACTGTGTTTCCGTCGGCGTCTCGGACGTGCGTTGGAAGTGATAAGGGCCGCGGCCGTGCAAACGTTGTTGTTCGCGAAACGTTGCGAGTACGCGATGCATCGCTTCGCGCCAGTCGTCATCAAACGGCTCTTTATCCTGCGTAGCCTGCCAATAACCGTGCGCCAGGCGGATGGGATAGCAAAGCGAATCGATCTCCCATTTGCGCTCGCCAACGCCGGGCTTCATCTGTGTGCTGTCATGTCGCGCCCACACCAAAGGCTGCGCGTGTGGATCGGGCATAAACGCGTTGGCGTAGGGATCGATGCGTATGCAGCGGGCTTGACGGCGGATCAAGCCACGAAACAATCGCTGCAGCGCTGGATCGCTTTTCGCAAGGGAAAGATAAGGCACCACTTGTGCCGACGAATCGCGCAACCACATCGCATCGATGTCGCCGGTAATCACGAACGTGTCGGGCTTACCATCCAGCGTGCCTAGCTCGACGGTCGTATCCAGCGTATTTGGATAGCAATTCTCGAACATCCACGCCAGCTTCGGATCACCAATGGACGACTTGACCGAAGCCAGCTGGCGCTCGACCGCATCACTGACAAATTTACGCTTGCCCACTGGCGGCCGTTTACTGGGAAACGACGAGGATGCCTGCGCCAAGGACAAGCCGGGCAACGTAGCGCCCACGACTCCCGACGCCGCAGCGGCACCCAACCATTTCATGAAATCCCGGCGCGTCGACATGGAGATTCAGATTCCTTTGCAATGAAAAGCGTCAGCGCGCTGCGTTCGCCATGACATCGGCGAGGTTTTGTACGTGCAGCGCGTGTTGCAGCGTATCGAGGGGAAGCTTACTGTGCACGGTCAGAGTAATGCTCTGCCCTGGAAGCAGGTCGAACGCATTGTCCGAAACCTTGGCGTCAAGATCGCCAAAGGAAACCCATACATCGCGCGCGAGCCTGCTGGTGGTAAGCGTCAACGTATAGCCGTCCGAACCTGCTTCAAGCTTGGTCTGGATCTGTGGCGGCGGCAGTTGAAGATTCTTGGCTTCATCGAAAAACACCAAGTTCTGCGACACGGTCTGGTTGTTCTCGATCAACTCGAATACGGCAAACGAGGCATGCGGATCCGCGCCGTTGAGCAATTGCGCGTCCGTGTAGGTCGCCACCTTGGTGCTCGCCAAAGCGGCGAGCGTGACAGCTTCCTCGTGATCGCTGAGCGTCTTGCCGGCGAAATCCATCACGCGTACGCGCCAATGCGCCTCAAGCGGCGTCTGGTTATCGGAGACGAGCGATACCGTAGTCGTGCCATCTTGACGCAACGCCGCGATCATCAGTGGCGCATAAAAGCGTCGCGCATGAAACTGCAGCGCTTTCCAGCGTCCATAGACATCGATGCTCGACCAGGATGCACCGGGCCAGACATCATTGAGCTGCCAATACAACGAACCCATCGACTGTGGGCGCGAAGCGCGCAAATGTTCGGCGGCCAACTGGATGCCTTCGGCTTGCATCACCTGGCTCAGGTAGACGAACGAAGCAAAATCTTTGGGCTCGCCGTACGCGCGCGTGATGTACAGAAGCAAACGCTTATTGCCATTGCCGCTGTCGTATTTTTGATGCGCGCGCATCACCGGCGATTCGGGTTGCAGGTCGCCTTGTTCCGCAAATGCATGGTTCGTTCGCATGTCCGGAAACGACTGCAAGCCGTATTCGGACTGAAAGCGCGGCGTCACGTTGAGATATTCGGTGACGGGCTTGGCTTCACCGGACCAGACATTCCAATAGTGATAATCGCCGTCGTTCAGCACGTTGGCTGCGCCATCGTAATCCGTGCTCGGCGAACTGGCCCAGTACGGCACGGTGTTGTCGTAGCGAGTGACGATGTTACGCAAGACGTTGCCGAACAGATTGACCATGCTGGTGACAATGCGCTCGTGCTCATCCGGCGAGAGCGATGCCTTGAACGCCTGTCGATCCGACCAGGACTCCCAACCGGTCTGCACTTCATTGTTGCCGCACCACAGGACGATGCTGGGGTGATCGCGCAAGCGTTTCACTTGTTCGATCGCTTCCTGCCGCACGTTATCGACGTAGGCATCGTCGCTGGGCGGAATCGCACCACCGAACATGAAATCCTGCCAGACCATGATGCCGAGGCGATCGGCCATCTCGTAAAACTGATCCGGCAAGTAGTAGCCGCCGCCCCAGACGCGCACCATGTTCATGTTGGCATCGCGTGCCGACTGCAGGATGTTGCGCATTTGCGCGTCGGTGGTTCTGGTCGGGATGCTGTCGAACGGAATCATGTCCGCACCTTTGGCGAACACGGGAACCCCGTTGATCACAAAGGCGAAGCTCCTGCCCCACGCGTCGTGTTCGCGCCGCAGTTCGATCGTACGCAGGCCGGCAGCATGTTGTGTGCTGTAAAGCTCGCCATGGCCATCGCTTACGGCGACCTTGAATGTATACATATCTTGCGCGCCGTAGCCGGCAGGGTACCAACGCTTCGGATTGACGATGCGCAAGGGTAGGCCGACGCGATTGCTGCCGGGATCAACCGTGACATCGCGTTCGACATGTGTCGCCGACTGGCCATCGGGCCCGATCGCATCGACGCTGATATGCAACGGCTCGCTGCTATCCGCCTGAATTTCGAGCTGCGCGTCGACCTGTGCGGCGTCACGGCTCACGTAGGTCTGATCGATATGAAAATCATCGACACGCGGACCATTCCAGCTATCCAGATGAACCGGTTTCCAGATACCTTCCGTCACGATACGCGGGCCCCAGTCCCAGCCGTATTGGTAGTTGGCCTTGCGTATGTAATTGGCTGTCTGTTTGCCTTTGGGCTCATCGCCGAAGGACGAGTCGAACTCGCCCGGCAACGCATAAGCCTGCTTGAGCAGCCACGGTTGCAGTCGCTTGATGGGCGAGTACAGCCGCACTTCCAGCGTGTTCTTGCCTTCGCGCAGCGCTTCTTTCACCGGAATGCGCCAGCGGCGAAACATGTTATCGGCCGACGCTAGCTTGTGCCCGTTGAGATACACGTCGGCAAAGGTATCCAGGCCGTCGAACACCAGATCGACATGATCGCGTTGGAGTGTGGCCTTATCCACGTTGAAGCTGGTTTGATATTGCCAGTCGGAAAGACCGACCCACTGCACCTTGGCTTCGTTGTCGCGAAAATAAGGATCGGGCAGCAACTTCACCGCCAGCAGATCGCTCTGCACCATGCCGGGCACGGTGGCGTCGTGCCACTTCGCCGCTTCGGCATGCGCCTTCGCCTGACTGTCGCCCTCGGCGAGGCGAAAGCGCCAACCGCTGTCGAGCGTTTGCGAGGTTTGCGCGGATGCTGCAGCAAACGCAGACAGCGACAGAGCAAGCGAAACGGCTGCGAGTTTCGCAACGCGTCGCATTGCGCTCGACCGGGTCAAGTGATTGGCTTGGATCATGTTTTAAGGCCGCATTGAAATCGCTGGATCATTCCCGACCGCACCGTGGCATCGGGAGAGCCATGGCCGTATCCCCGTAACAGCACATCTGGATCATCCAAATACCTTATTTAGATCGATCCATATCCCGCGACACTAACAGTTTTTTCCAGGCCTTCGCATGCGGCACCGCAATAGGGGACGATGCCGTCAGCCCGGATAGTCGAGTTTCGGGTACCAACCGCGGGCACGTCCTTCGGGTGTCGCGTCGAAGACCGTCCAGATCGGCATCAGGTCGGGTGCGCCGCGTGGATCCTGGCCAGGGTCCGATGTAGCGGAACCCATTTCGCCACCCCAGAAATGACGGATGGTGCCGTCACGCCGAGTAAACACATTCAGCGCGGGAATGTCGCTGCCATCGGGCGCGACGCCGTGGTAATCGCGACTGAAGTGATCGTTGAGATCGGTATACAGCTTTAAGTGGCGCCAGCCGCGTTCTTGCTTGAAAGCGACGAGTCGCTCGATCGGCGCACGCGCGACCACTGCCAGCGCCACCTGTTGTTCGATGTCGCGCGCGACGCCATCCCATGCACTCAGCAGCGATGTGCACATCGGACAAGGACGCTCGCGCTGTGGTCCGAACATGTAGCTGTAGACGACAAGCGTTTGCTTGTTGCCGAAAAGTCCCGCGACATCGCACGGACCATCTTCACCCTGGAAGCGATAGTCGCCCCTCACCTCGCCGCCGGGCGGAAGCGCACGGCGCTGCTCGGCGACACGCTCGATGTGTCGGCGAAGCTCGATCTCCTCGCACAACAACGCATCGCGAGCGCGACGGTATTCATCACTTTCGTTCGGAAATGTCACGCCGTTGCGTTTGACGAGCTCGGAGGCGGAAATGAGTGCCTGGGTATCAGTCATGATTAATCTCCGGTGGATGGAAGCGCAGCGGTGGCAAATGGATGGCCGTTCCAAACCACGACGAGCAAAAGCACAGAAAATCGACAAACAGCATGTGAAATGGTTTGGTGTAAACCGCAGATTAACCAGCGTGAGCTCAGTCAGAACCGTTTCAGGTCCGTAGGTGGAGGATGAAACTTCCTTTCGTGAGGGCTTTCGCATGAAAACTGTTACAAGCCTTGCCGTGACCGCTGCTGCGGCGCTGATGTTCGCTGCGGCAACGCCGCGAGCTGAAGCCCAGGTGGCCGTGGGTGTAAACATAGGCCCCGCGCCGGTGTGCCCGTATGGCTACTACGACTATGCTCCATATCCCTGCGCGCCTTACGGTTATTACGGGCCGGAATGGTTCGTGGGCGGTGTATTTATCGGCGCCGGCCCCTGGTATCACGGCCCCGCACACTTCCGCGGGCATGTCGACAATCGTTTCGATGCGCGCGGTGCTTACCACGGGCCGTTGCCGAATCACGGTGAACATCCCGCGCCGCATCCCGGCGCTGCATTCCATGGCAATGAATACCGCGACGGACGCGGAAATGTCATGCATTGATATGCGCGCAAATCGTTCGTTTGCATGAAGAAAGGCCTGCATCAGCAGGCCTTTCCTTTTGCAAAGATTGAACGCGCGTGCGTGTTTGATTTAGCAGGCTAAACTTAGGCAAAAACGTCTACGCAACGCGGGATGTACCTGATGCGTTAGGTGTAATAAGCAAGGAACATATCCGCAGCGGACTCAGCCACGCGTTTTTGCATTTGGGCATCTAGCGGCGGTTGACCCAGCGTGATTTGCGGCCAGAACGCAAAGCCCTTTATAAGGCCTTGAAGTTGATGCGAGGCAAAGACCGGATCGTTCGTTTTCAGCCGGCCAGCTGCTGCCGCGTCGCGAATCCACACAGTAAGACCCTCTTCGCGTTCCCCCATGCGCGCAACCATGTCTTGTGCGCGTTCGGGCGAGTGGATCCCGGCGGCGATCGCCACACGGGCCAGGGACACAAACGCTTCGTCGTTGAGCAAGCGCAATTTCTGCCCAAGCAATTCCAGGAGTTGTTCGCGCAAGGGGCGATCGGCGTGGAACGCGAGATCCTCGCCCTCCAGACTTGCTTCCCAAAGCTGCCGCAGGATCTCGAGGAACAAGGTTTCCTTGCTGGGAAAATGATTATAGACGGTGCGCTTGGATGTCCCGGCGCGGGCCGCGATCCGATCCATGCTGGTCGTTTCGTAGCCGGCGGCCCGAAATTCGTCGATGGCCGCTTCGATGATCGCGGCGCGTTTGCGGTCGGTCAGCCGTGGGGTGGGGGCAGGAGGAGAAGAGGCCATTTTGTCATTTTACACTGATCGGTTTACTTTTACGCAAAGTACACTATACTGTGTAGTATATTTAGTGCCTCAGTATCCCCGACTTTCCGCCAACCCCGACATCGCCGTTGGCCTATCCATGGGAGTTTGCCGCGATGGCCCGTTTATCCACCCTATTTCGACCCGCAATCGCCAACTACCCCGCCTCGCCCCAGCGGCACGGCGATCGGTTCCGTAACCCGGTACCGCGTCCGGCGGGAGGCTTCGGTAAAAGTTTGGGCATCATCTGGAATGTGATCTTCAACAAGCCTGCAGACACGACTCCGCAGGCTCCTCTGCCGGTGCTGGCACTGACTCGCGCGCAATTGGATGCCGCGCCTGATCGCAGCCTGTTCCGGCTTGGCCACTCCACCATGCTGATCAAGTTGCGCGGCGGTTACTGGCTCACCGATCCCGTGTTCGCCGAGCGTGCGTCGCCGTTCCAGTGGATGGGACCGAAACGCTTTCACCAGCCACCCATTGCGCTGCACGATTTGCCGCCGATCCGCGGCGTCATCTTGTCTCACGATCATTACGATCATCTCGATCGCGCGTCCATCCAGTACCTCGCCGCCACAGCAGAGGTCTTCCTTACACCGCTTGGCGTGGGCGACCGACTGATCGATTGGGGCGTGGACGCGACGAAAGTGCATCAGCTGGATTGGTGGGAAAGCATCGACATCGATGGCTTGCGGATGACGGCAACACCCGCGCAGCATTTTTCGGGGCGCGGATTGTTCGACAGCAACCGTACCCTGTGGGCATCCTGGGTCATCGTCGATGACTCGCTGCGCGTGTTCTTCAGCGGAGACACCGGATACTTCGACGGCTTCAAAGCCATCGGCGAGCGGTTAGGACCTTTCAACATCACGCTGCTTGAAACCGGTGCCTACGACGCACAGTGGCCTTACGTACACATGCAGCCGGAACAGACGGTGCAGGCACACCAAGATCTACGCGGCGATTGGCTGATGCCGATACATAACGGTACGTTTGATCTGGCGATGCATGGATGGCAGGAGCCTTTCGAGCGCGTCACCGCATTGGCCACCGAACGCGGCATTGCGCTGGCGACACCGCGTATGGGCGAGCGGCTGGATCTTACGGCGCCACACACCGGCAAGCGCTGGTGGCGCAATGCGAAGAACGTGGCCAACGATCAATGGGAAACCGCCCTGTCGTTAAAGTAGGCGTCCTTCACGTCGGCAATTTGCGCCATTAGTGCTGTATCGGTGCAGCGGGAGCGGAGCCTCGCTGCAGTGAAAAGACACCCAGCACCAGCGCAAGCACGGCATACGCAGCGGAAAATTGCAGCACGATCGAGCGTGATGCCGTATCGAGCTGCCACGGCAAGTACAAATTGCCGGCCGGTGTAACCGAATGGATAACGCCAAACAGTGTCAGCACTCCGCCAAGCAACACGATCCACGCGGCGCGGCCCGGCTTGGCATCGATCATGGCAACTACAAAGCTTGCCCAGATCATCGAAGTGATGATGAAGCCATTGCCAAGCACATTGATGACCGCCAGTTCGGAGATGCCTTGCGAGGCGTCGTTATAGAGAGTGGTGAAATGATCCGGCGCGACATAGGTCGGGTCGCCGAGCTTGATCGCGACCATGCGTGCAATCGCGGGAAAGAAACTGAAAACCACGGCAGCAGCGTAGCGCGTCGGTGTCGCCTCGAACGCTTGCGTGGTGATCCCGATCGCGACGAACACCAGGATCGGCGCCAGCACCGCCAACGGCAGTAGCTCCACCAGATTAGATAGATAACCGAACACGCCACCCAAGCCAATCACGATACCGGCGATAAGCGTGTAGCCGATGCGTGCACCCATCGCGCGATAAGCGGGCTGACCGATATACGGCGTGGTCTGCGCCACCCCGCCGCAACATCCGGCGATCAACGTTGCCAGTGCTTCCACCAACAGAATGTCGCGTGTGTTGTAGTCGTCGCCCGCGGCGCGCGCGCTTTCAGTGACGTTAATCCCGCCGACTACCATCAACAAGCCGAAGGGAAGGATCAGCGGTAAATAGGGCACGGTGAGCGGTAAACCGTGCACCCACTGCAACGTTGGCCAAGGTATCGCGAAGCGCCATCGCCATGCCGACACCGCGTGATAGCCATGGCCCAGCCACCCGAGTGGACCTAGCACTTCATACAGCACCAGGCCGATGACGAAGGCGACCAGCACACCAGGCAGATTCCACGGCATGCGGCCGCGCGCCACCAGTGCATAGAGCACCACACCCAAGCCCGCAAAGCCGACGATCGGCACTTTCATGATCTCCACCAGCGGCAGAAAACCCATCAGCACCAGCGCAATGCCGGCAATCGAACCGAGCAGCCCAGCGCGCGGCACATGCCGTTGCACCATCGCACCGAAGAACGACAGCACGGTCTTGAGCACGCCCATCACCACCAGCGATGCCATGCCGAGTTGCCAAGTAGCGACTGCGGCAGCGTGTTCGTCCATGCCGCTTTGCTTGTAGCTCAGGAACGCAGGCCCAAGTACCAACAGCGCCATGCCGATGCTGGTGGGCGCATCCACACCGAGCGGCATGGCGGTGGTGTCCTCACGGCCGCTGCGCTGAGCGAGGCGACGCGCCATGGCAGTGTAGGCAAGATTGCCAAGCAGCACGCCTAGGGCTGTGCCGGGAAACATCCGCGTGTAAACCAGATCGGCCGGAAAGCCAAAGATGCCGATCAGCGCGGTAGCCAGGAATGCCATGACGGACAGGTTGTCCACCAGCAATCCCAGAAAACCATTGAAATCGCTAGCGACAAAAAACGAGCGCTTGCTCGATACGTTCACGCGATACCCCTGTTTGCCGCTAAGGATGTTCAGTTAGAAAGAAACGTCGGCCGGCTGCGTCACGCGCAACACGGACTGATCGCCGGTACGCTGCTTCCATGCTGCGCGAATTGCTTCGATCTTGTCGCGATTGACGGCGGTGTCGGGGTAGTCGATCACCAGTAACTTCGAGTGCAGTCGTTCGGGTGCTGTTTCTTGCTTGCCTTGCCACTGACCGTAGACGTCGATCACGCTCAAGCCATCCGGAAAACGTGGCGTGACTTCTTTATCCAGAAAATCGCGCCACGCGGATTCGCCGATGCCGCGATCCGGATGATCGGCAGGCCCGAGACCGAAGTAGAGCCGCGTGTCGACCCAACTTTGCGTTTGCGACGGGTGTGCGGCATCACCCTGCAACGTTGACGTGGCGGACGGTGTCGATGTCGTCGCGCAGGCAGCGAGGCAGGATACAAGCAGTGCAGCGGACAGCGAGTGGCTGATCTTCATGGATTCCCTTGACCGCTTGTTTGGACGTCCAGACGGATAAAGCAAAATTCAGCACGGAGTATTCATGAGGACGTGATCGTGAGGCAACCAATCATGGATTGTGATCGCGATCAGCCGTTCCGCCCACCGTGCAAAGGCGATCAGACGTCAAAATTTGTTGCAGTCGCAACATTCGCATGCGCTGGTCTTTCAGAAGGCGAGTATGACGCGAGGCCGCTTGGAAAATCCATAAACATTTGATTTCACATAGGTAAATTATAAAGTCGCAGATGGAATATGTAGCTCGCCCTCGCCGAACTAGACAGGCGTGCGTCAATACGATAAACAAAATGTTACATCGCAACAAACAAGATTAGGGGTGTAGGCGATGTGGGGGTCTTAAAAAATCAACCAGGAAGCCATCGGCCCTGGTCAGTGCTGTTTAGTCGTCTATTGAGGGGTAGGCCATACATGCATCGATCCGTCGTTCGTCATCGCAAAACACTCTGGCTTGCACTTGCCGTCGCCTTAGGCGCTCCAGGCATGGCACATGCGGCAGACCAAGCACCGGCGACTGCCACCGCAGCCGCGCAGGGATCGAGCGCTGACAGCGCAGATGCGCAGACTGACAAGACACGCAAGAGCACTACGCTGTCGACCGTCAACGTGAATGCGCAGTCGCTCGCTGGCGGTTTGATGGCCACGCAGGATCAGCCCAAGCAGGTATCGACCATTTCCGCACAGGCCATCGCGCAACAGCCGATCACCGCCGACTACACTCAAATCATCAACAGCGCGCCGGGCGTCAATTCGGCCTCCAGCGATGGTTTCGGCCTGACCGATGCCAGCAGCTATACGATCCGCGGTTTCAATGCCAGCGAAATTGGCGTCACGCTTGATGGCGTGCCAGTCAACGACGCCGGCGATTACATTCCGTACGCGTCGGAATATGGCGAGGCGCGCAATTACGAATCGATCACTGTGACGCAGGGCTCGGCCGATCTGGATATGCCCGATCTGGGTGCAGTAGGCGGACATATCAGTTTCATCACCAAGACGCCAACGCAGGATTTCAATGTCTATGCAGGGCAGACCATAGGTAGCGATCATGCGCGTAGCACCTACGTGCGACTCAATACCGGAAGCATTGGCCCGGTGCGCAGCTGGATTTCGGTATCGCGCAACTCCGATGACAAATGGCGCGGCGGCGGCGTGAATCGCATCGATCGCATTCAGGCCAAATCGGTGTGGACCATCGACCAGAACAATAGCCTTACCGCCAATTTCAATCTCAACCGCGAATTGAATTACTTCTACATGCCGCTGACGAAAGCAGAGGCGACGCAATACGGCTACCACTACGATTACGGCACCACATGGCTGCCGACGCCATCGGGCGGCTTTCCCGAGAGCCAGCTCTACGGCAGCGATCCTACCTACTTGGCCCAGAGCAGCTATTACAAGCTGTTCCAGAATCCGTTCAAATCGTGGGTGGCGAGCCTGGATGGTGAGTTCAAGCTCACCGACAACCTCGCGCTCTCGGTCATTCCGTATTTTCAGTTTGGCGATGGCAACGGCAGTTTCTCGGGGTTCCTGCCGCTGCAGGCCGGCGCGAACGGTCAGCCGGTCGTGCAGTCGAACCAATATGCAGACGGCCAATACGCGGTGCTCGAAGCGTATCGCCCGATCACTTATCGTCCGGGTATCAATGCGAAATTTACGCTCGATCTCGGCTTAAACAACACGCTCGACTGGGGCTTGTGGTACGAGCGCTCGCGACAGCTTGAATATATCGATGGCACGTACGTCGACCCACAGACCGGCGCGCCGGAAGCGATATGGGGCGACCGCGATCTACTCACCTACAGCAATGGCCAGCCGTGGAAGAACTACTCCGAATACGACGTCAGCACGGTCAAGAAAGTTTTCGTGGAAGACAATTGGACGCCGAACGACCAGTGGACCTTCAACGGTGGTGTGGCTTATCTGCACACCGAACGCGACAACCAGTTCGTGCTGTATCCGAACAACCCCGATCCGGCGGATTGGACGTCGTCGCAAAATACCGACGACCGCTACCACCGATTCTTGCCGACAGCGGGTGCATCGTGGCGACCGGATGAGAACAACCAGATCTACTACAGCATCACGCGAACGTTCCGCGCGCCGCAAGATTCGTCGACATACGGCAACAGCCTGCTCGGCTTACCCGCGCCCTTGCCGGAAAGTGCATGGTCGAACGAATTGGGTTGGCGTTTCATCGATGGCCCGCTGACCCTGCACACCGATGTCTACCTCGCCAATATGGGGAATCGCACGGCTGTGGGCCTCGATCAGGACACCTACATCAACTACTACATCAACGCCGGGCCCGTGCGCATGGCTGGCGTGAACGCCGAGGGTAACCTGGATCTGGGGCACGGCTTTAGTTTGTACAGCTCTTATACGTACACGCAGTCCCAAGTGAAATCGGATCTGAATTTGCCAGCCACGGCAGATACAAGTGCAGCGTTTTACGCCACCGAGGGCAAACAATTCCCGGGCACGCCACGCAACATGGCCTACCTCGGCACACGCTATTCGCAGAACGGATTGACGTTGAACCTCAGCGGCAAATTCACTGGCAGCGAATACGGCGATTTCATGAACACCGATCGCGTCGCATCAAACTTCACCGTGGGCGGCAGCGCCAGCTACGAACTACCGGATTACGGCGTGTTGCACCATCCCACAGTCGCGCTCAACGCTCTTAACTTGTTTAATCGGCACTATTTGGCGTTGCCGTCGAGCCCAACCATATCAGCCGCCGATTCGTCGCCGACCTACTACGTCGGCGCGCCGCGCCAGTGGTATCTCACGCTTAGTACCGAGCTGTTCTAAACACATGCGAGAAGGCCTGGGAATCGACTGGCGTCTGTTGCATCAGGACGCCAGTTGGGCCTTCAGTTGAGCGGCAGCCTTAGGGAACCACGGTCCGTTTGTGCTCAGCGCTTCGTCAGCCACTTTTCGGGCCTCGCTGTCACGATGCAGTTCCTTGAGTGCCTTCACGCGGAACGAAGCCACTCGCAAGCGATTTTCGCCATATGACTTATCGTAAGCCTGCGCAAGATAGGGAAGCGCATCGGCCGGTTTGCCATTTTCCAGCAGGCTGCGCCCATAGCGATAGGGATAGACGTAATCCTGGGGATAGGCAGCGATGAGTTTGTGTTGGTAGTCGTCGAGCTCGGCGGTGCGATGAGCGCGGTCAAGATACACGCGCAAATTGTCAGCCAGGTTGCGGTCACTGGTGAGGTCGTTACCAAGACGTTGCCTGGTGAGATCAATGGCGCGATTCAAGATGGCCGCCTCGGCAGTGTGATCGCCAAGAGCAGCATCCAGGTCGGCGCTGACAAGTACGGCACTGCGCTGATCGGCACAGCTGGGCGTTGTGACAAAGACATGGGTATCGAGCAAGTTGTCCAGCGGCTTGCGTTGCGATATCAGCAGTGCATTGCGTTGCGCCGTCGGTAACCCCTGGCTTGCTTCCAATAGGGAATCCAGCACGTAAGGGCGCTGGCAACCGATATCGCTAGCAAGCACTTTCTGTGCGCTGGCGACGATCGCGTTCTTGTCAGTGCCTGCTTCTGCTTTAGCGAGCGTCAATTGCTCAAGTCCCAAGCCGACGCGCGTATCATGGGTGGCGGACTTGCGCACGGGCGTTGGCAACGCGGCAAACCAGGCGATACCCGCTTCACCTTCGGATCGGGCCTGATACGCACCGAGTACCGCAACCACGGCTTCGACTGAGCCAGTTTGCGCCTTGGTCTTGAGGGCATCGAGCGTATTGCCATTTGCCAGTATCGCGTTGATGCGCGGATAGAAGATCTGCCTCGGCTGTTCGGCGCTGATGCGACCCAGTTCGTTGCCATGTTCATCCAGTACGACGTAGCTCGGCAGGAAGGAAACCTTCAGCTTATCCATCCATGCTTGCCCATCCGGCGAGTCGGCATCCACGTCGACAACAATGGCTTTGCGCTCAACGGCCGCCCAGTCGGGACCATTCAATACATGACTGGCCATGTAGTAGCAGGAGTAGCACCACACCGCGTGGAAATCGAGCAACACGGGCCGGTGTTGCTGGCTCGACGCTTGCAAGGCTCCGGCGATGCTGAGTGGATCCTTGGTATCCGCGGCGTGTAAGGGCATCAAAAGCAGTGCTGAGGCCGCGATAAGGGAGTACTTAAGGGTACGCAGTGAGGCATTCATGAGATAGACGCCTGTGGGTTAACGCAACATAGCGCGTTATCCGTATGGATGGCTAGATGTCCGTTTGCCATCCATGGCAACGGATTGGGTGGCGAGACCGATACGGAGTGCAGTTCAGTAATCGTAGGTGGCACTCAGGCGTACATACCGGGGTTGCTGCCTGACCACCGCCGAACCGTAGAGCGGATCGGGCGTTCCAGGGGAAATCTGGTAGTACGGATACGCGTTCAGAATGGTCTGCGAATTGAACACGTTAAATACATTCAGCGAGAAGGCCAACTTGCCGGTGGGGATCGAAGGGGCATAGGTGATGCCCACGTCGACTTGTTTGTTCCAAGGCAAGCGGTATGTTCCTGGCGGTGAAGGCTGGCCCCCGCACCAGTGGTAGAAGCTGCCGTAACCATCCGGATCAGTCTGGTTGGGGCCGTAGTAACCCAAGCAGTTGCGTGGATTGCCGGAAACCAGCTGGGCGTTCCCCGAAACAAGCCAATGCGGCGTGATCTGGTAGTAACCGAATAGCTTGATCTGATGGGTGTGATCGTTGCTCTGGGCACCATTGCTATACGACATCAGCTCGGGGAAATCCCAGTCGATGCTGGTCGACGCCGCTGTCTGTTGGATGTCCGAACGCAACTGTCCCTCGGTATCGCCATAGCTGCGTGAGAATACGTAGTCGATCTTGCCGTACCACTTGCCATCGAACGGGTGCTCGAGGAACGTTTCGAGTCCGTAGTATTGGCGCTTGAGCGGCGGGAAACCGAATTCCGCGTTGGTGAGCTGCACGCTGCGATAGACGCCACTGGTATCAACGACGGTGAATGTATTCGCACGACCGGGATTGATCAGATAGCAACTATTGGTTGCGTTCACGTCATAGCCTAGGGATGCGGCCTTGTTTTCAATCGCCTGCACATCGCAGTAATCGTCGATATCGTTGCGTAATACGCGACGAGTCAACTTGGCACCGTAGACCCATTGGTTATCGATGGCCTTGGTGAAGCCGAGAATAAATTCGTCTTGGTACTCGGACTTCAGGTTCTGCGCGGTGACGGTTTTCGGATCGGGCAGCACGCCATAGGTGTTGTTTGGCGATACCGCAGCGGAGAACGGTGTCAAACCGGCCGGCGTTCCGTCAGCACCGATGCCGCTATAGGTGAAGTACTGCTGGGTCGCCACATAGGCTCCCGCAGCGTTCAATGCCGGGTTCAGCGGCATGCCGAGGTAATAGCGGCCTGCGTTGCCATACACCTTGAAACTGGCGTCGCCGTTTACATCCCAGCTGAAGCCGAGTCGTGGTGCCCATTGTGGCTTGGTTTGCGAGATGTAGGGCTGGGCATCGGCGTTGTAGTCGATGAACTGATCGTTGCGAAGGCCCAGTGAGAGTAGCCAACGATCGGTTACCTGCCACTTGTCTTCGATATATTGCGCACGCTGCGCGGAACGAACGCTGGCAATTGAACTGTCGATGTACTGGATGGCGTAATAGCCGGACGCGCCGTTTGGATAGTTTGCGGGCGCCCCGACACCGAGGTTGGGGATCAACGCTACGCCAGGCGTGGTGGTGTATTCGTAGTCCCAGTAATAGCCCGGGCCAGACGTCTGGCTACCCTGATCGATCGCGCGGGCATTCTGGTTATCGATGCCGAGCGAAATCGTGTGCTGGTCGAGCTGATACGTCAGGTCGATGCGCAGGTTATTGCTCTGGTCGTGGCGGTTGGGGTTGTACAGCGATTCGGTTATCTGGCTATTGCCGATTGGGTTGCCGCCATTGAGTGCCGGATTCTGGTTCTGGATATTGCTGAGATATGTGAGGCTGCTGTTGTAGCCGCCTGGCGAATCGTAACTGTCGGTTCTGATCTTGCCGTAAGTAGCGGTCAGCGTGAGGTTGTCGGTGATATAGCTGGTGAACTTGGCGGTGTACAGATCACCACCAGTCTTGATGGTGTCGGCGTAGTTGATAAAGCTGCCGCGCTGCAGCGTGTCGTAGTCGTAGCTGTAGATCGAGCCCTGGGTTTCTTCCCGGTTCGACGCCCCGGTTAGCTCAAGGATATTGCTGTCGGTGATATTCCAGTTCAGCTTGCCGTACCACTTGGGCAGTGTGTCGTGATAACGCTCGTAAGGCTGCGCGCTGGAAACACTATTGACCGTGGTGCCGTCTTGACTGGATGCCTCCGCAGCGAGGAACAGGAACAGCTTATCCTTGATCAGTGGGCCGCCGAGGTACACGTCGTAGGTTCTCGTCCATTGCCGGTTCTTGCTGTTCGGGTCGTACAGATTTCCGGCAACGGGCGACGTAGGCAGTCCGTTGGTGTAGTAAGTATTCGTGCCGTCTGCGCGGGCAAAGTCCGGTTCCCACAAAACTTGCGCGCCAAAGTGCCACGTGTTGCTGCCGCTCTTGCCGACCATGTTGATAACGCCGCCATCCGAGCGACCGTACTGGGCACTGTAGCCGCCGGTGTAGATTTCCTGCTGCTCGATGGCGCCATAGGGGAGCGTGAGGCCACCAAGCCCGCGCAGTGAATCGGTGGTGTTGAAGCCATTGATGTAATACGCGTTTTCGCTCGCGGCCGAGCCGCCGAAGCTGACCAGTGATTGGCCGGTCGGACCGAGATAACCGCCGCTGTTGTTGACGACGCCTGGCGCAAGCTGCGCGATAGCCTCGGCTGACCGTTGCAACGGCAACTGGGCCAGCTGCTGGGATGTGATGATGGTGCGCGAGTCGACGCTGGTTACATCGATGGGCGGTGTGGTAGCGGCCGTTACTTTCACGGCGCCAAGATCTTTGGCGACGACAGCCTGGAAAGAAACCTCGGTCCCGGTGCCGACGCGCAAGCTGATGTCGCTACGCGAATCGACGACAGCGCCATCCCGAAGCAGCGAAACCGTATAAGTGCCGATGGGAAGCTCAGTCGCGACGTAGCGTCCATGAGCATCGATGGAGACCGTGCGAGTGACGCCGGTGGTGCTCTTGATCTGCACGGTTTCGGCGCCGGCATGAGGTGCTTGGCCGAAAATACTTCCGGTCGTCGACTGCGCCATGGAAAGCGTGCTCGCAAACATTAAAGCTGCGGCGATGGCGACGGCAAATTTATCAGGCGAAGAAACGATCTGCTTTTTCAAGATGGGTCTCGAAGTGTGCGGTTTGAATTGGGGGCGCGCATCCGTGCGCGTCGCGGTGAGGGCCGCGCCGGCAAAACTCAGCCGGATGGATATGAAGTGGATTCCGTCGGGACCACGAATCCCGGAGCCTTTGCATCCCCTGATGTCGTCATTACATCGATGCAGAAGGCTGGATATATAGATACTTTGCCTGTGCGCAAAAATATACGTTTCAACGATGAATCTTTGACCTGTCGGTATAACGGCAGGTACTAAGTGATGCGTACCGAGGGCAGCGCGCATCGGCACGAATGTCGTGCAGGCATAAAAAAGGCAGCGACTTGTCGCTGCCTTGGTTCTGCGAAATCAGGTGATGGCGTGGATGATTTACCCGGCGATAAAGCTCAAGCCATCGCGGTGGACGAAACATCCGTCTGTGCTCGATCCTCGATCAGCGTCGCCGCCAAGGCGTGCGCGGCGGCTCGTATCTCCGGCATGGCCGTGCATTCCCAAAGGTTTCCGCGTAGCAGGGAGCCGATAGCATATAGACCGGGTTGCACATCGCCGTGCTTATTGATTAGCCGTCCATCTGGGCATGCAGAAATGCCCAGTTGCAAGGGATCGGCCATGGCAAGACCGTCTTGGATCAGTTGCGACAACAGTGCATGCTCGGTGAATGCGACGGCGGTATCCAGCCCCGTGGCCTGCACCACCAGGTCGGCTTGCAAGGTGGTGAGAACTTGACTCGAGCGGGCGCGCACCGTGACATCGAGCGGGCCGTGCCCATCAACACCAAGCACGCGCGCGGCGTGTACCTGCAGCCTTCCTTCATCGCGCAACTGCTGGATGGTGTCCGCCGACCCTGGCGCGACACGATGCCTGGACGCCTCCCAGATCCAACGCGCATGGCGCAGGAACTGACGACGTTGCGATTGCGTCAACCCTCGCCAGAGCGACGCGTTGATTGGCCGCATGCCGTCAATAAGGCTGCGCCAGTCGACATCCGGTGTATCACGCAAGGCGTTGCGAATCTCGCGGAGCATCGGCGCCGTGCCACCGCATGCCAACAGGCTGGCATTGATGCTTGCCTGTCGCGGAAAAGGACTCGCCGGTAATACAGGGTGCACGAAAGGGAGCAGGCCGTGCCGCGAAACAGCCATCAACTCCGCGTCGGGCCATCGCGTTGATGCGGACAGCAACGTATCCACGGCGGTGAGGCCTGTGCCAATCACGATCAAGCGCCGTGGTGCACGCGATCGCTGCGAAAGACTCCAGGGGTCCAGTTCATAGGCGCCGCTGGCCAGGGCATCAGCCGATACGGTTCGGAGCGGGCGCGGAGCGAGTGCGCCGATGGCCAGAACAATTGCCTCGACGTGCAGCGCTGTGCCGTCGGCGAGCAGAACATCGTAGCCGCCAACTTGCGGGTCGATGCGCATCGCCTCGGTGGCGTGCACTTTATAGCGACGGCCGCTTTGCTCCGCCGCCTCCATGCGCTTGCGAACTTGCGCCTCGATAAAGTCGCCAAAGATTCGGCGTGGCAGGAAGTCCGTGCTGCGTATGTTCGTGCCACCGCGCAACGCGTGCTGGGCGAAGTCTTCGTCCTGATCCGCATACAGCCCCATGCTGCTGGCGCGCACATTGAGCAGGTGACTATCGTCGTTTGTCGCGTAAGCCACGCCGCGGCCTGCGGTGGCTCGGCCGGTTATCCAATGTACGACGGCATCATCGTCCCGGCGCAGCAGCGCGCCGAACACGGCAGCACCGGCAGCACCACCCCCAATCACTGCGATATGACCCATAAACTTCCCCAAACATGACGAGTGCGCTACGGCGATCCATCGCCGCGCGGAGGGTGTTGCCGTTCGTGCCGGCCGATCAGGCCAATGCGGGTTGTCGAACGGTATGGTGCGTCGCGCTAGTCCAGCGGCCTTCTTCTTCGGAATGAAAGCTGCGATAGCTGTTTAGTTCGCCGCCGTAGACATGCAGCGAAAGCGCGGGACGATTGGACGAAAGATTGTGGCAGCGATGCGCATAGTCCGCATCCGAAAATGCGACGTGATCGCCGATGCCAAGCACCGAGACATCGCGGGAAACGAGGTGCGGCTGCGGCTGCATCGACAAATCGAATGCCTCCACTTCGAGCGCGCCATCAAGCACGAACTCCATGCCCCACAATCCGTCGTGATCGTGGATGGGCGTTGCGTGATCCGGAGGCCAGAGGATTAGCAATGCTTCGTAGCCGCGTGCTGCGTGATCTGTCAAAGGAATGCGTTGATACGCTACGGTCGGCGCACCATTCGAGACGTCGCTCGCCGTTGGACATCCCTGCCATGTCGAAGCGGACGCGAGAATTGTCTCCAGGCGTTGAATATCGACAGCTTGATCCGCACCGATACACGTATCGATGCTATCGATAACGCGCTGCGTCCAGTTGGCGATCTTGGGTTTGAGTGCGTCGTGCATGGCATACCTTATCTGTTGGCGTACTCGACTACGAAACAATCATAGGCAGCGTTAAAGAACTGCTATGGGCTAGTTGCCGATGCTCATGGACATGTGAGGAAAGCGGCGCGAAGTACGTCAGGCGCCATCGAGGGCACATGCAACACATGGTATTTGCACGGATAGACGTCCGTAAGACGGATTTCGTATTACAGCTGCGGGTCGCGCGAATAAGGCCGGCGGGGAAACGGTCTTCTCTATTTGGCCCGCGTAAACGAGAGAGCGACAGCAAATGACGTGCCATGTAACGTTATTGCATAACCGATACATCAGTGCATGGATCTCGCCACCAGCGCCACACCTTGCCGTTGTGTCGGAACATGGTTGAGCGAGCAACGATTGGCTGAATCCCCCGCGTTCAAACGCAGCCATGTGTCGGAAACCGCATGTGGGCCATGTGCAGTATTCGGCCGTCGCGGAGGTTGGCGATACCTGTCCAGACGCGGCTAAACAACGCATTCACTTCATTTCAACGCTATGTTTGTTAGCTAACGAAGGAGAACAGGCAGCTTTTAACATTTTGCGGGATGTGTTCGGCGAGATACGGCCTTCGGGTCAAAAGCGGCCAATTTTCGAAGGAGGCGCAGAGTTCCGTTTTCGCCAAATAGATCCCGCAAATGAATGTAGTTTGTCACGCGATGTGCGCGGCACCATCGGCGTCCTTTCGGGGGGAGGAATCGTCTGAATCACTGTGATGAGGAGACGCCCCATGAAGTATAGGAATCTGACCGTTCTGATTGCTCTAAGCCTGGGATGCATGGGGGTCGTCCATGCGCAGGACAACACAACAACGGCGGCAGGAAGTTCAGGTAGTGACATCACGTCCACCAGCTTTGACGATCGTTGGTATGTCGGACCGATGGTTGGTTACTACCATAACGACACCAAGCGGCTGACCAACAAGAATCAAATCTATTACGGTCTGGACGTGGGCAAGTTCATCTCGCCGAACGTGTCGATCGATATCTTCGCGGATCGTACGCGCCGCACTTTCCGTGGCTATCTCGACGCGGGACGGTGGGCAAGCAATAACATCGGCGTCGACGCGCGCTATTTCTTCCTCGACTGGAATGCATGGCGTCCGTACCTGGTTGGCGGCGTGATGGCCAGCCAGCACATCAATACGTTCGATCGCAAGGTCGAGCCTGCTGCTGAAGGTGGTTTCGGTTTGTCCAAGACCGTTACCGAGAACATCGATTTTCGCGCTGAAGTCAAATATCGCTATGACTGGGATGACAAGACCTTCCCGCAGCGTAACGGTTATGGCGATGCGTTGATCGATTTCGCTTTGTTGTTCCGTCTTGGTCCGCCGCCGCAACCGGCTGCACCACCGCCGCCTCCACCGCCTCCGCCGCCGGACTGCTCCAAGCAGTTCCGCAATGGCGTGAACCTGTGCGACAACAAGTGCCCGGATCTGCCGGAAGGCACGATCGTCGGCCCGGATGGCTGCCCGCAGAAGGTCGTGATCGACCTGAAGGGTGTCAACTTCAAGTTC
>CAJCJD010000042.1 GCA_903970555.1 Vulcanimicrobiota bacterium
GCTCAAGCGCGGCGTCAAAGTGAAGTTCGCCATCCATCCCGTCGCCGGTCGTATGCCCGGTCACATGAATGTGCTGCTGGCCGAAGCGGGCGTGCCGTACGACCTGATCGTGGACATGGAAGACATCAATCCCGAATTCCCGGCTACCGACGTGGCGCTAGTGATCGGCGCCAACGACGTGGTCAACCCGCTGGCCAAGACCGATCCCTCGTCGCCGATCTACGGCATGCCGATTCTGGATGTCGCCGATGCGAAGCAGGTAATCGTGGTCAAGCGCGGCAAGGGCACCGGTTTTGCGGGCATCGAGAATGCGCTGTTCTACGCCGACAACGCACGCATGCTATACGGCGATGGTCAGGCGGCGGCGGGGGCGCTGGTTTCCGAACTGAAGTCGCTGGACGGTTAACCGATATTGGATTGTGCGCGGCGCGGCGCGTTGCGCAGGCTGACGGCCACAGCAACCAAAATGCCGACGATGTCCCACACGAGCTCGCCTGTCGTCAGGCCGAGGCGGGCGAGTGCGAACAGCATCGACGAACCGGCAGTACGCATCACTTCGACCAAGCCGTAGCCCATCATTGCCGAGATATCGCTCGCTACAGTCAGCACGCGGATATAGGCACAAGCCGCGATCGTGGCCATTGCGGCCAACAGCGCGGCGCTCCATTTGCCAGCATGCACCCATTGCCGGATGGCGAGCGCGAGCAGCCATCCGATGACCAGCGCCAGCTCGGGCAGCGGGCGACGTAGTAGCACCGTGGGCACCAGCCAGAGGGCACCGGCCGCCAACCCGAGCATGATCGCGCAGAAAAGTGCGAAACCTTCGCCAAGCACGCGGCGCAGCATCATGGTTGGCAAAAGCCGTTGGATCGGGACACAGTCACACCGCTTCCTGCTAGGCAAAGCGGGCATCTTAGCCTGATGGGCCCCGTTTCTCCGAACCCGGATCCCTTGAGATTCGATCATTTCAACCTGATTTATGAGACAGGCCCCAGAAGCGGCCGGCATAATAGAAGGCCGGGCGAGCCGCAGGCTGGCTTTCCATAACGATCGACGAGATGGCATGAGCGGTTTCAGTCTTAGCAGCGAACCTTTCACCCTGGCGCGTGACTGCGGTGCAGTCATGGTGCCGCAAGGGGAGAGTGTGACCCTGCCTGCCGGTCAGGTGGGTTACATCACGCAGGCGCTTGGCGGCAGTTTCACCGTGTACGTGGAAGGCAACCTGTTCCGCATCGCTGGCAACGATGCCGATGCCTTGGGCAAGGAGCCGCCGCCGCCGCTGGAACTGGCCGATGATGCGAGCGACGCCGATGTCGAGAAGCTGGTGTGGCAGCAGCTGCGCACCGTGTTCGATCCCGAGATCCCGATCAACGTGGTCGAGCTGGGCTTGGTCTACGACGTGTCGTTGGAATCAAGCGCCCCCGACCAGCGCAAGGTCTACGTGAAAATGACGCTCACCGCGCCGGGATGCGGCATGGGCGACGTGCTTATCGACGATGCACGCACCAAGCTGGAATTGATTCCCACCGTGGCCGAAGCGGATGTGGATCTAGTGTTCGATCCGCCGTGGAACCATTCGATGATGTCGGATGCGGCGAAGCTCGAGACCGGCATGCTCTAAGCGCGTCTTCCTCTTCCGTTCGGGAAGAGGATCGAAGTTTTAATTGCCTTTCACTTCCTCGAAGCGATTCGCGTCGCGATTCTTGCGCACCTTGGCCGGGTCCCACACGCGACCATTCATCGCGATATAGACGCCATCGGGCAGCGTCTGCACGGCAGCCACCGCGCAGCCGATGTTGAATACCGCATCGGAGCCCTGGAAGCGCGCCGGATTGAGCGCGCCGGTCAGCACGATCACCTTGCCCTTGAGCGAGGCCAACTCCTGCGCTGTTTCCACCATGGTGTCGGTGCCATGCGTCACCAGCACGTGGCGGTGCGGCTGCGCATCGATGGTGGAGCGGATCAATGCGCGATCTTCCGCATTGATGTGCAAGCTGTCCTTGCGCAGGATCGGAATCACGTCGAACTGGAACGCCACGCCGAGCTGGCCGAGGATCTCGCCGATCTGCGGTGCACCGATCTTGTAGTCCGACTTGTCGTCGAAATAGATCTTGTCGATGGTGCCGCCGGTGGTGACGATGGTCAGATGCTGCATGGTCAGGACGCCGTAGGGGTAAGCCGACATTTTAACCGGATGGCAGCCTCAGCGTTGACCGTTATTCCAGCAGCAGGCGGGTGTCTTCGCTATTGATGTCGGATAGGCGCAGCAAGCCGTGGCCAAGGAAGCGGCGCAGCGCGGCGGCAGGGCGCTCGTCGCCACGCGACGATGACCATGCGGCCTGCCGGGCCAACAAGGCGGCCGCTGAGCAGCGCGCCAGCGTAATCGCGATACCGCGTGCGCCTGCTTCCAGCACGTTCCGCTCCACTTTTTGCGCGTCCATGTGTGTAGCGGCGGCGTCCAGGGCGGCATGCACCGCGAACGAAGCCTGGGCATTGTGTGCATCGCCGAGCCAGCCGGCGATCACCTTGCGCAGGGCGGCGAAGCTATTGTTGCCGGCCAAGGCGCGCAAGCTGTCGAGCGAAAGCACGTTGGTGGTGCCCTCCCAGATCGCATACACCTGCGCGTCGCGCAGCAGTTGCGGCAAGCCGGTGTCTTCGATGTAACCGGCGCCGCCAAAGCATTCCAATGCCTCGGAGCAGAGGCTTACCGCCATCTTGCCCGTCCATAGTTTTGCCAGCGGCGTCAGCAAACGCAGCGACGCGGTTTCCTGCAAGGTTGCGGCGTTCTGTTCGACGCGACCGAGCAGGTAGGCCACTTCGAAGGCGAGGGCGAATGCACCTTCGAATTCGGCCTGCATATCGGCCAGCGTCTGCGCGTGCAATGGTTGTTCGCGCAAGCTGCGGCCAAAAACTTGCCGTCGCGTTGCGTAATCGCGTGCCAAGCTGATCGCGCGCGCCATGCTGGCGACGGCGCAGATGGCGTTCCATGTACGCGTGACATTGAGCATCGGTGCAACCTGTCGCACACCGTGTGCCAGTTCGCCCACGGGCCATGCGGGAAGGCCGTCGAGATGGATTTCCGCAGTAGGCAGTTCGTGCGTGCCGAGTTTGTCCTTCAAGCGATCGATGATGAGCTGCGGTTTGCGATCGGTGCCGTCCATCGTTTCCACGTAGAACAGCGCGAGAGCGGCAGGACCGGCTGCCG
>CAJCJD010000043.1 GCA_903970555.1 Vulcanimicrobiota bacterium
GTGAACTACAACCCGACGTATTCTTACGGCGGTATCGTGGGTCGCTTCTACAACGTGGGCGTGAAGGTGAAGTTCTAAGGTCGTCGCATTTGTCGGCCGCCACCGATGACCTGGCGGCTGATGAAGCGAGATTCTAGGAATCTAGCTGTTGCATGTAAAACGGCGCGTCGAGCCATCGACGCGCCGTTTTCTTTGGGCGTCTGGCGAGTCATGGCGTTGTCGTCCAGAATGAGGGCATGTCTGTTCGCATCGATCCCCATCAACGCGCATGCTGAGCCGCCTGTGGTTCGGCTTTTTCATCGCGGCCGCACTGGCTGCGTTGGCGCGTTGGCTGATCGGCGGCGATGAAACGGTTTTTGCCGCGATTGTGAGCGCTCTGTTCGAGATGGCGGACCTCTCGGTAAAACTGATGCTGATGCTGTTCGGCACGCTAACCTTGTGGTTGGGTTTTCTCGCGATTGCCGAACGCGCCGGTCTTGTCGATGGCCTTGCACGGGTGCTCGGCCCGCTGTTTGCGCGGTTGATGCCGGGAGTGCCGCGCGGTCATCCCGCTATTGGTTTGATCACCCTGAATTTCGCCGCGAATGCGCTAGGGCTGGACAACGCGGCGACGCCGATTGGCCTGCGTGCGATGCGCGAGCTGCAGACGCTCAACCCTTCTAACGACACAGCCAGCAACGCGCAAATTCTGTTTCTGGTGCTCAATGCATCCTCGCTGACGTTGTTGCCGGTGATGGTTTTCATGTATCGCGCGCAAGCCGGTGCGCACAATCCCACGCTGGTGTTTCTTCCCATACTGCTTGCGCACTTCGCTTCGAACGTTACAGGGCTTCTATCGGTGGCCTACATGCAGCGGCTGCGCTTGTGGGATCCGGTGGTGCTGGCTTGGCTGGGCGGTGGCGGGCTGATATTGGCTGCGTTTCTCGCTTTTCTCGCATCGCTCAGTGCGGTGGCTTTGGCTTCGCTCTCGTCGTTGCTCGGCAATCTGGCGCTCTTCGGCATCATCATCGTGTTTCTTTGTGCCGGCGTGTACAAACGAGTGCCATTGTTCGAGAGCTTTGTGGACGGTGCCAAACAGGGATTCGAGGTTTCGAAGGATCTGCTGCCTTATCTGGTTGCCATGCTGTGCATGGTGGGCGTATTGCGTGCGTCGGGAGCGCTGGATTTCGCGCTGGATGGCGTGCGCTGGCTGGCATTGCATGCGGGACTTGATACGCGTTTTGTTGATGCACTGCCCACGGCATTCGTCAAACCGTTTTCGGGTAGCGCCTCGCGGGCCATGTTGATCGAGACCATGCACCATTCCGGCGTGGACAGCTTTCCGGCACTCGTGGCCGCCACGATACAGGGCAGCACCGAAACCACGTTTTACGTGGTGGCGGTGTATTTTGGCGCGGTCGGCATCCGTCGTGTGCGCCACACCGTGGGCTGTGCGCTGTTGGCGGATCTGGCCGGCGTCGTGGCTTCGATTGCCGTGTGCTATTGGTTCTTTGGATAAAACGCGTGACTAGAGGAAAACTGCATGCGCATTGGGCTTGCTGCGAACACGCTTCATCACAATCACGACGACGCAGCGCTATTTCATTGGCTACGAGCATGCGCGCAGGGCATTCGCGAGTTGGACATAAGCCTGCACGCAGTTGGCCGCACTTACGATGCCATCGTGCGGCTGGGCGTACTCGCTGACTATTCGGGGCTGGTGCGCTATCCGTATGGCCATGAAGGCGGATTGATGAAGCTAGTTGCGGAGGTAGTGGGTATGCCGGAGCCCGGTCGCGTGCTGGATGGTGCGATCTACCTCATGAATCCGGTCAGTCCTTCGTCGACATTTCCCGAGGCGGTGGCGCTGAAGCGTCAGTGCGTGATCCACCAGAAACCTTTTATCTCTACCGTCGCTTCCGCACGCGACTGGATCGAGATGGAGCGCATATATGCAGGCCTAAGCCCGGACCCTGGCGCCGATCCGTTGCACGCGCTGGAAACGCAGACTGTTGCCCTTATCGCCCATGATGCAATGAAGCCGCAGATGATGGCTTACGCGTCCGATCATTTCGATGTGCTCTCGCGCTTCGCGCGACGCGTCGGCACCGGTACCACCGGCCAGCAACTTAACGAGCTGGCGTGGAGTCGAGGCTGGCCGCAAGATAAAACCTGGGTGGATCGTTATCAAAGCGGTCCGATGGGTGGTGATGCGCAGATCGCCGATCTGGTGCTGGAACGACGTTGCCAGCGGGCGATTTTTTTCGAAGATCCTCATGTCGCGCGCCAACACGAAGCGGATATCCAACTATTGGAGCGCGCCGTTACCACAATCACCGACGAAGCCGTCTGCATGACGTCGCCCCGCGTGGCCGCGCGTTGGGCGGTTGCCGCGCAGCGACGTGTTGCGCTTCGAGAGGGTTAACTCATGTGCCTGATCGCTTTCGCTTGGAATAGCCATCCACGCTGGCGCCTGTTGTTGGCGGGCAATCGCGATGAATTCCATGCAAGGCCAAGTGCGCCGCTGGCACGCTGGAGCGATCAGCCCATTCTCGGTGGCCGCGACCTGGAGGCCGGCGGCACGTGGCTGGGCGTGACCGATGAAGGACGATGCTGCGTCGTCACCAACGTGCGTGATCCACGCGATCCGCAGCATGGTGCATCACGCGGCCTGCTTGCGACGGATTATCTGACGGGCCCGGACGATGCCACCATGCATGCGCAAAAGCTGCTTGGTACAGCTGCGGACTACCGTCCATTCAACTTGCTCACTTTCGATGCGGCGCACGCGTTCTACATCGGCAATCGGCCCGAGCCGCGAGCGCAGCCCATCGAGTCGGGCGTGCACGGCCTGTCCAACGCCGACTTCAACACACCTTGGCCCAAGACGCGCACCTTGATGCGGCGCTTGCAGGCATGGATGGATGCCGGGCACGAAGACGATTTCTCGCCGTTGTTCTACGCGCTGGCCGATGAGCGACAAGCGCCAGACGACACGCTGCCGGATACCGGCGTGGGCCTGGAGCGCGAGCGCTGGCTATCGTCTGCGTTTATTCGCGGCGAACACTACGGCACGCGTGCCAGCACGATCGTGGCGATCGGATACGACGGCAGCGGTCGAGTCGTCGAACGCCGCTTCGGTCCGGCAGGGAGTTTTGGCGGAGAGAGTGATCTCCCCATCCGGTAAGCAGCTCAGCCGTCCGGGAAGCGGCCGTCCAGGTAATACCAACACCCCTGTTCGCGCACGAACCGGCTGATTTCATGCATGCGCTGCGCCTTGCCGCCGCCGTAGCGCAGGCGCGCGATGAATTCCACCGTGGCGTGCTCGCCATCATGCTCATGCCGCTTCACATCCAGACCAAGCCAGGTGGGCGAAGGCTGTTGCGACGCGAGCTTCAGGTTGGCGGGGCGCGTGCTTGGATGCCAGGTGGCGAGCAGGTAGTCCTCGCGCTTGAGCACATATGCGCTGTAGCGGGAGCGCATCAGCATCTCAGCTGTTTGGGCGACGGCCCCGTCGTGCAACGGGCCGCAACAACGCGCGTAGCCGGCATTGTTGCCGCAGGGGCAGGGCGTGAGGGTGTCGATCGCTTGCAAGCGCCGGATCTCGCGGTGGGTCAGCTTCCATCCTCCGGATGTGAGCGACAAATGCAAGCGGAACCTATGCAGAAAGTCATGCATGGCTTCCGGGCCAGATCGCGTAAAGTCATCGTGCTGCCGGGAGAGCAGCCTTTCTACACATCGAATGCATACGCTGCCATGGTTATGGGCGGCCGTTGCGGAGATCCCCATGCACCCGATTCGTTCCTTGCTTTGCGTCACTGCACTCGCGGTGGCCTTGTCTGCGTCTTGCGCTCACGCGCAGACCGCGCCGCTCACGCCGGATATCCCGACCAATTTCACCGCACCGACCACGGCCAACGATTACATCAAACGCGTGGTGATGATTCCCATGCGCGATGGCGTCAAGCTTCACACGGTGATTGTGATTCCCAAGAACGCGCACAACGCGCCGATCCTGCTCACCCGTACGCCATACAACGCGGATGGACGCACGGAACGCACGCTCTCGCCGCATATGCTCGACCTGCTGCCGCAAGGCGACGAAGTGTTCGTGAAAGCCGGCTATATCCGCGTGTTCCAGGACATCCGCGGCAAGTACGGTTCCGAAGGCAATTACGTGATGACGCTGCCGCTGCGCGGGCCGCTCAACGATGGCAAGGTGGATGAATCCACTGACGCTTACGACACCATCGACTGGTTGTCGAAGAACATCCCGGAGTCGAACGGCAAGATCGGCATGTTGGGTTCGTCATATGAAGGCTTCACCGTCGTCATGGCGCTGATCAACCCGCACCCCGCGTTGAAAGTTGCCGCACCGGAAAGCCCGATGGTCGACGGCTGGATGGGCGACGACTGGTTCCACTACGGCGCCTTCCGCCAAAACAATCTCGACTACATCACCTTCCAGACCACCGCGAAAAGCACGGGCTACATGATCCCGCGTGAGTCGTACGACGACTACACGAACTACCTGCGCGCGGGCTCGGCCGGCGATGTCGCGCGTGCGAATGGCTTGGATGCGTTGCCGTTCTGGCGCAAGATCCACGAAAACGCCGCCTACACGCCGTTCTGGTCGAACCAGGCGCTCGACAAGACCCTTGCGCAGCAACCTCTGAAAGTACCCACGATGTGGGAGCAGGGCTTGTGGGACCAGGAAGATATGTGGGGCGCGATCCACAGCTACGAAGTGCTGGAACCCAAGGACAAAACCAACACCATGAACTATTTGGTGATGGGCCCCTGGCGACACAGTCAGGTGAACTACGACGGCAGCACGTTGGGGCCGATGAAGTGGGATGGCGACACCGCGCTGCAATTCCGTCGCGACGTGCTGCTACCGTTCTTCAATCAATACCTGAAGGACGGTGCGCCGAAAGCCAATACGCCGCCGGTGCTGATCTACAACACCGGTGAAAACCACTGGGATCGTTACGCGCATTGGCCGCTATCGTGCGACCACGGCTGCGCATCGAAATCCAAGCCGCTCTATCTCGAAGCGGATGGGCGCCTTTCGTTCGACGCGCCGACGGCGAACGATGCCAAGTACGACGAATACGTTTCCGATCCGGCCAAGCCTGTGCCTTACCTGCCGCGCCCGGTGGTGGCTACCGATCACGAGGCATGGACGCACTGGCTACTCGACGACCAGCGTTTCGTCGATGGCCGTCCAGATGTGCTGACCTATGTCAGCGAACCGCTAAGTGCACCACTGCATCTGGGTGGCGCGCCGCAGGTGAACCTGGTGGCTTCGACCAGCGGCACGGATAGCGACTGGGTGGTGAAGATCATCGACGTGTATCCGGATTCGGTGCCATCGAACCCGACCATGGGTGGTTACGAGTTGCCGATCTCGCTGGATATCTTCCGCGGCCGTTATCGCACCAGCTTCGAGCATCCGCAGGCGATCGAGGCGAATGCGCCGCTGGCATACACGTTCGGCTTGCCGACGGTGAACCATGTGTTCCAGCCGGGTCATCGCATCATGGTGCAGGTGCAGTCGAGCCTGTTCCCGCTTTACGACCGCAATCCACAGACGTTCGTCGACAACATCTTCGATGCGAAGCCGGCGGATTACGTCAAGGCAACGCAGCGCGTGTGGCACGCGCCTGACCATGCAAGCTTCATCAGTTTGCCGGTCGTGTCGGGGCAGTAAAACAAAGGCGGCGTCGAGCCATTACGCTCGGCGCCGTTTCCAATAGCGCAACCGGTTATTCGCGGGCATCGCGATGTCTTCGACCAAATTGAAACCCGCTGCGGCGGCGAGTGCATCTACCGCCGCCACATCGCGAATACCCATGTGCACGCCGCGCATCTTCAAGTCCCGATCGAATGATGCATTGCTGTCGCTGGTGAACTGCCCTTCGATATTGAACGGGCCATAGATGGCTAAGCATGCATCCGCCGTCGTTACGGCAGGAAGCTTCGCGAACAGCTGCTCCACTTCCGGCCACGACATGATGTGCAAGGTGTTGGCGCTAAAGATCGCGTCGTAGCGATCGGACGGCCAATCGCCCGTCACATCGAATTCAAGCGGCGATGGTGTGTTTGGTAACGCGGCCTCGTCGAGCCAGTTGCGTATACCGGGCAGATTTTCCGCGCGATCCGAACTTTGCCAGACAAGATGCGGCATGGCAGTCGCAAAATGCACCGCGTGCTGGCCTGTGCCGCTACCGATTTCCAGCACTCGCTGCCGATCGGTAAACCATCTGCGCAAGACCGCCAGAATCGGCTCGCGATTGCGTTCGCTGGCGGGCGAATAAGGTTTGTCGGTCATGGTGCCTTATACGCGGATGCCGCGCGGGCATCCGTCGTCGCGGGAAGAATCAAATCGGCCGTCCGCGCAACACCCGCGCCGGCAGCATCAACACGGCGCCTAGAAAGGCGAACACCGCGCTGACGGTAATGCCCACCAGCCGCAGCGGCAGCAAAAGCAGCCACACGATGGGGTACAGCACCAGCGCCAGCAGGGCCAGCGGCCAGCAGAACACCAGCAGCAACAACCAGAGCAAAAAGCCGACCATACCTATCACCCGGGGTCCGTGGGATGCGCCGACTCTAGCGCAACCGGTATGCCAAGCGTAGATGACGACCGGCACCCCGATTCAGGTCATCGGACTCACGCCGATCAGCAGCGTATGCAGCCAGAACGCGAACAGCGCCCAGCTCACCACGCCGATCACCACCACCAGCACGTCGCCCTTGATGGTCCCTGGCGGATACACCGTGCCGTTAAGCCGATCGCGCCGGCGCGAGACCACGTAAAGCACGATGGCCCAGACCAGGAATGGCACGAACAGTACGAGATCATGCAGCATGCCCGTCGCCAGCAAATGGCCGAAGGCCCAGGTCTTGACCGCCAACACCTGTGGATGCCCGAATTTCGCCTTGACGTGATTGTTCGGCACACGGGCCGCCGCGAAAAGCACCAAGGCGATCAGCACGAACAGTGCGTTGAGATGGCGCAGCCACATCGGTGGCGCATAGATCAGCACCGGATGCTGTCTTGCCATGCCGAAACCCCAGACAATCAGCACAAAGCCGACAATCGCTGTAATGGCGTAAAGCGCTTTCCAGCGTTTCAAGCCGATTCGCGCGATCTGCTGGTTGCGCCAATCGTCGGCGACGATGCGCACGGAATGCAGGCCGAGAAAGATGATCAGACCGAGGACCAGCACAAGCATGACGGTAACCTCAAGGCAGATGGCGAGTGACGATCGATCTTTTGAACGTCTGTATCAATTTCCGCGCGATTCGACCCGCGCGACAAGTGCCAATGCACCTGGATCGAGTGTGACACGGCCTATCGAGCGAATGGGAATCCATGCGTCGCCGGGCTGCATCCGCCCTTCAGCAGTATCGATATAGCCTTGTGCACAGTAGATCAACGCTACGGCTTCGTCGACGATCTGCCTGCCGGGCTCGTCCCATATCACCAGTTCGCCGCTCGCGTTAGCACGGCGCAGCATGAGGTTGAAGTCGCGAGTTGGGCCGCCCTTCAACTCCACCGTGACCTGCGCTTCGCCGGAAAACGCAAACGGCGCAAACGGAGTGGTCAGTGCATGCGTCTGACCATCGTCTAACGTCATGGTGAAACCGGCACCTTCAAGCAGTGCGATGTAGCGATCAATGCCGGCGAATGCGGAGAACGGCGCGGCGCTATCCACTTCGGCCACGCTCACGCGCCAGATGAAATCGTCCATGCCCGCGCCAGGTGGATGGACGGCCAACTCGCGCGTGCGGCCCGTGCCGTTCTTCCACGGTGTGGCGCGGCAATCGCGCAGGCGGATGATGCTCATGCGGTACGCTCGATCACGCGTTGAAAGGGAGGCAGCGCTTTCAGCATCTGGCTACCGTAATGCCTCGTGACTACGCGCCGATCCAGCAGCACGATGCGGCCACGATCGGTTTCGCTACGAATCAGGCGGCCGCAATATTGCGTCAGCAAGCGCGTTGCTTCCGGCACTGCAACTTCCAGGAACGGATTTCGACCGCGTGATTCCAGCCATTCGGCGTAAGTGGCGCCGACAGGATCGGTAGGCACCGCGAACGGCAACTGTGTAATGACGACGGTCTCGCACAGTTTGCCGGGTAGATCGAGGCCTTCGCCGAACGAGGCTAGGCCAAACAACGTACTGCCTTTGCCGGATTCGATTGCGGCGATGTGTTCGGCAATCAACTGTGTCTTCGCCAGCGAACCTTGCGCGCGCACCTTACGCACTTTGTCGATGGGCAAGCGTTGCAGCACACGTTCGAGTTTTGCGCGCGACGTGAACAACACCAAGTTGCCGGCATCCCAATCCAGGTGTTCGGCAAGCCAATCGGTGACGGCCTGTGCATGCAATTCGCGCGCATCGGGCAGCGCCGACAAGGCGGGTACTTCAAGACGCGCCTGCATGCTGAGATCGAAAGGCGACGGCAGGCTCATGGTGACGGCGTCATCCGGCAAGCCCACGGCATCGGCGAAGCCGCGAAAGTTGCCGCCTGCACTCAAGGTGGCGGAGGTCATGATCGCTGCGCTGCCGTTGTCCCAGAGAATCATGCGCAACAACGCGCCTGCGGAAACGGCAGAAGCGTGACAGACGAGTTGCTGATCGCTTGAAAGCGTGACCCAGCGCGCGAGTGGGGGTGCCTGTTCGGGATCGTCGCTGGACCACGCGCGCCACGTGCGTACTTGGCGATCGATACGTTCCAGCGCCATGCCCAACTCGCGCGATAGCGCTTCTTGCGTCGGGCCGCCTTCGCTCATTTCGGTCACCGTGCGGCGCACGGCGGTCAACCAACGCTGGATCTCGGACGTGGCGATATACAGCAACGTCGCGTGCTGCACCCATGTCTCGGGCAGTTGCCCCAGCGAACCGCGATACATAGGCTCGGTCTCGGCGGGATCGGGCAACCAGGACTGTCTAATTTCCCGTTCCAGATCTTCCAGCGCGTCGCTGAGCTCTTGCAGCTTTTCGTCGCCTGCATCGAGCGTGAGCTTGCCGATTACTTCCTTGTCGGTCAGCGAATAAGCAGCATGCACTTGACGGCCAAGTCGACTGATCTGGCGCACAACCGTGCCCAGCGGCACATCGGACGCACCGCGATCGATGGTCTTGCCGGGCATATGGTGAGCTTCGTCGAACACATACAGCGTGTCGTCGGGCTTGGGCAAAATCACGCCACCCCAGTTTTCATCATCGCCGGGCATCGTGAGATCCGACAGCACCAGATCCTGATTGGCGACGATGATGTCAGCGTCGGCGACCGCGCGACGCGCAGCGAAGAACGGGCACACCATGAATTGCGCGCAGCGCCGGCCGGTGCAACCGCCGGCGCTGGTGGTGATCATGGCGCGCAGCATGTCGCCGGGCGTTTCGGGCGCGGCGTCCATATCGCCGTTCCACTCGTTGCGATCGAAAGCGTCGGTGAGCTTGCGCAGCACTTGCTTGTCGCGTTCGGCAGGCGGTTTGCTCCACAGCGCGAGGTCCGCGTCAAAACCCAGGCCCATCTGGCCGCTGTCGCCAAGGCTTCCGCTGGCCATGCGCAAATTGCGCGGGCACAGATAACGGCCGCGTCCTTTTGCGATGGCAACTTTCGCTTCGCTGCCATTGAGTTTCAGATACAAGGGAATGTCGCGTTCGACCAGCTGTTCTTGCAACGCGACAGTCGCCGTGGCGATTAGCAACTTCTTCTTCTGCGCACGTGCTACTTCCGCACCTGCAATCAGATAAGCCATCGATTTACCGGTGCCGGTCGGTGCCTCGATCACTGCTGCGCCGCCGCTCTGCGACAGCGCGCGCGCGACTTCGGCAATCATGCGCGTTTGCGCCGGACGCGCGCGAAAACCCGGCAAGCCATCCTTGATGCGCGTATAGGCCTCGCGGATGCTTTCCTTGAGCGCGTCAGTGAGCATGCGCTATCTTGTTCATCGCGGCGATGCTCAATGCCACTGCTTCGGCAACGCGAATGCCATCGACGCCGGCCGAGAGAATGCCGCCTGCATAACCTGCGCCCTCGCCAGCGGGAAACAATCCACGCGTGTTGAGGCTTTGGCAGTCACCGTCATTGCGACGCACGCGAACGGGCGATGACGTGCGCGTTTCCACACCCGTAAAGATCGCATCGGGGCGCGCGAAGCCTTTTATCTTGCGATCGAACGCAGGCATTGCTTCACGGATCGCTTCGATCGCGTAATCGGGAAGTGCGTGGGCCAGATCGGTGAGATGCACGCCGGGCTTGTA
Source organism: Vulcanimicrobiota bacterium (assembly GCA_903970555.1). Lineage (GTDB taxonomy): Bacteria > Pseudomonadota > Gammaproteobacteria > Xanthomonadales > Rhodanobacteraceae > Dyella_B. Next base: position 10,263 of record CAJCJD010000043.1, read on the forward strand.
CGAAGGTTGCACCTCGCCGAAGACTTGCGAACGCTGCCCGGCAATGAAATCGCCGACCAGTTGCCCCGGCGCTTCATACGTGCCACCACCCAGCTCAAACGCCACGCTTTCCCAGTGCCGTTGCAACGCGATGCCAGCAAGCGGGCTGCCGCTACCGTCGTAAGGTACGAAATCACTCGGATCGATACCTACCACGATGGCCGCGTTCGCATTGCGTTCGTTGCGCGAATACTGGCTCATGCCGTTGGTCACCACGCGTCCGGTTTCGCTGGTAGCGGCGACCACCGTGCCACCCGGGCACATGCAAAAACTGTAGACCGAACGACCGTTGCCGCAGTGATGTACTAGTTTGTAATCGGCGGCGCCGAGCAGCGGATGGCCGGCCTGCGGCCCGAAACGCGCCTGGTCGATCATCGACTGCGGATGTTCGACGCGAAAGCCGATCGAAAATGGCTTGGCCTCCAGATACACGCCGCGCTTGTGCAGCACTTCGAAGGTATCGCGCGCGCTGTGACCCAGCGCCAACACCACGTGATCGGTACGAATCTGCTCGCCATTCGCCAGTATCACACCGCGCACATGACGTGTGCCGCTTGCATCGGTCTCGATCGCAATATCATCGACGCGTTGCTGGAAACGAATCTCGCCGCCCAGCGATTCGATGGTGTTGCGCATGTTCTCCACCATCGTCACCAGGCGAAAGGTGCCGATGTGCGGCTTGCTCACGTAGATGATTTCTTCCGGCGCGCCGGCTTTCACAAACTCGGTGAGCACCTTGCGGCCGTAGTGATTCGGATCGGAGATCTGGCTATAGAGCTTGCCATCCGAAAACGTACCCGCGCCGCCCTCGCCGAACTGCACGTTCGATTCCGGATGCAAGTTGCGTTTGCGCCACAGATCCCAGGTGTCTTTGGTGCGCTCGCGCACCGCTTTGCCGCGCTCCAGAATGATTGGGCGAAAACCCATCTGGGCAAGGATCAGCCCGGCAAACAAGCCGCAGGGGCCCAGGCCGACGACCACTGGGCGATGCGCGCGTTTTTGAAGAGTTCGGCCATGGATGGGCGATTCTTGACTTTCGCTCTCAGCGACAGGGATGTCGCTTGAAAATACAGCCGGGGCATGTGCCACGAATCGATAACTTGTATCGGGCGTGGGGCGCACATGCGGATCGTCCGCGAAGCGCTGCAACAGCTTCGCTTCGTCAGCGACATCCACATCCAGCGTATAGATCAGCTGGATCGCCCCGCGCTTGCGCGCATCATGGCCGCGACGGAATACCGTATAGCTGCGAACAGCCTGAGCCCCGACGTGAAGCCGGGCGCGGATGGCCGCCGCCAGCGCCTCCTCGGCGTGGTCCAGCGGGAGCTTGATATCGGTGAGTCGCAGCATGCAGGGCCGGAGTCGAACGAGGCAATCCATTGTCTCATGCCGAGGCTCATAGAATTGGCAAATTGCCTCCTCTGTGCGAGGTCAATTCGCTCGAGTAAGGAAGATGTATCATTTGAGTGATGATGAGCACAAATGGTTAATTCAGCACTTTGACTGTTGTTGCCAATCGTTGCATGACACCATGATTGGACGTTGGATTTTATCCTTGTTGCATGGAATTAGATTTCGTTCACTGATAGCCGGCTTTAAGCTCGAAGCCCCAGCCATAAGCAATGTCGATACCTACATCGCATGCGTATACTGCAGAGCAAAAGGTCTTGACTGGTAAATTTGTAGCGGACTGATAATAATTAATCTTAACCCCGATATTGTTTCCCATGGGTTTGCAAACCCATCCATTGTCAAAATCGGGTTGGCATAGACTCTTTGGATCGCCACAGCCAGTCATAATGGTGATGTGGTATGGGTTGGATGCATCAATGTTGCCGCCATGTAAATCAACATTTTCACAAAAAGCTATTTGCTGGCCTATGATATTGTTATTGGCGTCAAAATAAATTGTGTTCAACGCATTGAATCGTGCTGAATGAGCGCTTGAACTTGTAAATAATGAGATGATGACTGCGGTTGCGATGGTTGCTGAAATTAGTTTCATTGGAGTTTCCAGGTCTATTCGGTTGTCTGAGATTGTTTTTGATTTCCTGGTGCTGCAAATGAAAAATAAGTATTTTATGTCTGAAAATAAGTAGTACTTTGCTTATGGTTTTTGTGCGGAATGGCTGTGTTCTTGATGGGCGTTACATAAATTTGTCCGGCAGGCCATTCGCTTAAGAGCGGACCTCCCGGAGAAAGGGACAGCCGCCACCGTTCCGATTGGGGTGGTTTGCCGGGAACGTCCATTGGCGAATCCAAGCGCGGGATGGGGTTGGGGGTCTCGCTTGTCGCGCCATTCGGCACCGCTGGAGACCGCCCCTGGACGAGCGGTGAGGGGTGCTCAGGTCTCGGCGGCGATCTGCCGCAAGGTCTGCTCGAACACTTCAGGCGGCTGGCCACCCTGGATCAGGTACTGGCCATTGATGATCACCGAAGGTACGGCCCGGATACCCTGCTGCTGGTAAAAGCGCTCCTGCTCGCGGACTTCCTCGGCGTAGCGGTCGCTGTCCAGCACGTCACGCGCCTTGGCTGTATCCAACCCAGCCTCACCTGCAACCCGTGTCAGCACGTCATGCGAGCTGACATTCTCGCCCCGGCCGAAATAAGCCTCCAGCAGCGCCAGCTTCAGTGCGTGCTGTCGCCCTTCTAGTTCAGCCCAATGCAGCAGGCGATGCGCGTCGAAGGTGTTGTAGATGTTCTTGCGCTTGTCCATGTCGAAGGTAAAGCCCAGCGAAGCACCACGCTGGCGAATGTTTTCCCCGTTCTTCGCCAGTTGCTCCGGCGTGCTGCCGTACTTATGGGCCAGGTGATCGGCGATGCTCTCGCCTTCGGGAACCATGTCCGGGTTCAGCTCGAAAGGTTGGAAATGCAACTCGGCGACGACATCGCCGTCCAGTCGTTGCAGTGCCTGTTCAAGCGATTTGAGGCCAATGGCGCACCACGGACAGACAACGTCGGAGACGAAGTCGATTTTCAGGTGAGTTGGGTTGGTCATGCCGGTAACCTTCGCACATAGTAGCGATTTGCCTATTCGGCTTTGATGGGGTGTGGTTGTGTGAAATCAATAGGCGCCTCCCAGATGCGACTTTTCGTCCAGGCAAAAAAAGGCCCTGCATGCGCATGCAGGGCCTAAAAACTAGTGATATTGGCTTACTTGCCGAACGTGTAGTTGGCTTCCAAGAAGAATGTGCGCCCAAACACGTTGTAGTTGTACTTGTTGTACGGGGCATATGAGGTACCCGGATAACTGTTGTCCGTAGGCGGCTTCGTATTGAACAGGTTGTCGACGACGAAGGACAGTTTCAGGTTGGGGATCGGGCTATAGGAAACGCTGGCGTTGTAAAGAACCCATGCCGGCAGCTTGCCCTCGCCCGGTTGCTGGTAAGGGGTAGCCAGATCCAGGGTTGCCAGATAGTTGGGGGACTGGCCGTACCGAGTGGCGTACAGCGTGGCGCTCCAATCGTCCCGTTTCCAGGTCAGCGAGGCATTCAGTTTGGTTTTGAAGTCCGTGCTGTAGTAGGGCGAGCGGAGCAGGTCGACGTATGGGTCACCTGGATACAGCTGCTGCTTGTGCTGAAGGATATCGGTGTAGGCCAGGTTCGTATTAAGTTCGCCGAAACGCCCAATGCCAAACGTATAGTTGAAGCCCGCGCTGATCGCGTCGAGCATTTCGTTGGATACGTTGACTTTCGGGGTGTAGATCTCCGTGATGTCACCCTTCGCATTTCGCGTCACCTGGCTGATAGCTGCTACGCAGGTGGGCGAATTGATATCAAGCTGGCCAAGTCGGCATGCGGCTTCCTGTAGCAGAACCTGATCGGCGTCCTGGATGTTGACTTCATCCTTGATGTTCCAGTGGAAGAAGTCCATCGACAAAGCCATTCGCGATACTGGCGAAAACACCAGCCCCGCGCTCCAGTTGGTGGAAGAAATCGGCCTTAAGTCAGGATTGCCCGATTGCACGCCGACGACCGAGGCCCCGTTGTACTTCTGAGGGCATTGAATGGGAGCGACAGCGGCGTCGTAACCCAATTTTGCGCAGTTGTAGTAGTCGGTCGGTGAGTCGTAGTAGGTGCTTTGGCCCTGGAACTCATCGGCTAGCGTCGGCACTTTGAAAGACGTGCCATAGCGCGCGCGCAGAAGCAGCTTGTCCAACGGACGGTACTCAAGGCCTACGCTGTACGTAGGCTTGCTCACGGTGGCCCCGGCAACGTTGAATGCGTCGTAGCGAGTCGAAGCACTCAATGTGAGCTGCGATAGCAGCGGCAATCTCCATTCCATAGCCCCTGCGTAGCGGGAGCGATGACCCGCACCTTGTACGGCCGAGGCACCCCACACATCGCCACTCAGCAAGCGAGGATCGGGGGAGTAGTCCCAACCTTCGTTGCCACCTTCCATGAGAAAAGCGACGCCTGCATCGCCGCCTGGCATCTGGAACAGCGACGGATTGGTCAGTGTCACTTGTCCGGTGTTTTGCCACGTTTTGCTGCGGGTGGAGGTGTAGCCCGTGAAACTCTGGAAATCCGCATTGGAAATAGGTGTGTAGAACGCTCCGTAATTCGGCGAGAACGTGCTGAAACCATAGCCATAAGGATCAGGGCCCAGATCAGGGCCAAGTACCCGATTAGCGAAGAAGGCTTCCATCGGTTGGGCAAAGCGAGCGAAGTTCATCTCGTTCAACTTGTCCTCTGCGTGCATGACAAAGGCGTCATATTCCCAGTTGGAAGCGCCGATGCCGCCCTTGGCGCCGAACGTAAACGTGTAGTTACGCTCGTAGGTTTTGTACATGATGTTCTGGAAACCACCGGCTTCTTCGGGGCTGAAAGCTTTCTGGAGATTGACGAAGTCGTCGAGGTTCGGGTCGTAAATATAGCCATATTTCGCACCGGTTCCCCACCACAGCACCGACGCGCCCGGGCTATATTTCTCGCGATCGAAGTTCAGCATGACATCGCTGTACAGCTGAACGTTGTCGTTTACGTCGAACGTTGCATGCGTATAAACATTCGCCGTTTTGCTGCCATTCGATAGCGTGGACTGGCCGGGGGAGTTGAACGAACCACAATATTGACCAAACCCTGCGCGATTGCGCAGACCTTCGGTGCCGTTGAATTGACCGGTGGTCAATGCGCAACGGTTCGGGTCCATCATCAAATAGTTGTTTCTTGCGTCGCTGTTGTAGACGAGGTAGTCGCGGCTGGCGGTGGCCGGGGATGTGCCGTTCTCGAAGAAATGGGATGTAAGCGAACGGTCGCGGGACCATATGGGCTGAGTATTTTCCAGCTGCGCGCCTACCAGCAGGCTGAGCTTGCCGATATTGAAGCCATCGACAAAGCTGATATGACGACTTGCGCCGCCGCCTTGTTGATCCCAGCCGTAGCGTACATCGATCACGGGGGCGTCGACTTTCTTTTTCATCACAATATTGACGACGCCGGCGATGGCATCCGATCCGTACAGCGTGGATTGACCGCCAGGCAAAATGTCGATGTGATCGACAAGATCGGTAGGAATGGTATTGAGATTGGTTAAGACGTCCGTGCTGTTGTAAAGCGCCGAGAAACTCGACATCGGGCGCCCATCGATCAGGTACTTTACGTAGCCAACCGGGAGGCCAAACAAACTCAGCGTTTTCGCGCCCGGCGTAAAACTGTTGGTTGTTTGCGAGTTCTGAATGCTGCCCGTCGAAAATGTCATCTGCTGAAGCGCGTCAGCCACCGACGAAAACCCTTTCGCCTTGAGCTCTTGAGCGGTGATGGTGGTAGTTGGCGTAAAGGTTTCGACTTCCGTCTGAGGGATCAAAGACCCGGTAACGGTAACAGCCTCGAGTTTCTTTGGGCTTGGAACATTCGAATCTGACGGATTGTCTTGAGCGAAGACGCTCGTGCTCGCCAGCGCGGCTGCGCATGCCAACGCCAGCAACGTGTAATTAAAAGTACTTCCTGCTTTCAATGAGCTCTCTCCCTGGAGTCGCCATTCGTTGCCTAGCGGTACAACGAACGCTGGATGACAAAAGCGAAAGTCACCCCGAGCCATGGCGTATGGCTGTTCAAGTGACCGTCGCGGATTACGGCTCAACCCCGAAAGGAAATTAATTGCGAACCGTAACGATCAAATAAGCGACCGACGTTTTCGCAACAATCGGACCGCGCCTAATTTGATGAGCAGGAGTTTGAAAGAGGCAAAAAAAACGTCCGCTGCTGCGCATTGCAGTACGGACGAGTACGAGAAGGGGTGTATGTGATGAGGGGCGAGTTGCCCGATGCGCGCGCGACAGGCGACAGCATCAACAGGTGCAGTGCAGGGCGAATGCATCGCCCCGCACGAAAAGCATAAAACGCTTACGGCTTGCCGGTGAAATCCGCCTTGCCGATATTGGCACCAGACTCGCGCAGGATGTTGTACGCGGTGGTGCAATGGAAGAACAGGTTCGGTAGTACGTAGTGCAGCAGGTAAGCCTGACCTTCGAAGTTCAGGTCGCCGTTGCGCGTCTTCAACGTGATGGCGCGCGTTTCGCTGCCGTCGATCTGCTCCGGCTTGAAGCTCTTGATGTAATCGATGGCGCGTTCGATGCGGCTGTACAGTTCGTCGAGCGAGGCTTCGTTGTCTTCGAACTTCAGCGGATCTACGCCGGCGAGGCGTGCGGCGCCGTTCTTCGCCATGTCGGTGGCGATCTGCACTTGCTTCACCAGCGGCAGCATGTCAGTGATCAGGCGCGTTTGCAGCAACACCGATCCTTCAACATTCTTTTCCTTGGCGTGCGCTTCGCCAAGTTTCAGCACGTGCTGCAGGTTGGTCAGGGCGCGCACGAATACGGGAACAGCAACTTGGTACATCGAAATGCTCATCGAGATGACTCCGGTCGATCGGTGGGGAGGGGTTCACTAGCAACGGTGCCGGCCAGGGGCGAAAGCTCGCTGGCGAGTGCTGCTGTGGCGTGGTCAGAAAGAGGTAATGGCTGCACGGCTTGCACATGTTGTATGGCGTAGGCGGCGATAGTCGCAGCGCCTACCAACAGCAATGCAGCCAACACGAATGAGATGCCCGGCAGATGCATGGGCGCGTGGTCGCTGATGAACAGCGCGAACAGGTTTGCGAACACCGCCGGCCCGAAGACGCCGGCGAGACTGGCCAGGCTGGTGAGGGCGCCTTGCAGGCGGCCCTGCTCGTGCGGGTCGACTTGTTGAGTCATCAGCGCCTGTGCGGGCGGTCCGGCGAGTCCGCCCAGGCAGAGGAACGGAATGCCCACCAGGAACAGCCATCCCACTGAGGACAGGCCGAAGAATAAATAACCCACCACGCACAACGGCAGGCCGATCATGATCAGCTTGCGCTCGCCGAGTTTGGGCATCAGTTGGCGCACCAGCACCGCTTGTACCAGGCCACTGCAGAGGCCAACGAAAGCCAGCGTGTAGCCCACCGCCTGGGGGCCCCAGCCGTAGCGGTAATCGGTGTACAGCACATAGGTGGAATTGAGCGAGAACTGCGCCAGGTTGATCAGGAAGAACACTGTGGCCAGCGCGAATACTTGCGGATAACGGCGTAGCAACACCAAAGCGCCGAACGGATTGGCGTGACTCCAGTCGAAGCGTTTGGTGCGACGTTCCGGCGGTAACGACTCCGGCAGCACGAAGAAGCCGTAGCAGAAATTGAGTAGCGACAGCACCGCCGCCACCCAGAACGGCAGGCGAACGCTGTAATGGCCCAGGAAGCCGCCCAGTGCCGGTCCCACGATAAAGCCGATGCCGAATGCGGCCCCCATAGCGCCGAACGCCGCCGCGCGTTTTTCCTTGGGCACGATGTCGGCGATGTAGGCATTGGCGGTGGAGAAGCTAGCCGCGCAGATGCCCGACACGCCGCGGCCGATCAGCAGTAGCCATAGCACCGGCGTTATCGCCATTACCATAAAGTCGATGCCCAGCCCAAGGCTGGAAATCAGGATTACCGTGCGCCGCCCGAAGCGGTCCGACAGGGTGCCTTGCACCGGCGAGAAGATGAACTGCATCAGCATGTACAGCGTGGCGAAGCCGCTCGTCCACACCGCCGCCTGCGCAATGCTGCCGCCGATCAGCTGCACCACCAGATGCGGCAGCACGGGGATGATGATGCCGAACGCCAGCATGTCCAGCATCACGGTTACGAAGATGAAGGCGAATGCAGCGTTGGTGCGGGAAGTCGAGGGAATCGGTGCTGAGTCCATGCGAGGGGCGCGAAGAGGCCACGGAAAGGAGCCAACGATAGCCGAAGGCGCTCGGCTTGGCATGGGCTGGAAGTGCGCATAACGTCGCGGGGGCGCCGCGGCCTTTCTTTTCTGCCGTGCTGGAAAGAGGGGAGATGCGTCAGCGCGGTGGCTGAGCCAGTTCCTGCGGACTCAGATAGCCGTCATGGTTGCGATCGAGTTGGTGGAATTCGCGCCGCAGGTTGTCCTGCCACTCTTTCAGCGTGACAGGCTTGCCGCGACCGCCGGGAAGTTCGTCCCGCTCCAGAATGCCGTCGTGGTTGCGGTCCAGGCGATAGAAGCCCTGGCTCATGTAGGCCACGTATTCTGCCTCGCTGATTCGACCGTCGCCGTTCGCATCCATGGCCCGGAACAGGTCGGACGTTGCGCCTTGCGCAAGCGCGGTGACAGGTAGCCAAAGCAATAACGCAGCGAGCGGCCCACGCATCAGCGGCCGCCGCGACTGATGCCGATGAAATCCAGGAATTCGGCGCGAGTGCGTGCATCGTCGCGGAAGCTGCCCAGCATCTGGCTGGTGATCATCGATACGCCGCGCTTGTGCACGCCGCGCGTGGTCATGCATTCGTGGCTGGCGTCGACCACCACGGCCACGCCGACCGGATGCAGGTTTTCCTGGATGCAACGCGCGATTTCCGCGGTCATCTTTTCCTGCACCTGGAAGCGGCGCGCGTAGGCATCCACCACGCGCGCCAGTTTGCTGATACCCACCACGCGGTTGGTCGGCAAGTAGCCGACATGGGCGCGGCCGATGATCGGTGCCATGTGATGTTCGCAATGGCTTTCGAATTCGATGTCGCGCAGCACGACCATTTCGTCGTAGCCGGCCACCTCTTTGAAGGTGCGGCGCAGATACTCGCCCGGATCGATCTGATAGCCACTGAACCAGTCGCGATAGGCCTTGACCACGCGGCGCGGTGTATCGAGCAGGCCTTCGCGCTGCGGATCTTCGCCAGCCCAGCGCAACAGGGTGCGCACTGCCTCTTCGGCCTGTTCCTGGGTGACGTCGGTGGGCTTGTGCTCGCTCATGCGGCTTCCTTGATACCTGCTCAGGCTGTCAATTGTAGCGCCCGCGTCAAGCGTTACGAACCATGCCTGATGGGCAGGCTCTTGCGGCAAGTTGGCTATGCTTTGGCATGCGAGCCGGAAGCCGACGTTTTCCAAGCGATGGCTTTCGCTACGCTGCCCTCACTCGATCCCTGTAGAGCCTTGACATGTCTCGATCCATTAACCGCGATACCCAGCTTTGCATGTCCCTGTCCGGTCGCCCGGGCAATTTCGGCACGCGCTTCCAGAATTTTTTGTATGAGGCGCTGGAGCTCAACTATGTCTACAAGGCCTTTACCACCCGCGATCTGCCGGCGGCGATTGGCGGTATCCGCGCATTAGGTATTCGCGGGTGCGCGGTTTCCATGCCGTTCAAGGAGGCATGTATTCCGCTGGTGGATGCGATGGATGCATCGGCTGAGGCGATTGCGTCGATCAATACGATCGTCAATGACGATGGTTGTCTGCGTGCTTACAACACGGATTACATCGCGGTGCGCCAGTTGATCGAGCGGCATGGGATTGCGCCGGATACGCGCCTGGTTTTGCGCGGCAGTGGCGGAATGGCGAAGGCGGTGGCGTGTGCGTTTCGTGATGCGGGGTTCAAGCACGGTTACATCGTGGCGCGTAATGAAGTGGCGGGGCGAAAGTTGGCCGATGTCAGTGGATTTTCTTTTTCGCCGCATACCGTGGGGTTGGCGGGGGAGTTGTTGGTGAACGTCACGCCTATTGGTATGGAAGGTGGAGTGGAGGCGGATCAGTTGGCGTTTGATCGTGCGGATGTGGAGCGGGCGCGGGTGGTG
>CAJCJD010000044.1 GCA_903970555.1 Vulcanimicrobiota bacterium
AGTCACTTTTCTTTGCGTGCCCAAAGAAAAGTAACCCAAAGAAAGGGCACCCCGAGGGCGCGCTTTGCGGGCGTCGTGCCCGCAAAGTGCGCGGAGGGATTACGGGGTTTTTCGACAGGGCATCCTGCCCTGACGAAAAACGAGCCGACATCCCTGTCGGCTCCCCTGCGGGCTGATCCTTCATCCCTCCGCCGCGCCCTAGGGGCCCCGGGTAGAGCTGCGCGCATCCGTGCGCGCACTCGGTGCCGGCGCTGCGCGCCGGCAAGGCATCTGGCGCACGGCGGGTTTGATTCGCTCGCTCTGGTTTTGTTTTTGGCTCTTGGTTCTTAGCTTTTAGCTTTTCGAAGAGTGCGCGCTCGCGCGCATGGGTCCCCTGTCCTCACGAACCCGAAGGGCGCCGCACCGGGGTGTCCTTCTCTTTGGTTACTTTCTCTGACTCCGGGCATCCTGCCCTCCGCCCTTCGGGCCAGCTTTGCTGTTCGTCCGCGTTCCAGACGCGGACGTGGGCACGCAAGAGAAAGTGACTCGGGCCCGGAAGGGCACGAAAGCCCGCCGCAGGCGAGCAACCTCGCGCGATTACACACAAGGCAACAGAACTCAAACTCACCGACAACGATGAAGGTATCTGACATACGTCATCAGACAGCAGGCAACGGCGGCACCCCCGTAGGCGACCCATTCGAATCAAGCGCAATCATCACAAACCGCCCCGTAGTGCACACCCGTCGATCCCCAGTAAGCGGATCCTCCGCCGTCATCTCCACTTCCACCTTCATGGAGCTACGCCCAGTCCCAACAATGCGCGCCACCAACTCCACCAACTGACCCTTGCGTACCGGCACGCGAAAGTTCACCTCCTCCGAACGCGCTGTCACAACAATGCGGCGCGCGTGGCGCGAGGCCACGATGAAGGCGGCCTTGTCCATCCAAGCTAGCGCCTGGCCGCCGAAGAGGGTGCCAAGGTGGTTGGTATGGTCCGGGAAAACCATTTCCAGCAGACGGGCTTCGGGCAAGGTGTCGGTCATGGGAGTTTGCGAGGCGTGGGTTGGGGACGCACACAATAAGGCTCCCGATGACCGGGCGCCACGTCAGGTACCTTTGGCAGGGGTGGGACCATGACGAGTGGCATTAGGATGAAGGGTCAAGACAGGTTCGGGACAGCCGCTGCCGCGGCGGTTCGTTTTCCTTGGGGAGTAAGCATGCGTTCGAAAATCAACACGTCGCGCCTTTACGGCGCCCTGGTGTGTGGGCTGCTGGCCGCCACGTCATATAGCAACGCCATGGCTGAAGGTCGCACGCTGACCGCGCAGGATTATGCGCAGGCCGAGCGATACATGGTGTACAACACGCGCCCACTGGTGGATCACGCCGTGGGTATGGTGCGTTGGCTGGACGGTACGCATTTTTGGTACCTGGACCACGACGCATCCGGCGACCACTACATGCAAATGGATGCGGCCAGTGGCAAGGCGTCGCCGTTAGTCGATCAGGCCAAGCTCGCGGCTGTGCTGAGCAAGGTGAGCGGCAAGCCGGTTAAGGCCGACAAGCTCGGCATCATGGATTTTCGCGTGGCGGCCGACGGGCGCGACGAGATCGAAGTGGGCGGCAAGCAGTACCTGTGCGATTTGAAGGGTGCGGGCCAGTGCGTCGACAAGAGCACGTTGGTGAAAACCGGCACCGAGCCGGGCGTGCTTTCGCCGGACCGCAAGCAGGAAGCGTTCATCCGTAATTGGAACCTGTGGGTACGCGATGTCGCCACCGGCAAGGAAACCCAGTTGACCACCGACGGCGTGGAAAACTTCGGCTACGCCACCGACAACGCCGGCTGGAAGCACACCGACAACGCCATCCTGGAATGGTCGCCCGACTCCAAGCAAATCGCGACGTTCCAGCAGGATCAGCGCCAGGACGGCGACATGTATCTGGTCACCACGCGCGTTGGTCACCCCGAGCTGCAGTCGTGGAAATATCCGCTGCCAGGCGATGAGCACGTGACGATGATCGAACGCGTAATCATCGATGTGCCAGGTCACAAGGTCGTACGTCTGAAGATGCCTGCCGACCAGCACCGTTCGTCATTGTGCGACGACGTCAGCTGCGGCGAGAACGGCGGCTGGGACGATGTGAAGTGGGCGCCGGATGGCAAGACGCTCGCTTTCGTTTCCACCTCGCGCGATCACAAGCACGAAACTTTCCGCATCGCCGATGCAAACACCGGCGAAGTACGCACGGTTTTCCACGAAGACGTGCCGACCTACTACGAAAGCGGCAACGGCGCGGTGAACTGGCGCTACTTGCCAGAGACGCACGAAGCCATTTGGTTCAGCGAGCGCAACAACTGGGGCAACCTGTATCTCTATGACGCTGCCAACGGGCAGCTCAAGCACGCCGTCACCACGGGCGACGGCAACGTCACCGAAGTGCTGAAGGTCGATGCCAAGACGCGTACCGTGTGGTTCCGCGGTGTCGGTCGCACGGCGGGCGTCAATCCTTACTACCAGCAGTTCTGGAAAGTGAGTCTGGATGGCGGTAAGCCTGTGCTGCTCTCGCCGGAGCCTGCAGACCACATCATCACGATGTCCGAAGATGGCAAGTACTTCGTCGACAGCTACTCCACCACTAACACGCCGCCTGTCACGGTGTTGCGCGATGCGAACGATGGCCGCACGGTAACCACCGTCGCGAAGGCAGACATTTCACGCCTTCTCGCCACCGGTTGGCAGCCGCCGGAACAGATCATCGTAAAAGCGCGTGACGGCAAGACCGATCTGTACGGCCTGATGTTCAAGCCAACACATTTCGATCCGAGCAAGAAGTATCCGGTGATCGATTACATCTACCCGGGTCCGCAGACCGGTTCGGTCTACACGTACGGGTTCACACCTTCGCAGGCTGACGATCAATCGGTGGCGGAACTTGGCTTTATCGTCGTCGCGATCGACGGCATGGGCACGCCGTGGCGTTCGAAAGCGTTCCATGACGCGTGGTTCGGCAACATGGGCGATAACACGCTGCCCGACCAGGTCGCCGCCATCAAGCAGCTCGGCCAACGTTATTCGTGGATCGATCTTGATCGCGTTGGTATCTGGGGTCATTCCGGTGGTGGCAACGCCACGGCCGATGCCATGTTCCGCTATCCCGATTTCTTCAAGGTTGGCTGGGCCGAAAGCGGCAACCACGACAACCGCGAATATGAAGACGATTGGGCGGAGAAGTGGCAGGGCTTGCTGGTCGCCAACAAGAACGGCACGAGCAACTACGACGACCAAGCCAATCAGAACCTGGCGAAGAATCTCAAGGGTCATCTGATGCTGGTGCACGGCACGATCGACGATAACGTGCCGCCGTACAACACGCTGTTGGTGGTCGATGCGCTGATCAAGGCAAACAAGGATTTCGACTTGTTGCTGATCCCGAACCAGCACCACGGTTATGCCTCCGGAACGCCTTACGCGACACGCCGTCGTTGGGATTACTTCGTTCGCTACCTCGGTGACGACACGCCGCCGAAGGAATACGAACTCAAGGCGTGGCCCTGGAGATAAGCCATCGTTCGCGAGCGGCAGCAGGGTTTCAGCTTGCTGCCGCTCGCGGACGTTGTCCCTGCGGTGCGTGCCGCGCAGTACCGCCTGTCACACCGTCACGTCGTGCGAGTCGCCACGACGGGCGGCACTGCCGCAGCACGCAAGGCCGGTCCAAGCACGGCCAGTTGACCAAGCAGCCAAAGCGCAAGCGCGCCGATACCCAGGTACAGCACCGGTAATTTCGGCTGTTCGTAGTGCTCCATCAGCATGAGATTCAGGGCGTAGGCCAGAACCGATCCCAGCACGATGCCCGTCGTCACGATCAGAAAATTTTCCGTCTGGAAATAGCGCAGGATATCGTTGCGCGTAGCGCCCACCGCGCGGCGTATGCCGATGGATCGCCGCCGTTGCTGTACCCAGAAGCTGGCGAGACCCGCAATGCCCAGCGCGGTGACGAAGAGCAGTCCGGTGGCGGCCGCAATCAGTAGCGCGATCATCGTGCGGCTGCGGTGAAAATAGTTTTCGCGCAGCTGCACAAAAGTCTGCGCGTGTCTAAGGATGCGATTGTCGTCGAGACGGTTCAGCACGTCAGCGGCTTGCTTCAATACGCGGTCGCGATCTTGTGGCGACGTGCGCAGGACATACGTCACATCGGCCGAATCCGTCAGCATTGGAAACAGCGTGGCGTATTCGCTGTCGACACCGTCGTGCATATGCGGTCGCAACAGGTGATCGACCACGCCGACGATGCGCACCGGTTTTTCATCGGGGTAGATCGCCTTGCCCAGAGGATCCTGGCCCGGGAAAAGTTGCTCCGCGAGCGCTCGGGTAACAATCACGACAGGCACGCGATCGATACCCGCCCAGTCATGTGCGCTATCCAAAGGCACGTATTCATTCGGCAGGAAGTCTCGCCCTTGGACCAAATGCAATCCAAGGGTTGCGAGTTCTCCTGGCGTGCCGTTGAATGCGGTGGCCGTTGCACGCGAGGGTGCATCCGGTACAAGCGCTATGCCATTGCTCCAATCATTGAGATTGAAAGGCAGTGCATCGACAGCGGCCACCGATGTCACGCCCCCGATCGCGCGCAATGCGGCTAGATCGGTGGCATGGCGAACGAGTGGTTGCGCGTTGTTATCCAGGTCGGTGCTGTCGATCATCACCAGCTCGTTTTCCGCGACGCCGCTTGGCTGGCGCAGCTGAGTCGCACGGTTGGCGATCATGAACGCAACATTGCAGACGATGGCGCAGGTCAAGCTGACCTGCAGCACCAATAGCAGCGCCGTAAGTCTGTGGCGCGTCAGGCTGGCAACGACGGGTGGTAATGACATGATTGGCCTCACTGTGTCTTGAGCTGCAGGGCAGGCGTGACATTGCAAGCGCGCCAAGCCGGAAGCAGCCCGGCGAAAACGCTGGCCATGACGGACAGAACAAACGTGCCCAACAACATCGAGATGTCCATTTGTGCCAGTTGCGCGTAGCCGTCGGGTCGTTGACGAATACTCCAAAGGCCAAGTTCGGCAAGCGCAACGCCAAGCATGCCGCCTGCCAGCCCGACGACCATCGATTCGATACCTAATTGCAGAAAAATATCGCGCCGCCGCGCACCCAGCGCACGGCGCACGCTGATCTCACCACTGCGACGCAGAAACTTGGCCAGCAGCAAGCCGACAATGTTGACCATGCACACGCCGAGAAAGCCCAGCGCCAACCACAATTGCAGGTCGAGATCGGCAGGGATTACATGTTGGTTGGTCAACCAGTCCATCAGCCCGTAAAGCCGCGCGTGCTCCGGTCGCGGAAAGCGCCCGTGCGTTTGCTGATCTCGCCAGTAGTCCGCGAGAAAGTCACGGTATGCATGCGCTTTCGCCGTGCTATCCAACTGCACCCAGAACTGCAGCCACGCACAATGATCGCTGGTGCGTGCGTCGCCGCCACTGCCCCAACACGTCAGCTGGCCGTTGAAATCGAGCTGTAGTTCCTGCGCGGTCTGCAGCGGCAGAAAGAATTGATCGTTGCGGCCGAACGCGCGATCGTCGATCTGCGCATAAAACGTCGGTTGCGGATGCCAGTCGTCAAGCACGCCGATCACGCGAAAGTCGGTGTCTTTCAAGCGCACGGTGCGACCGATGCTCGATTGAGTGCCGAACAACTTGCGATTGAGGTCGGCATTGAGCACGACGACTCGAGCATGCTGCTGATCATCCTGCGCCGTCCAGCCGCTGCCGGCACGAAACGGTGTGGCGAACATCGGAAAGAAATCGGCGGTGACATAGTGTCCGAATTCGAAGAAGGGTCGCAGCGTGTTCTGCGTCGGGCGAATGGGCAGAGCACCGGCCGCCATGGCGGCTTGCTTGTCTGCGCGGACGGCGTGCAACAGATACATCGCGTCTGGCCAGCTCATGTTGCCGTCGGGAAGGGGCTCTTCGGTTTTTGTTTTGCTGATGGGGTGCGGATCGATCACGGGCACGTAAAGTTGCGCACTTTGTCCTGGCAAGGGATCGCCCGACATCACATGTAGCACGGTAATCATCGTCATGCTGGCGCCAATGCCCAGGCCGATGGCCAGTATCATCAGCACCGTAATGACCTTGCTGCGCTTGAGGCTATATAACGCCAACACAAAGTAGTAACCGAGCATGATGACTTCCCCGGAACGATGGCTGCAACGAGCCGAGCCATCAGCCGAAGCTGATCGCGTGGTGATATTGGATGGGTGGCGGATCTTGCTTCGATCACCGATGGATAGTTATTCCACCGGTGATCCACTGAGCTAGATGGCTACGCTGACGTTAGCGATTGGCAGGCTCGGCCAAGCCTTTCGACATGGCGTCATTCAATACCTTGTCCAACTCCCGGTCGACTCGCTCGGATACGGCTTTTTGTTGCGTAGACATGGCCGCTTCACGCTCGGACAAAGCGGATTCCTGTTTGGACAATGCTTCCGCTGCACGATCCAGTGTCTTGGTTTCGCGATCGATTTCGGCTTGTTCCGCATTCAGCCCGCGAATCTGACCGTCAAGGCTCGCTTCGCGCGCGGCCTCTTCTTGCGATGCGGAGCTGGCCTGCGTCGCGACGCGTTGTGCTTCGATGGCTACGCGACGACTTTCCAGGTCAGCTTCGCGGCTCGCCAAGGCACCTTGACGCGCGGCCAGGCCGCCTTGCTCGCCAGCAAGCTCTCCTTGTTTCGAGGCAAGCCTGCCTTGCGCCTCCGCCGCATCATTGACGGGTGCGTAGGCTTCCTTGGCTTGTTGGATCAGGCTTGCATCGTGAATCACGTAGGCTTTGTCGCCGCGCCGGAACCACAGCATGGGTTGGCCCGTCTTGCGCATGCCTTGCACATCCGCCAGATCTTTATCGCTGCCGTTGACGATGACCATGTCGCCATCGAACAGCGCCATGCCGCGATTTGCGTGTGCGTTGGTGTCGATGTCCACATAGCGTGCCTTGAAGCCGAGGTTATGCGCGGCAGGCGGAGCCGGCGGCGCGGCTGGCGCTGGCGGTGCCGGTGGCACCGGCGGTACGGCGGGCATTGCGGCCGGTGCAGGTGTGGGCGGCGTAGCTGGTGCGGGTGGTGTCGGTGGAGTGGGCGGCGTCGCAACACTGTCGTCTTGGCTGGTTTGTGCCGTGCCGACGGCGTGTTCCGAGCTGGTCGCGGTGACGCGATAAGGCAGCACGCCCGCAAAAGCGATCACCACAACCAAAACCCAAGCCGGCGCGCGTGGCGTCGTATCGTTCACGTTTTGCTGCAACATGATCAGTCGCCTTTTTAGACTTTGGAAGGTGGAGGACGCGCCCGCCAGACTGGAATGCACGGGATGAGCAACACCCAGGCGCAACAGCAGATGACCGTATGTTTGTGGCTCGGCGCGGTGATGCTGCAGCACTTGTGCGTCGCAGGCGGCTTCGCGATAGATCGCGTACTCGCGCATGGCCCACTTCACCAGCGGATGGAAGAAGAACAGTCGTTGCGCGACAGCCGGCACCCAGCCGAGCCACAAGTCGCCGCGATGTAGATGGGCCAGTTCATGCGCCATCGCCATGGCCAACTCGTCGGAAGAAAGAACTTGTTCCGATGGCAACACCACGACCGGGCGCCATAAGCCAGTGACTTGCGGCGATATGATGGCGTCAGAGACGCGTAGCCGTGGCACATGGCGCAAACCCAACGCGTAGGCTTGTTCGATACATAGCGTTCGTAACGCAGCGTTCTGCATCGGCCTTGTGCTGCCAAGCAGTGTGCGGCTTTCACGCCATTGCTTGGTGGCGATGGCAAGTTGCAGCAGGACACCGATCAGCCATGCCACAACGATGATCTCCGACCACGACCAGGCTCGCACGGCTGGCTGGTTGGTCATCGAAGCGTTGGA
Organism: Vulcanimicrobiota bacterium; assembly: GCA_903970555.1. GTDB lineage: Bacteria > Pseudomonadota > Gammaproteobacteria > Xanthomonadales > Rhodanobacteraceae > Dyella_B. The sequence continues at coordinate 7,895 of CAJCJD010000044.1, forward strand.
TTCGGGTAATGCGACCGTTGTCGCGGGCATCTCGTTGACACTGTTGTGTGCCGGTGCCATCACATGGCTTGCCATGATTGCAGGTGCATTCGCGGGCGGCGCCAACCAGTGCAACTCCACCGGCGTGCTTACGGCGACCCCGAGCACAAGCTGCAAGGCGACCAACCACCAGAGCATGCAGCGAATTGCCGGCGAAAGGCGTGGCAGGCAGCGACCTAGCAGCCAAAGCGCGCCGATCAAGACAGTCGCCTGGGCAGCAGTCCACGCAAGGCGTACGAACAAGGTATCGATGATGTTAGCGAGCGTGTCCATCTCAGGTCTCCTTGCGTCGCGATTGCAGCTGGTTCACCAGCGCCTGGAGTTCGGCCAGCTCGCTATCGCTGACTTCGGCTTTTTCGGACATCCAGGCCACGAACGGCGACAGCGAGCCCGACAGTGTTTTTTCGACGAACTGTCCGACCGCGTTGCTCATGACTTCGCCCGGACCGGTTGCAGTGCTGTAGCGATAGACGCCATTGACCTGTCGCCGGCGCAGATACGACTTCGCGCGCAAGCGCTCCATCATGGTTAGCACGGTCGAGCGGGCCAACCCGCGCGATTCGCCGAAATCGGCGGCCACCTCCCCAACCGAGGCGCTTTCGTGTTCAGCCAGATAGTGCAGGAGCGCAAGCTCCTGATCGCCGATAGAGGGTTTGGACATGGCCGGAAATGCTTGTGACTACAGGTGTAGTCACGCTACGCCATGACTACACCTGTAGTCAATAGGCCGTTAGCACTGCGAAAGCCGAACTGAATGCCGGCATCATCTCGATGTCGATTGCACCCAACGTACCCCTTGAGGTCATACACGGCGTGCATACTTCTTTCTTGCCCGCGTGGTGCTGGCATACGTATGCAGTGCAATGGAGACCCCATGACTCCCCAGGAACAACTTCTTCTCGACGACTTTCTTCAACGTCTGGCCGCTGTCAACGGCGTGGCCAAGGATGCACAGGCTGATGCGCTGATCCATCAGCGCCTGGCCGGTCAGCCCGATGCGCTTTACCTGTTGGTGCAGCGGAGCCTGCTGCAGCAGCATGCACTTGATGCGGCCAAGGCGCAGATCGCGCAATTGCAAGCGCAGGTGGCCGGGCAGGCGGGCGGTGGCAGCTTCCTCGGTGGCCAGCAGTCGGGCCAACCATCAGGATGGAGCCCGGTGCCCCCAGCGTATCCACCGCAGCAACAGGTTGCGCCCGCTCCAACCTGGCGCGACCGTCTGTTCGGCGGTGCGCCCGCGGCACCGCAAGGTGGTTCGAGCTTTCTCTCAGGTGCGGCGACAACAGCAGCTGGCGTCGCCGGCGGCATGTTCCTGTTCGACGGTATCGAGAGTCTGCTGGGCGGCCATCACGGCGGCGGTTTCTTCGGCGGACAACCCGAAGTGATCGAGAACGTGACCGAGAACAATTTTCTCGACAACGGCAATTTGTCCAACGGCGGTGGCCAGGATTTTTCTTCCACCGACTTCGATGACGCCAGTTTCGGCGGCAACGGGGACGACGACAGTAGTTGGACTTAAGTCGGGGTTCTTTCGCCATCTCCCTGCTTTTTCAGGAAAGCGGGGAGATTTCAGCAGCACCCCAAGTTGTCGGAACCAGATCCTTGGTCAGAAAAATGCGGCTGCTACCGGGGGGATTGCAAGGGATCGCGCCGAATTCGCGCCAGCCGTGTTTCTTGTAGAAGTCCGGCGCTTGGAAACTGATCGTATAAAGCACAGCAGAGCGGCAGCCGCGACGTCTTCCTTCCGCTTCGGCCATCTGCAGAAGCTGGCTGCCGAGGCCCGATCCGCGTAGCGCTTCAGGCAAGAAAAACACATCGAGAAATAGCAGTCCAAGCGATGTGCGGCCGGTGACGCCGCCAAGCACTTCCAGCGTATCGGGGTCCTTGATCAGCACAGCCAGCGGACGCCGATCGGCTATGCCGGTTACGTCGATATTGAACTGATCCAGGCCGTTAGAGATCGCGGCCAGGTCTGCCGCATCCGCCGCATCGGTGACGACGATGTGAGGTGCGCTCATGAAGAGAGATGTCCGCGTTACGAAGCGGTGAGATCCTTGGTGAAAAAGATACGATCGCAGCCGGGCGGATCGCAAGGGAAAGTGCCGAACTCCCGCCATCCGTGCATTTTATAAAACGCGGGCGCTTGAAAGGTATTGGTATGCAGCAACGCGGTATGACAGCCGCGTCGTCGACCTTCCTCTTCGGCCATTTGCAGCAGCTGGCTACCTAGGCCGGTGCCACGCAGGGATTCCGGCAGGATAAACACGTCGATGAATAGCACGCTGCGCGATGTGCGCCCGGTCAGGCCGCCCATCACTTCCTGCGTGGTGGGATCCTTGAGGATTATCGCCACGGGGCGTTGATCGTCGATGCCGCACGCTTCGACGTTGTACCGATCGAGTTGGCGGCGAATCGTCGCCAGCTCATCGGCTTCGGGTGCGTCGGTAAGCACGATCAGCGGTGAACCCATGGCTGTCGATATCCGTCAGAACGTCATGTCGAACGCAACTTCGCCTTCCACGCCGACCTGATACGCCGAGACGCGACGCTCGAAGAAGTTGGTTACTTCCTGCACGTCTTGCAGATCCATGAAGTCGAACGGATTCTTCGCGCCGTACTTCTTCGGCATATCCAGCTGCACAAGACGCTGGTCGGCGCAGTATTCCAGATACTGGCGCATATCCTTCACCGAAAGGCCGGCCACGCCACCGGACAGTACGTCCTCGGCGAACTGCGTTTCGCACGCAATGGCTTCTTCCAGCATGGCTTCGACCTGGCTGCGCATGTCCGCATCGAACAGATCCGGCTCTTGCGCGCGCACGGTGCGCACGACTTCGAACGCGAAGGCCATGTGACCCGATTCGTCGCGGAACACCCAGTTGGTGCCAGACGCCAAGCCGTGCAACAAGCCGCGCGAACGCAGGAAGTACACGTAGGCGAAGGCGGCGAAGAAGAACAAGCCTTCGATGCAGGCGGCGAAGCAGATCAGGTTGAGCAAAAACTGACGACGATCTTCGCGCGTTTCCAGGCGCTGCAGGCCCTGGATGGAATCGATCCACTTGAAGCAGAACGCGCCCTTCTGACGAATCGAAGGAATGTTCTCGATCGCCGAAAACGCCTTGTTGCGTTCGGTCGGATCGGGAATGTAGGTGTCCAACAGGGTGAGGTAGAACTGCACATGCAGCGACTCCTCGAACAGCTGGCGCGACAGATACATGCGCGCTTCGGGCGAATTGATGTGCTGGTACAAATTCAGCACCAGGTTGTTCGACACGATGGCATCGCCAGTGGCGAAGAACGCCACCAGGCGATGAATCAAGTGGCGGTCGGCATCCGTCATTTTCGACTTGAGGTCCGTGGTGTCGAGCGAGAAATCCACTTCCTCCACCGTCCACGTGTTCTTGATCGCGTTGCGATACATCTCGTAGAACTCGGGGTAGCGCATCGGGCGCAGTGTGAGTTCGAAGCCTGGGTCGAGGATGTTTGACGGATTGGATGAGTTCGACATGGTGACTCGATCAGAAGGTGTAAGAAGGCGCGGGGTCCCGGCGTGCGCCGGCGCGACGGGAGTGCGCGAAATTCACGCATTCACATGCTGTTGGGATGCAGGCGACGATCTGGCGGGTGTTGGATGAGTTTGTCATATGCGATTACGTCAGCCTTGCGTTTACATGTTAGCCAGCGGTCGGAATGGAACGTTATATGTCGGCGTTACATCCGATTTGATACAACGAGTTTGGCAGCATCGTGGTGGCTTCATTGCTGGATTTGCAGAGCGCCATGCCGTGCGAGACCTTGTTTGGTATGAACTGCGCGACACGATGGAATCAGCAATAAAACGGGAGAAGTTGCTTAAGCGTTGGCGCAGGCATTGGAAGTTGGAGCTGATAGAAAGCACCAATCCGTACTGGCACGATCTCTATGCAACCCTCCTTTAATCCGTCGTCCCGGCGAACGCCGGGACCTGGTGACTTTAGGACAATCAAGGCGCTGGATCCCGGCTTTCGCCGGGACGACGGGTGTCGGTTTACTGACAGGCTTCGCAGTACTCCGGATTCTCCAATGAACAGAACACAGCCGCAGTAGCCGCTTCTTGCGCATCGGATACCGGTGTGGCGGCGACGCTAGCGGTGACCGTGGTCTTGGCGATCTTCGTCGCCGGTCGTGAACGCAGGTAGTACGTGGTCTTGATGCCGGACTTCCACGCGTACATGTACATGGAGCTCAGCTGCCCGATATTCGGGTTCTCCATGAACAGGTTCAGCGACTGGCTTTGGTCGATGTACGCGCCACGTGCGGCACCAAGATCGATGAGTGCTTTTTGCGGCAGCTCCCACACGGTGCGATAGATCGTACGCAGGCGCTCTGGAATCGCGGCGATGCCCTGGATCGAACCTTCCGCCAGTTTGATCGCATCGCGAACGTCGCTGGTCCACAGGCCGAGTGCTTTCAGTTCGTCTGCGAGGTAACGATTCACGACCAGGAAATCGCCCGACAGTGTCTCGCGCTTGAACAGGTTGCTCACCTGCGGCTCGATGCACTCGTAGCAACCGGCGATGGAGGCGATGGTGGCAGTCGGTGCGATCGCGATCAGCAGCGAGTTGCGCAGACCCTTGGCTTTGATCGCTTCGCGCAATGCATCCCAGCGCGCGATGTCATGCGGCTTGGCATTCGGCCAATAGTCGAACTGCAGTTCGCCATTCGCCGCGCGGCTTTCGTCAAAACCCGGATGCGGACCAGCCTGCTCAGCAAGCGCGTTCGACTGCGACAGCGCGTTGAAGTAGATCTCTTCGGCAATGCGCGTGGACAGTTCCAGCGCCTCGGCCGAATCGAATGGCAAGCGCAGTTTGAAGAACACATCCTGCAAACCCATCACACCCAGGCCGACCGGACGCCACTTGCGATTGGCGACGGCAGCCGTGTCGATCGGATAGAAGTTGAGATCGATCACGCGATCGAGCTGACGCACGGCGGTACGCACCGTGGAGGCAAGCTTGGCGAAATCGAAAGCGCCATCCACCACGTGGCGAGCCAGATTGACCGAACCCAGATTGCACACCGCCGTTTCACCGGCGTTGGTCACTTCCAGGATCTCGGTGCACAGGTTCGAGAGATGGATGACGTTCTCGGCTTTCGCCGTCTGGTTGCTGGTTGCGTTGCTGCGATCCTTGAAGGTCATCCAGCCGTTGCCGGTTTGCGCCAATGTGCGCAGCATGCGTGCGTACAGCTCGCGCGCCTTTACCGTTTTCACGGCCAGACCTTCCGCTTCGGCCTTGTGATAAGCCTGCTCGAACGTTTCGCCCCAGCTATCTACGAAATGCGGAACGACCTTGGGATCGAACAGCGACCAGTCGCCGTCGTGCTCCACGCGGCGCATGAATTCGTCGGGAATCCAGTTGGCCAGATTGAGGTTGTGCGTGCGGCGTGCTTCGTCGCCGGTGTTGTCGCGCAGTTCGAGGAACTCCTCGATATCCGCATGCCACGGCTCCAGGTACACGCAGGCCGCGCCTTTGCGCTTGCCGCCCTGATTCACCGCGGCGACCGAGGCGTCTAGCGTCTTTAACCACGGCACGAGACCGTTGGAGTGACCATTGGTGCCCTTGATCAGCGAACCGCGCGAACGCACGCGCGAATATGCCAGGCCGATACCGCCGGCGAATTTGCTGAGCTTGGCGACATCGCCGTATTTCTCGTAGATCGATTCCAGCGAATCGGTCGGCGAGTCGAGCAGGAAGCAGGAGCTGAGCTGCTCGTGCGAGGTGCCCGCATTGAATAGCGTCGGCGAGCTGGCGATGTATTCCAGCGACGAAAGCAGGCGATACAGCTCCAGCGTTTCGCCGATCTCGTTGCCACCCAGCGCGCAGGCAATACGCATGAAGAAATGCTGCGGCGTCTCGATCACTTTGCGCATTTGCGGATGACGCAGCAGGTAGCGGTCGTACACCGTGCGCAGGCCGAAGTATTCAAAGCGGCGTGTGGCGTGCGGATCGATCGCGTCGTTGAGCTTGCGCGCATTTGCCACAACGAAATCGCGCAAGCGCGCGTTGAGGATGCCCCACTCCGCACCGCGTGCGATGGATTGCGAGAAGCTCTGGATTTCCTGGCCGCTCACTTCCTTATCGATAAAGGCGCCGAGCAGACGCGCGGCGAGCTGGCCGTATTCGGGTTCTTCTGCAGTCAGTGCGGCAGCGGTGCGGATGGAAAGCTGATCGAGTTCCTGCGTGCTGGCGCCATCGTACAAACCGCCGATGGTCTTGAGCGCCACGCGCAGCGGGTCGACGCCATGCAGACCTTCGGCGCTGCGTGTGACGGCGCGCACGATCTTGTTGACGTCGACAATCTCCTGGCCGCCATTGCGCTTGGTGACGCGCATCTGGCCAGGGTTGTGAGGAGGGGTGAGAGCAAAAGGTGCTTCGGTTGTGACAGGCATCGTGACAGGTGTGGTGTAGGACGACGTTTCGGCGTCGGCGGAAAAAGCGGACGTATCCGCGCGGGCGGCGGTGCGCTCGCGCGATTCGGTATCGATAGGCTGCATGTCGGACGCTCCGGGCAACGGAGCCAACCCGTAGCCGGACTCAGGTCCGGTTCGATCGGGACAGGCTCCAAAATTCAACCGCCTGCTCCCGC